>VBDX01000084.1 GCA_005881885.1 Chloroflexota bacterium
GCCGCGCTACCGTTGCTGCGCAGCAACCTCCTTTCCGGTGGCGGACTGGCGCAGCCAGTCGTCGAAACGGGTCTCACCGAGCATCGCGTCTTCTTCGGGGACGAGCGTCCGTTCAGCCAGTACCGCGCCGGAGTAGAGGGCCTCAGGATCGGCCACTACCTCGCGAGGGTCGTTCAGCGAGCCGAGGAAACGTCGGATCAGTCCGTCAAGGCGAAACTGCTCGGGGCCGCCGACTTCGATCACGCCGTTGACCGGAGCACCCACGGCGATCCGCCCTACGGCCGCGGCGACATCGTCCGACGCCATGGGCTGGAACAGCACTGGTGCCAGGCGGACGCTATTGCCGTCGGTCGCGGCGTCCGCGATGCTCTTGATGAACTCGAAGAACTGCGTCGCGTGAACGATCGTGTATGGGATCGACGAAGCCTTGATCAGCGCTTCCTGCGCGATTTTCGCTCGGAAGTACCCGCTCTCCCCCAGGCGCTCGGTGCCCACGACCGATAGGGCAACGTGATGCCCAACGCCTGCCGCCGTCTCTGCGGCCTGGAGGTTGCGCGTTGAGGTCTGAAAGAACTCCAGCGCGGGTCGGTACTCGAACGAGGGGCTATTCGATACATCAACGACGACGGAAGCGCCTTCCATCGCCGCGGCAACTCCTTCGCCTGTGATGGTGTTGACGCCTCGGCTGGGGGATGCGGCAACCGCCTTGTGACCCTGTTCGTTGAGCTTGGTCACGAGTTTCGAACCGATGAGCCCGGTACCGCCGATGACGACGATCTTCATTTGGAACCTTCTTTCTCTGTGGGGTTGGGCGGAGCGGTCCCTAAGCGGCCAGCTGCCGTCCGCAAGCAAGACGGAAGATGGATTCAGGCTGGACCCGGTATACAGCAGGCCAAGAATCACGCGCGTACGTGGCAGCGGGCGAGCGGCGCGGCAGAGATCCTCGCACGGTCTATGAGCCGCGCGAATCCCATCCCCACCTGCTGCAACGTGGGCAGCCCGCTGGATGAGCCGCCGAGCTAGCGAAGACGGCCGCCTCGCGGAGGACTAGGCTTCGAAGGACGTCTTCGACAAGGGGGAGAACTATGAAATTCGGCGGAATTCTCGTCGGCTCCGAGAACCCTGACCGGCTCAAGGAGTACTACACGAAGCTCTTCGGCAAGCCGACCTTCGAGGACAGCGCGTACTTCGGTTGGCAATTCGGCGAAGGCGGGATCAGCTTCGGCCCGCACAGTGAAGTCAAAGGAAAGAACCGCGAGCCCGGCCGCGTGATCTGGAACCTCGAGACGCCCGACGTGCAAGGGGAGTTCGCGAAGCTCAAGGGGAAAGGCGCGACCGTCGTCAAGGAGCCCTACGACCCGGCCGAAAATAGTGGAATGTTGATCACGACCTTCGCGGACCCCGACGGCAACTACTTCCAGCTGATGAGCCCAATGGACGCCGCGATGATGGAGACAGCGCAACAGATGGCCTCGAAGCGATAGCTCGACGGTCGAAGCGGTAGGGCGATGAGGCCGTCCCGAAAGGGCGGCCTCAATCGATCAGGGCAGGTGCATGAGGTCGCCTTTCGGTTGTCACGTCTTCCACTCTGTTGGGTGCCTAATCCAAGCGATGGCGGAATGGATCATGCTGGACGACCATGGTCCCTGATCGCCGACGTCGAGCGCGGCGCACCGCATTTGACAGGAGGAATTCGTGATGGCCAGCAAGATCACTCCATGCCTGTGGTTTGACGGCAAGGCTGAGGAGGCGGCGAAGTTCTACACGTCGCTCTTCCCGAGCAGCCGGATCGACAAGATCAACCGGTCGCCGGCGGACACGCCGAGCGGGCCGGCCGGCATTGTTCTGACGGTCGACTTCACCGTCGCCGGCCAGCCGTTCATCGGACTCAATGGCGGTCCCGACTTCAAGTTCAACGAAGCGGTCTCGTTCTCGATCGACTGCGAGGACCAGGCCGAGGTTGACAAGTACTGGGACGCCCTCACCGCCGGCGGGGGAGAGCCCAGCGTCTGCGGCTGGCTGAAGGACCGCTTCGGCCTGTCGTGGCAGGTCGTCCCGCGACAGCTCGTCGAGTACATGGCGAGCCCGGATCGCGAGGCCGCGAAGCGCGCGACCGAGGCGATGCTGCAGATGACGAAGATCGACGTCGAGAAGCTCCGCGAGGCCGTCGAGGGAGGCATGAAGGTCTGAGGATCATGTTCGTCCAGGTGCTGCCAGCGGGCTGAGAGCGCGAAGGCTCAGACAGTCGCGGCTCGAATCGGACGAGCGCGATCCGGTCGCCTAATCGGCTTCGCAAGCGGAAGTTAAATTTCGGGTCCTGGGCGGCAAAAGCCGTCGGGAGTAGCCAAGGAGCCCGGCGGTTAGCGGCGCGCGCCATCGCTAATCCGGCAGCCGCTGCGCCCGGCGATTGAAGTCAGACCACGGGTCGGCGGCCGCGACGCGCTTCTCGAGCGTGTACATCGTGAAGCGTCGCGGGTCGAGCGTTGCGGTGACCTCGTCCCAGGCGAGCGGCACCGAGACCGTCGCACCGGGGCGGCGCCGCACCGAGTACGGCGGGACGATCGTCTGCAAGTACGCGTTGCGGAACGGGTCGGCGTACACGCGCGCGCCGCGGGCGCTCTTGCGGTGAGCCATGGTCACGAGATCGGGCGCTCGGCGCGCGAGCTCTTCGCCGATGCGAACGGCGAACGCGGTCACGACCTCCTGCGAGTGACCCGTGCGCAGCGGCACGAACACGTGCAGCCCTCGGCTGCCCGACGTCTTCGGGAACGAGGCGAGGCCATGCTCGTCGAGGATCCCCCTCAGTGCGCTGCTTGCGCGGACGGTGTCGGAGAATTCGCCGCTGCTCGGATCGAGATCGAACGCGAGCCAATCCGCGTCATGCATTGAGCCCACGCGGGAGTTCATGACGTGCATCGAGATGCACCCCACCCGGACGAGGCCGAGGAGCGCTTCGAGCGTGCCGCCGACGACGTAGTTCACGTCCTTGCCGGTGCTCGCCGCACGCAACCGGAGCCGCGGCGCCCCGACAGGGATGTTGCCCTCGGGGAAGTTCTTCCTGTAGAAGCATCCACCGAGCATCCCGTCGGGGCAGCGCTCGGCCGTGAGCGGGCGATCGCGCATCCATGGGAGCAGCAGGGGCGAGATCGCGTGGTAGTAGCGCGCGATGTCGCCCTTGGTGATGCCCTCATCGGGCCACCACACCTTATTGACGTTCGAGATCGTCACGCCGCCGATCGTCGCGCCGTCGCTCACTCGCGCTGTGCCCACGTGCACTCCTCCGGCCTCTGGGGAGACCGCGGCTAGCGAGGAACGCCGGCAGCTAAATTCGAAATGACCTCCGCGAAAACCGGCAGCGCCCGATCGATCATCGCGTCGGTGGCCGTGAGCGAGATTCGGAAGTAGCCAGGCATTTCGACCGCCGTCCCGGGAAGGACCAGGACCTTCTGCGCTGCGAGCGTGCGCGCGAAAAGCACGTCGTCCTCGATCGGTGCCCTCGGCAACAAGTAGAAGGTCGCCTGCGGCGCTTGCACCTGGTAGCCCATCTCGTTGAGCGCGTCCACCATCCGGTCGCGCTTGCGCTGCAGGTGTGCGAGATCGATCGACATCGTGTCGATCTCGGGGAGTGCGTACTGCATGATCGCGTCGGGAAGCATGTTGCCCGTCGAAAATCCCGCGACCATGAAGGCCCGTCGCAAATGGTCGCGGCCGGGCATCCCGGGCGGGAGCGCGACATAACCGAGGCGCTGTCCTGGGGCCAGTGCGCTCTTGCTGTACGTGTGGATCAGCAGACTGCGCGCGTAAAAGGCGCCCGGCGTGATCATCCGGTTCCCGTCGAACAGGATGCGGCTATACGCCTCGTCGGAGATGAGGTAGATCGTGCGGCGGTTGCGTGCCGAAGCGTCCTCCAGCACCGATGCCAGGGCACCGAGTGTGTTCTCCCCGAAGATGCGCCCGGTCGGGTTGTGCGGGGTGTTGATCAAGACCGCGCGGGTCCGTGGGCTGATCGCGGCCGCGATCGCATCGACATCGAGGTCGAAGTCACTCGGCTTGACGCGGATCTTCACCGGCTTCCCGTGTGCACCGAGGATCAGGGCCTCGTAGAAGAACCACGGCGGCGAGATGAAGATCACCTCGTCGCCCGGATCCACGACCACAATCAATGCCGCCGCCAGGCCTCCGTGCGCGCCGCGTGTGAGCACGATGTCATCGGGGTCGAAGCTCAGGCCGAGCTCCTTGCTCAAGCCTTCCGCCGCCGTGATCTGCGCCGGGCGGTGGGGCATCTTGTACCCGAACCAGTCCTTGTCCTTTGGCTCGGCCCAGCGCTGCAGGGCACGTACGTACTCGGGCGACGCCAGCTCCTGGGGGTTGCCGGCGATGAAGTTGGACGCCGCCGGATCGGCGGCGTGACGGCCGATCTCGGGATCCATGATCGCGGCCAGGAACCCGCTCATCGAACGGATGATTCCGCTGAGGTGGCTTGCGACCTCGTCCGACATTTGTCCTGATACCTTAGCCCGGACGTCGCCGAAGCCACCCACGCTCGTCGCGGACGAGTCCGCCCGCCCTCGAAGGGGTGGATTCATTGGCCTCTGCTGCCGGATCGACGAGGCGGACGTAGGCTTTCCAACTCATGAGAGCGAATCTCCTCTCCGCCTTCATATCTCCTTCACAATCGAGCGCCAGGCTGCGCGCGCATCCAATGGGAGGTGCGACATGACCACCAAGCTCGAAACGCCAGACGCGCAATCCTCGGTTGCGGCGCCCGAGGGCGGGACGATGAAGGCGGTCGTGCAGGAGGGGACCGGGTCGGCGGACGTGTTGCACCTTCGCGAGGTGGAGAGACCGGTCCTTGCCGACGACCGCGTGTTGATCAGGGTACGCGCGGCCTCGGTGAACGCGCTGGACTGGCACACGGTCCACGGCGGGTTCCTCCTGAACGTGATCTCGATGCTGATGCGTCAGAAGAACCTCCCGATACGGGGTGTCGATGTCGCCGGCGTCGTCGAGTCGGTCGGAAAGAACGTGACGGAGCTGCGGCCAGGCGAGGAGGTGTTCGGTTTGGGCCGCGGCACCTTCGCGGAGTACGCGTCCTGTCTCGAGCGTGGTCTGCTGCAGAAGCCCAAGGAGCTTTCCTTCACGCAGGCAGCCGCGGTGGGCGTCGCGGGCCTAACGGCATTGCAGGGTCTGCGCGACAAGGGCCATTTGGGACCGGGGCAGCGCGTCCTGATCCACGGGGCCGGCGGCGGCGTGGGCACGTTCGCGGTCCAGATCGCGAAGGCGCTCGGCGCGCACATTACAGCGGTGACAGGTCCGAAGAACGTCGATCTCATCCGCACACTCGGCCCGGACGAGGTCATCGACTACACGAAGGAGGACGTCACCCGGCGTGCGCAGCGCTACGACGTGGTCTTCGACGTCGCGGCGACGCGGCCGATCGGGGCCATGCGCCGCCTATTGACGCCCAACGGGATGTTCGTGCAGTGCGGCGCGTCCAAGAGCGGGTGGCTCGCGGTGTTCGGACGGATCCTGGCTCTAGTCGTTCGGTCGCGCGTGCTGGGCCAGCGCGTGGTGATGTACATCTCGACCACGAACCGCGCGGACCTTGCCGTGCTTAGGGAGCTAATCGAGACCGGAAAGCTGCGCCCGCAAATCGATCGGACGTTTGCGCTGACCGAGGCCGCCGAGGCGGTCCGCTACGTCGGGAGCGGGCAGGCGCGCGCCAAGGTCGTCATCACGATCGACTGAGTAGCCCGCGTCCGACCCGCGCCGTGGATCTGCACGCGTTCGAGCGAGTCGCCGGCGAGTACCTGCGCGCGAGCAGCCAGCACTGCGTCCCACGTTCCATACATCACGAACCGTCACGATCGGCCCGCCCAGCGAAGCACCCGCAGCGCGTGCAGGGTGTTCCAGTGGCTGGGCCGGCCTTCCCGCTCGTCCATGCCGAACTCTAGATCGCGAACGCGGGCGTTGACCATCTCGCTCTCGTGTGGGTTTTCTAGCGGCCATCGGCCTTCGGCGTCACACTTCGAGCGGACCAGGTCGATGGCCTCGGCCACGCGCACATCCCGCGTCACGCCCGCTGCGCGCAGGTAATCGAGCCCGCGGAGCGCGTCGTAATGCCAGCCGGTCGGGAACGAGAACTTCGTGAAGGCCGGATCGATCAGCTCGCCGCTCGAGAGCCGGCGCAGCATCCGGCGTTTGAGCAGGTACTCGTGCCCACGCTCGAGCGCGGCGGTCACCTCGGCCGAGCTGCCGGTCGCGCGCCCGTGCTCCAGAAGGCCCTCGAGGACGTTGATCGTCGTGTGGAACGATCCGCGGGTCGAGCCATTCTCCTGCTCGCAGTTCCACCCGCCATCGGCCATCTGCTCGCCGAGCAGCCGCTTGACAACGGCGGTCATGTCTAGGCCGAAGTACGAGCCGGCCGCAACAACGCGTCCGTTGATGCACGGCTCGACCTCACCCGCGAACAACGGTGTGCCCCGCCACGGGCCCCCCGCGTGCCACGTCGCGTTGTCGCGGACGAGGCGTATCGCTTTGCGCGCTACCTCGCTCGAAGGGTCGAGGCCCATGTCGCGGAGCATCAGCAGGGCGAGCAGCGTGATCTCCTCTGTCCCCGGAGTGCCGGTGTCCCACAGCCCATCCTCCCGCCGGAGAGCCAAGAGGCGCGCGCCCCAGCCTTCGGTGGCAACGCGGGCACGCTCCGCCGCGACCTGG
>VBDX01000085.1 GCA_005881885.1 Chloroflexota bacterium
CGGCGTTCGCGGACCGCGAGCCGCGGCCCGACGATCCGCCACTCCGCGCCGAGTCGATCCGAGTCGTCCGCGGACTCCGCTACGAAGCGGAGCGCTACATCGCCGCCCTACGCGACTGGGTGGAGCGCGGCGCGGGCAGCCGCTTCGCGCTGCCCGGTGACGAGGTCGTGCGTCGGAGCCGGCCCATTCCCCCGGAGGTCTCGTCCGCCGCCGCCTCGTTCGCACTTGGCCTCGCGCTGCACCGGCGCGGCCAGAGCGAGCGCGCGGCGTACTGGTTCGGGGAGGCCATGAGGCTGCAGCCGGACAACTGGACCTACCGGCGGCAGGCCTGGACGTTGGCCGGAGCGGATCGCGAGCGCTTTTACGCGACGGATTGGCTTACCGAGGTCAAGCGGCTGGGCGCGGAGACCTACTACCCGCCGCTCGAGCTCTAACTTCGCCGGCGTGACGCCGCAGGGAGGTCGTCTCGCGCCCCTCGCCGACCATCGGGACGCTGAACGCCTCCGCACACGATTCGCCCGGAGCTTGACGCTCTGCCCATGCCCGGAGGATGAGCTCGCCTCCTTCAGAGGGTCCTGCATGTTCCGGGGAACCAGCGGTAGCCCGGTACTTTCGCCATCATGCCGACGCTTCGCGAACCGGCGCAGAACGACGTCCCAACGCGTGGCCGATCTCGTGGAGACGGAAAGGCCTGCTCGCCGTCGATCTCGTTGAACCATTTGTCGTTGCTCGTAACCATGTGTCGTCGTGCTTGCGTTCAGGCCCGAATTCGCGAATCGCTCGGAACATGACCTGAAGAACCATGTGTCGCCAGTTCGATTCTGGCCCTCGGCACAGCGCGAGTTCCTAGAAACTTCACCAATCTCGTTTCCTGAGAGGCGTGCCGAAGGTGCGATTCCGTGCGCGCTCCGGCACGAGCACTCGCAAAATGCTGCGGGTGGTCGTGGAGGGCATCTCTTCCTATTGCGGCGGTGCCCCTCCCATCGTCTCCATCGTTCGATCCCCCGCAACGTCGCGAGGGTAGCGTCTCCGTCTCGAGAGGTACGTCCTTGGCATCCTGGCCAGCACTACTGCACGGCGCCATCGCGTTGCAGACCTTGTATCCGCGCGGATTCGATGTGAGTCCGCTCCTAATGCTCATTCGGCTGGACCGTTCTGACTTCGGGAGGTACTCGTCTTTGAAGCGACTCTTCTCGTGCGGCATGGTGATCCTCGCGCTCACGCTTGCTAGCGGCGGAACGGCGTCGGCCGATCCTGGCCAGGTGCCGTCGCCACCGCCGGCCACAGATGCATTCTCACCGGGTAAGGCATGCGCTCACGCGAACCTGGCAAAGAATCGGAACTTCGGCGCGAGCCACAGGACCGGTGTGAGGGGCGGCGGAACACCGCCAACGTGCGGGCCTATCCCGCCTGCCTAGACAGTCTCGAGCTTTCAAGATTCTCTGAGGCGAGGTCGCGGCGATTTCGCGAATGGACGAGTCACCCATCTCACAGCTCCCCGAGCCGATGGTGCGCGGGCGACCTGATCACCACATGACTGACCAAACCATGCGTTGTTGGGACCTAAAATCGAGCGATCGATGAAGAACGTGAGCAAATGCGCGATTTCCTAAACGCATCACCTGAAGAACCATTTGTCGCCAGTTCGATTCTGGCCCCCGGCACAGAATGACGAAGATGACTATCCGACTGAGCCCGATACGCGTGGGCGCCGGGCTCTCCACACGCAAGTCCGGTCTCGCGGCGACCCAAGACGCCCTCGACGCCGCGCTCGGTCCGCTCGAGGGAGCGATCCCCGACCTCGCGTTCCTTTTCGTCGCGCCCCAGTTCGAGGACGAGCTCGAGAGCATCCTCCAGAGCGCGAACGCGAGCCTTGGTGGCGGGACGCTCCTCGGGTGCGTCGCGGGCGGCGTCATCGGCGGGGCGCGCGAGGTCGAGGACGCGCCAGCCATCTCCGCGTGGGCGGCGATGCTCCCGGGCGTCACGGTCCGACCATTCACGCTCACCTACTCGGAAGAAGAGGAGCACGGCGTCTTCGACGGGCTCGAGGAAGTACCCACTCGCGCTCCCGACAGCGTCCTGGTGATGCTCGCCGACCCGTACACCTTCCCGGCGCATCTGCTCCTCGATCACCTGAACGAGCACGCGCCTGGGCTGCCGGTCGTCGGCGGGATGGCATCCGGCGGCATCGTCGCGGGCCGGACGCGGCTCATCGCCGATGACGAGATTCTCACCGAAGGCGCCGTCGGCGCGATACTCGAAGGCGCGGAGGGCGCGACCGCGGTCGTGTCTCAGGGCTGTCGCCCCGTCGGAGAGACGTTCGCGATCACTCGCGCGGAGCGCAACGTCGTGTTCGAGCTCGGCGGACAGCCCGCGGTCACGCGGATCGAGGAGCTTTATGCGACCGCGACCGAGCGCGATCAGCTGCTGATGCGGCGCGGTCTCCATGTCGGCCAGGCGACGAACGAGCTGAAGGCGGAGCTCGGACGCGGTGACTTCGTGATTCGGAACCTCGTGGGCATCGATCGTGACAAAGGCGCGATCGCGATCAGCGATATGGCCGAGGTGGGGCAGACGATCCAATTCCAGGTACGTGATGCCGAATCGGCTCGAGAGGACCTGCGCGCGACACTGGACACCCAGCGTGACTCACCTGTGGCCGGGGCGCTCCTCTTCTCGTGCAACGGGCGAGGGATGGGCCTTTTCGGTCAGCCCGATCACGACATCAACGCGATGCGGGGTGCGTTCGGAGACATTCCGGTGGCCGGTTTCTTCGCCGCGGGCGAGCTTGGCCCGGTCGGCGGACGCAATTTCGTGCATGGGTTCACCGCATCCATCCTGCTGTTCCGGAATTCTTCAAAGCCGAAGCTATAATTCGTTCGTTCGGAAATCCTCCGGACGCGCGCGGAAGTGGCTCAGTTGGTAGAGCATCACCTTGCCAAGGTGAGGGTCGCGGGTTCGAGTCCCGTCTTCCGCTCAGAACGCTTTTTTCAGAGCAAGCGGTGGACCAGCGCGACGACGCGGCCGGGCGATGAGATGAGCCTAATCGTCGCGTCGTCGACGAAGTTTCGTAGAGCGTGAGCCGAGGACGGCCCCGGTCCGATAGATTCCCGTCCTCGTACAGCCAGGCATCAGGGATGTCTGCCTTGATCTCCTGCGCGAGTCTTGCGAGCCGCGTGCTCCGTCGGTCACTTCGTGCCTGCATCGGGAGTTCGCGTCGCGCTGAGAGCCTGGACTTCGCTCGACGTTCGGAGACGCCGTACCTCCTCGGCTCCCCTGCTGCGCGGGATCATGCCCTCTCGCAGTCAGGTGTCAGGAGATCGGGTGCGGCCTAGAATCCCCGTTCAGCATCATCGGAATGAACAATCACGACGAATCTGTACATCGTCAATAAGTGAAGAGGGTGTCAAGATGCAAGTGGTCCGGATGAAGGTTGCGCCACATACCGTGGCGTATGCCGACGGGGAACGGGACAGGCTAATAGTGGAGTTCGCCATCCCAGGAGCGCCAACGGAGACCATCGACGTAAAGATCCTCGAAGATAGCGTCCATCTATTGGCGCCAGCAAGGGACATCGATTACGTTTCGGCATTGGCCCTAGGTTGGCCGGTGAAACCTGACAAGGCCGAAGCTACCTACGAGAACGGATTGCTCCGAATCGAAGTGCCTTTCAAAGACCCGATGGAAGATGCGGTGAAGGTCGCAATCAAGCCAGGTGGGGCGGAAACCAAGACCAAAAGAATCAAGGCCTGATGACCCGTCAAACGCAAATCGCAAAGTCACAACACCGATATCGGGCGAGGCACCACCGTTCGGCCCCGCTGCGGCCCTTTTGGACTGCGAGCCCAACGGACTGCGAATCTCACCACTTAATCAAGGCCGCGGCGCTTCCCAAGAACTGGCTTATACGCTGGCGTTCGCCGACCTAGCACAGCGCTGACGGCGATACCTTTCAAGGAAGAGGTCACGGTTCGAATCCCCTCCGGGCTATCCGCCCTGCACTCCGCGCCCCGCGCGCTCGCCGATCGCGGCGAGATACATGACCTGGCGGCCAGCGGCCGCGGGCTCGAAGAAGCGCGTGACCTCATTGTCGAAGAACGTGAGGCCCGTGGTGCCGAGACCCATCGCGGTAGCGGCGAGCTCGAGTCGACCGCCGGCGATGCCACCGGCGATCTGCGCAACGCGGTACCCGCGGTCGCCGAAGCGCTCGAGGACCGCGTCGAGATCGGAGAGGAAGTACACGTCCGCCGCCGCGCTCGCGCCGAGCTCTTGCCCGAGCGCGAGCTCGCCCGCCGCGCGTCGGAAGTCGCCCTGCCGGATCGGCGTCAGGCCAGGGCCATACGTCCCGCGCGCCAGTCGTTCGACGGCGTTCACGATCACGAACGGCTCGACGAGGTCCGCGCCGAACGCGTCGCCGGGGCACCGTGCACTGGCGACCGCGATCGCTCGCTCGAGCTGCTCGCGCGCGATGTTCCCATACGAGAAGCGCCGCGCCGAGCGCCGCCTGCTAATGACTTCCTCGATCGGCAGGCTGGCGAGCGGCGCGGCCGGCGTGTCAGAGATCGCGCCGGCTCGGGCGCGCCACGCGACCACC
This sequence comes from Chloroflexota bacterium, assembly GCA_005881885.1. Classification (GTDB taxonomy): domain Bacteria; phylum Chloroflexota; class Limnocylindria; order P2-11E; family P2-11E; genus 3-1-20CM-2-70-9. Next base: position 4,595 of record VBDX01000085.1, read on the forward strand.
TCGTCCGCCGAGGTGAGCGACGACGCCCGGTGCGCCTCCTCGATGGCGCGGTAGCGCACCTCGCGTGGCGAGAGCGGCTCGGTCGGGAGCGCGAGCTCGTCGAACGCAGGCGTCTCGCGCGAAGACGGGGCGCCCGAGCCGATCGCCACGAGGGCGACGGCCGCCTCACGCGTCCCGTCCGCGCCGACGAGCCGGTTCACATCATCGTCCACGAAGCCCATGACAATCGATGCGGATCCTGCTGTCTCGCTGCGGAGCGCGAGGAGGTTGGCAAGGATCACGCCGCTATCCCAGAACGCGTGGCGGTAGGCGCGCTCGCGGTACTTCCAGGCGTTGCGCCAGAACGTACTCGTGAGTACAAGGATGAGCGGCGCCGAGGCGAGCGACGCGAAGCCGCCGCCGGCCTTGAGCAGTGCGCCCCGCAGGTCGCCCCAACGGAGCGCTCGCAGCCGGTCATCGTGTGCGCCGTAGTGGTAAAGGCCCGCCGCGAGGTCGCTGCGCTCCGCGGTCGCGAGATAGATCTCCACGTGGTAGAGCGCGCCGGTGCAGGGCGCCGCTCGGAAGCCATAGCGCTCGCCGGATGGACCAAGGCGCCAGCGGAGCACGCCGTTCGAGTAGCGGCAGAGGCGCGCGAGGTCGTCAGGCAAAGGGATGCTCTCGAGCGAGCTGTAGATCTTGTATGGGAGCGGCTTGTTCGACCAGTCGAGGCGGTGCGCACTCTGGGCGAGGCTCGACGCCGAGTGTTTCGTCTGTTCGTGGTAGTCGCGAAGAGCGAATCCCATCTCCTGGCCGCGCCGCACTCAGAACTCGAGTCCCGGGCTACGCCCTTCCACGCCGCGACCGGCGGACCGGGCGCTTCGCGACCGGAGCCCTGCCGGACTGGCCTTTGGGCGCCGGCTTCCTGATTGTCTTCTTCGCCGCGGTCTTCCTTGCCGCAGCCCTTGCTACAGAAGTTGTAGGCGCCTGCGCCATCGGCCGGGACGGTCGTTGCGGCGCGAGCTCTAGCGTCGTCGCCAGAATAGTCACGCACGTGGAGCAGCGTCCCTCGCGCTCGGCCTTCTCATCGCTCGTGACCTCGAGCGATCCCTCGAGTTTCGTACCGCAATAGGTGGTCGTGGTGAAACTCTTGGTCCGCGGGACATGCCACTCCGCCGATGCGCTGGTGACTCGGCTGAGCAGACGGACCCATTGGGTCACTGATGGTGATCCTAGCGCGGAGCGCCGGGCCATTCGCGGAGCGGCGGATCCTTCAGACCGCGCGAGGTCAAACACCTCTTGCGTGCGCCGGTGCGCGGATGATGAGCGGTCTGCACGGAGCGGATCTGCCGATGGAGCGACTGTACGCAATAGGCCCTTGTGTTCCCGAGAATCGGGAGTACACCTAGAACGTTCCTCCGGACCCGCAGCACCGTCCGTGCCCTAGTGCCGGCGAGGTGTTCCACAGGCCCCCCGCGAACAGTCTCGCCTCCGGCAAGGGGGATGTGTCATGTTTTGCGAGCAGAACCGGGCTTGTCCCACGCCCTCGTCGAGGTCTTGAACAACGCACAACCTGAAGTCAGTCGACGAGAACTACGTCCGCGCGCAGCATCCGAGTGTTGGCGCACCGCCCTACAACCCTCGGCAATACGTCGCCGAGCGTCGTCGGGTCTCGACATCCGAGAGTGGTGGCACGCGATGGGGCCTTACCCGCTAGCGAGAGGCTGCTGCACCTAGCGCGCGAGCCGAACACGCTACGTGCGCGCGATCACCAGGAGCGAATCGCGCGAGCGGTCGCTGACACGCAGGACTGCGAACCACTCGCTCCTCGTTCACCGCGAAATAGTTTGGGGGCAACATGAGCACAGACCAGAACAAATCCACCGTACGTCGTCTCGTCGAGGAGGGCTTCAACAAGCACAACCTGAAGCTCCTGGACGAGATCTTCAGCAAGGACGCCATCAGCCACGACCCGTCACAGCCGAGCCTCGGCCGCGGTCCTGAGGGCGCGCGGGATTCCATGCAGGTCTACACGACGGCCTTCCCGGACTCCAAGATCGTCATCGAGCGCGAGATCGCCGAGGGCGACTACGTCGTGCAGCTTTTGCGCGCGAGTGGCACGCACAGCGGCCCACTCGCAAACATTCCCGCCACCGGCAAGAAGACCAACGTCACCGGTGTCATCACCAGCAAGCTCCAGGACGGCAAGGTCGTCGAGACCTGGTCGCTCTGGGACCAGCTCACACTGATGCAGCAGATCGGCGTCGTCCCGATGCCCGAGACCGCGAAGAAGCCCGAACTCGTCGGAGCGGCTCGCTAACTTTCGCGTCCACGAGAGGAGCGACGCCTGGCGGTACTCGCCGGGCGTCGAGGCGCGCACTGGACCGACAACGTGTCGGCGACGAGCGCTCTGCGACCCGGAGGTTGAATAGGCATATTGATGGCTAAGCGCGTCAGCGGGTTGGATACGCCCACCACGGTCGACTCCGCGTTTACCGTGGCGGTTCAGTTCGTCTGCGCCAACGCCGCGCACCGCTCGCCGCGCGGCCGGGGGTCCCTGGTTTGGCATCACGGCACGTGCGGTTACTGTCCTGGCGACGCTCTCGCCGGACTCCACGCCTGGATCGATGCCAGTGACCATGACCCGTGGATGGCTCCGGCGAAGCGGCGCGCATCGCCGCGGAACCGCGAGCGCGAGAGTGCTGAGTGGCTACCGGCACAGCCGAGATCGAGCGCTTCCGCGATCTGAGCAGCGGCGCAATCCACGTCGTCGGTGTCGATCCTCGCGAGGTTCGGGATCACGTTCTCCTTGATGCCGCTGATGCCTTCATCGATGTGCGTTGGCTCGCTCGGAAACCTCTAACTCGTGCGTGGATGTAGTTATCTCCCCTCTCCAGGACTGGCCGCTGCGGAAAACACACCTCCTCACCGTCGAGCAAATCGCTGCGAGCTCACTAGGCCTCAAATCCCAACTGCCGCGGGCGTTACTGCGCGGCGCGACGATCCCGTGTGAGGTCCGCCCGGCATCGACCACGCTCTGCCGCGCTACCGTCCTTCCCTAAGCTCGGGGAGGTAGTCGATGGCTAAGCCGATCGCGCAGCGCATTTGGTACATGGACGAGCAAGACAAGCGACACGAGGTCGTCGTTCGTCAAGGCGACTCGCGTTTCCGGATCGAGGGCGGCGTCATTCGAGGGCCCGATTCCGAGAGGCCCGACGTGACGCTCTCCGTGCCACTACACCGACTGCTAATCATCGAAGACCACGCGACGCAGGGCGGCGAATACGTGGACGCTGACGGCCTTCGGCGCCGGGCCAAGGAATCTTGAACGTCGCACTCTGGGTCGTGCAGCTACTGACCGCGCTCGCGTTCGGCCAGCACGGCTACTCGCTCCTGTTCGGCCTCGAACGCGCGCGCAAGCGACTGGCGTGGACGCGTAACGTCGAGACCGGCATTCTGCGCTTCATCGGCGTCGCAGAGATCCTCGGCGCGGTCGGAGTCCTCCTTCCGGCGGCGACGGGTATCCTTCCCTGGCTCTCGGTTCTCGCGGCCGGCGGGCTGGTGATCATCATGGTGCTCGCGATCGTCTTCCATTTGTTCCGGCGCGAGTGGCCGAACATCCTGCTTAACTTCGTGCTGGGGCTCTTCCCAGCCGCCGTCGTGTACGGCCGTCTGGTGATCGCCCCCTTCTAGTTTCGGGTGTTTTCAGCCGTGACGGACTCTGGCCAAGAATTCATTTGGACCGCGGGGCATGAGCTCTAGGCGAAAGGCGAGGCGTGGCCGGATCACGAATTGCCAGGACCCGTCGGCGCGCTGTTTGCGGCGAACATCCACGCTTTGGGCAAACCGCTTCTCGAAGGCAACAGCCAGTGCGTCCTCACTCCAGTTCCGTCGACCATCTCCCAGGCCGGCATCTGGGACCCCGCTTCCCACCGGAGACCGGCGCTCACACCGGGACCATCGGCCGCGGGGCGGCGGAGCTCATCGCGTCGGACCTTCGGAAGGTGGGCATCAAGGTAGTGCTGACACGACGAGCGACTTCACGACATATCGCGAAAGGTTTCCCTGATCGGCGCTCACTCGCGACATGCGCGACTAGACGACGGCGTTTAGCCCGCCAGCCGGAGCCACCCACGCTCGTCCTGAAGGAGCCGAGCTGTTACCACTTCCGCGTGCTTGACCCCCGTCTTCCGCTCCGAGCCCGATCCTTGGTCGCACCCGAGACGGTCCTCCGATGAACAGTGCCTCTCCCGCCGACTCTCTAGACGGACGCGGTTCCTCGCTGTCCTGATGCGCCCTTGGCGGATTCGATCATGCCCAGGTGGCGATTGGCGTGGACGAGAATGCTCACGACCCACGATCCGATCGTCGCATCCTTCATTTCATTCGTCTTTCCACTCTTCAGAGGCGTGTCGAACATTTCTTGACCTAAGTCTGCGACGGATGTGTCTAGGGCACTGAAGCTCGCCCGGGCATAGCGCTCGATCTCGCTCTTCGGCGGCAGCGAAAGCTGCGCGGAGACACCCTCGTCCATGCCCATCCCGGTCTCCCAGGCGCCAAGCTTCGCCGAGTCCCAGCCCCAGCGACTAGGTAAACCTTCGTTTCGCGAAGAGCTTTGTCATCCAGGCCCTCGATAACGTGTAGGACTCGCTTGTGGGTCAGCGCCAAGTACCCCACGACGGCCTGGGCAGTCGACCGATTCACAGCCGAACTCACGGCGACGGGAACCCCCGGATCAAGCAGAGCTGATTCATCCTGACACGTTCGATCCCCAGCCGACCATCCCGTGTGTCCACGTGCGCCAGACTCTATCCCCGTTCATCCATCGCGGAGCACGCATGCAGGTCACGTCTGGCCGGACTCTAGATTTGACGAACGCCTCTCGACTCTGTTGGTTGCGAGGTCGCCGCCCTTTGGATTCAGCCCGCCAGCTTGAGCCACCCGCGCTCGTCCTGAACGAGGTGAGCTGTTATTACTTCCGCGCGTTTGACCCCCGTCTTCCGCTCAGCGACTACCGTCAGGGGCTTAGTCACGGTTTTCTTCAGGAACGGTCGCCATCCCTTTGCCGGGCGAGCTCGCCGATCCCGCCGGGCTAACAGACCAGACGGCTTTAACGCCGAAGTGGTGATCCGAAGCGAATGAGGTTCCCGTCGGGATCTTCGTGCGAGCCCTCACGCTTGCCGTACTCAAAGTCCTTGGGCCCGACAAAGTCGATACCGGCGCCTCTCCACTCCTCGGCGAGCGCGTCTGCGTCATCCACGTGCATATAGATTGATCCGCGGCCCACACGCTCGGGATCGACCCCAGAGCCCGCGAGATGGATCGTCAGATCGTTGCGATGGGCGAACGCATACCCCGGGTCATGATGCGACGTACTGAAGCCCAACCGCTCGTAGTGGGCAACCGCCCGATCTACGTCCGAGACCACAAAGATCGGCTCGACGCTCACGACGCGTCGCACGCAGAAATCATAGGAGTCGACGCGCACTTAGCTCTGGCTTCAGGGCAATCCTCCGGATCAGAAGAGCACCTGGCCGCCTCACGCTCGGACCTCCTCGACGGCCGAAGTGCTAGCGGGTCACCCGGAGCTGGGCCGAGGCTCGAGGACGATGACCGCGGTCCCCGACGGGCGGCGAGTCGCGTAGCCATCGACGTTGTCCCCCATCTCGCGCCATCGGGCCCAGAGGCGCTCGTGCTCCTCGCCCTGCGCCGCCCGCCGCCCATGGATGGCGCGCGTGCCATCGGTAAGCTCGACCGTGGCGTCGGGGCGCGCCTGCAGGTTGAGCCACCAGGCGGGCTCGGCGTCTTTCCAACCGTTCATCGCCATCGTGACCAGGTTCGGACCATCCTCGTAATAGCCGAGGATCACGCTGCGCTCCTTGCCGGAGCGGCGGCCGACCGTGGTGAGGCGCATCGTTCCCCAGCGGTTCGGCTTCGGCGGCCAGAGGCCCTTCCGGCCGCGACTGAGCCGATAGATCGCGCGGTGAATGACCCAGGCCGAGACAACGACCCAGCGAGGCGGGAGTCGCGGAGATCGTTTCGGCGCGTCGGCCATGGCGAAATGATGTCACGCGCGGGTGCTCGGTCCCAGAGGGAGTCGGGAGTGCTTCGCGGTTCCGACGGAGCTCGTTGACCACATGGCGATCGACTACTCAGCGAAGTGATTGTTCGCGCTGATTGCGAGGTCGCGAGGTCGCGGCCGCTGAGTCCGCCGACCTCTACTTGACGTCGACCGGTTCGTCGGCGCCAAGGTTGGGGTCGCGGGTTCGAGTCCCGTCTTCCGCTCTGAACGCCCCGCAGACGGGGATGATTCATTTGGCGATCAGAGTGTTTTCAGCCGGAACGACCGCTCGCATGAACGCTTCCAGCTC
>VBDX01000086.1 GCA_005881885.1 Chloroflexota bacterium
CACCAAGCGGCATCAACTCGACCTCATCAAGTTCAATCCGCGGGCGCATTACCACGCGGAGCCGTGGGGCACGCGCTACCGCTACGGTCGCGATGGGCGTCCCGGGCTCGAGCGGTATGCCGTCACGAAGCCCGAGCACTGGGCCCGCATCCGCCGCAAGACGATGCGCGAGCCGGCGTTCCGCGAGCTGCTCTACGGGCTTCGTCTGGTCCGCGAGGTCCTGCCGGAGACGCCGCTCCTCGCGACCATCTTCACGCCCCTCGGCGTCCTCGAGCGGCTCGCCGGGACAGAGCGCGTCCTCGCGGATCTGCGCGCGCGGACCGACGAGGTCGCGAGTGCGCTCGACGCGGTTGCGGGCACGTTCACCGAGCTTGCCGCGGCGTGCTGCGAGATCGCCGACGGCATCTTCCTCGCGACGACGAACTGGGCTCGCCGTGAGAAGCTGGACGACGGCGAGTACCGCCGCTTTGGGACGGCGTTCGATCTGCGCGTCCTCGCCGGCGCGCGTGGCGCGGCGCTCAACGTGCTGCACGTCTGCGGTCCCGACGCCCGCGTCGTCGAGCTCGCGCGGTATCCCGTCGCGGCCGTGTCATGGAACCCGCGCCTTCCCGGTAACCCTGATCTCGCGGCGTTCCTCGCGGCCGTCCCCGCGCGCGGTGCGATCGGCGGCTTCTCCGATGAGGCCTTCCTCGCGCGCAGCCCCGGTGTCGCCAAACGCGAGGCCGGCCAGGGCCTCTTGCAGACCGGCGGGAAGCGCTGGCTCGCGGCCGGTGGCTGCACGATCCCGGTGGAGTCCCGTCCCGAGGCGATCGATGCCGCCCGAGAGGCGCTGCGGGGCCCCCTACCCCCGCATGGATAAGGCCCTCTGGGTCGTTCGCGACAAGATCACCAGCAAAAACGCGATCGACGACCTCATGGCAGACGCGACCACCCGAGGGATCCACGACGTTGTCGTTCAGGTCCGCGGTCGAGGAGACGCGTACTACCGGTCATCTCTCGAGCCACGCGCCGAGGAGCTGAAAGGCGACGGGTTCGATCCGCTCGAGCATCTGGTGCGTTCGGGAGCCGCGGTCGGCGTCCGGGTGCACGCCTGGGGCAACGTGTTCTTCGTTTGGTCGAGCGCGACGGGAGCGCTTCCCCGCTCGCGCGACCATCTCGTCCACCGCCATCCGGACTGGCTGCTGCGGCCGGGCGGCGTGAAGTACCTCGACCCGGTCGGCGGCGCCGACTGGGAGGGCATCTACACCGATCCTGCCAACCCAGCGGCGCGCGAACACGCCCTCTCGGTCTTCGCGGACATCGTCGCCCACTACCGCGTTGAGGGATTCCATTACGACTACGTGCGCTACCCGCAGGTCACCTACGCCTCGTCGGGAGACGATCACGCGGCGGTGACGGCCTTCGTGCGCGAGGCTTCGGAGCGCCTGCGGGCCGCGCGCCCGGGCCTGGTGATCTCGGCGGCGGTCTTCCCCGATCCCGAGGTCGCGCGGGATCGCGTCCTTCAGCGCTGGCCGGAGTGGGCGCGCGCAGGGTGGATCGATCTTCTCTGCCCGATGGCCTACCGCCGCGACACGGCAGAGGTCGGCCGGCTCCTTTCGAAGGCGCGCGCGGCCGCGCCCGAGACGCGCATGTGGGGCGGCCTCATGGCGTACGCCGGAGAGCGCACGCTGCTTGGGGATCAGGTGCGGGCCGCACAGGACGCTGGATGCGAAGGCGCGATTCTCTTCGCATATGACCCCGCCCAGCGGGATCTCCTTGATGTGTTTTCGTCTTCGTAGCGGTTTTCTGGCGGTTTCGAGTGCCCGGGGGCGGACCCCTCCGCCTGCTTCTAGGATGTGCGCCCATGCGCGAGCAGCCGACACCAACACCGGTAGCAGCACCACCCGAGGAAGGCCTGCGTCCGGACGCGCTCGCCTCCGCGGTCGCCGAGGCCGTGGCGAAGCTGCGACGCGCGGCGGGTCTCTCCGAACGCGCCGCGGCGCGACGTCTTGGCACCTCGCAGACACAGCTTCGGCGGATGGAGGACCCACGTTACCTGCCCTCGCTGCGCTCGCTCGCACGGGTCGCGGCCGCCTACGGCTACCGCCTCACGGTCGAGTTCCTCCCACAGGACGCACCCAAGACCTCGGGGGGCTCTGCCGTGAGGCCCCCGCGCAAGCGGCCGGCTAAAGCGTCCGCGTCACCTTCGCGAGGCCGGCGGGCCGCTCCGGGTCGCGCCCGTGGCGGCGCGCGAGGGCGACGGCGAGCTGCTGCCCCACGACGACGAAGCTGATCGGAACGAGCGTTTCGGAGAGCGGAGCGCTCAGCAAGATCGCGTCGCGAGCACGTTTCGCGACGCGCTCGTCGTTGGTGATCGCGTAAACCCGCGCGCCCTTCTTACTGAGCGATGACGCCAGGGCGCGCGATTCCCCCTCCGTGGCACCGCGCGACGCGAGCAGGACCACCGGCGTCCTCATCCGCAGGAGCGTCCGCGGACCGTGCGCGAAGTCCGCGCTCGAATAGGGCTCGGCCCAAACCCGGGCGAGCTCCTTCACCTTGAGCGCGGACTCGAGCGCGGCCGGGTAGAGGTATCCGCGCCCCAGGACGATCACCGTCGGCGCGCGTCCGATCGCGCGGGCCAGGCGCGTCGCCTCGGGCTCCGCGGCGACCGCCTCATCGAGCGCTTCGGGGAGGCCCGCGAGCGAGAGCGCGCTGCGCCCGCGCGCCTCGGCGGTGGTCGCCGCAAGGAGCGCGAGCGCGACGCAGGTCGCGGTGAACGTCTTCGTCGCCGCGACCTCACGCTCTCGACCGGCGCGGAGCGCGAACACGTGCTCGGCCGCGCGGCCGAGCGCGGACCGCGGCTGGTTCGTGATGCCGATCGTCACCGCTCCGGCACGCCGGCCCTCGGCGACGACGGCGGCTACGTCCGGCGACGCGCCGGACTGCGAGATGCCGATCACGGCCCCCCGCGCGTACGAGGGCGGCGCGCGGTAGCGGGTGACGAGCGAGGGCGCCGCGAGGGCGGTCACCACGCCCGCGATGCTCTCGAACAGATACTTCCCGTACGTCGCCGCGTTGTCCGAGGAGCCTCGCGCTACGAGCGTGATGTGCTCGACCCGGGAAAGGGCGTGACCGAGGGCACGCGATTCGGGCCAGCCCTCTTCCAGGAGCCGGCGCACCACGCGCGGCTGCTCGGCGATCTCTACGCGGAGCGACATCCCGCGGATGATGCCCGAGCGGTACTAGTGGGACCGGACGATCGGTCCTCTCGACGACGGCGGCCGAGAGAGCGAGCCTCGACGCAGCGCAGTGAGGATGCTGGGGAGCGTGCCACCGGTCATGCGTCGCTGGCGGCGCACCCTGCGCTCCGGCCTGTTCTGGACCGCCCTCGGCCTGGGTTCGGCGAGCATCTCGTACGCCCTCAACATGGACGTCGCCGCGCGCTCGCTGGGGTTCGACCGCACTCTCGCGTCGGTGTTCCTGGCGCTCGTTCCGATCCCCGCGCTCGCGCTCGGCGTCCACGGTCTCGCGCTGTCGCTCCGCCTCCGCGCCGCCTCGCTCCTCGCCGACCGCACCGCCGACTACCTGAGCGAGCACCTTCCGGAGGGGTACGTCGTGGTGCCGCACTACGGCCCGCGGGATGGTGGCGACGACGAGGTGGCCATGGTGGTCATCGGGCCGCCGGGCGTGGTGGTTGTCGAGCCCCACGACGAACCGGGCGAGGTGCTCTGCCACGAGGGCCACTGGTATCGCAAACAGAGGCACGGATCTGGCCGGCGGATCTCGGGCATGTCACCGTCGCGGCGCGCCCGCTGGAACGCGGCGCGCGTGCGAAGTGACATCGCCAACGGTGGATCTGTCCGCACACCCGTCGAACCTCTCGTGGTGTTCACGAGTGCGAGCCTCGGCGACGTTTCGAGCTCGTCCGTGCAAGCGCTCGCGGGCATGGACGCGATGGTCGATCGCCTCGTCCGCGGCGCGCGCGCCGACGGCATGCCAGCGCGGACGAGCGCACGCGCCGACACGCTCGTCGAGCCCGTTCGCCTCGCCGCCGTCTAGCTGGAGCGCAGCTGGCCGAAGAGGTCAGACTCGAGCGGCGGGCCTCCGGGGTCGGGGAAGTGGCGAATGAAGACTTCTTCCGCGAATAGCCACGGGACGCGCTCACGCGCGCCGATCCACTCGCGATAGTCGGGCTCCTGCGTCTCGTGCGCTCTCATCGCCTCGACCTTGCGATCGGCCACCGCGCTGACGTCGATCGCCGCGCCGAGCCGCTCGCGCGTCCACCGCTGCGGCTTGACGGCGAGCGTCTCCATGTACCGGACGAACTGCGGATTGATCGTCTTGAGCCCGTCGATGAAGTCGGCGGCCTGCACGAAGCGATAGCAACGACGGACCCGATGTGGCGGCCCGAGACCCACATCGTGACGCTCGATTCCAGCGAGCTCCAACGCGACCAGCGCGCGCTCGCCCGCGGCGATGTGATCGGGATGTCCGTATCCGCCGTCGGGGCCCCAGGTGATGATCACATCGGGCCGCACCTGCCGGACCCAGTGGACGATGTCCCGGACAACCCGATCCTCGGCCACACCTGCGAGATCCCCATCCGGGTATGTGAGGCAGGTGGTGGTCGTCACGCCCATGCGCCGGCCAGCCTCGGCGAGCTCCGCGGCACGTTTCGCGCCGAGCTCCTCGCGCGAGACCACCGGCTTCTGGGGGTCGCCGTTCCAGCCTTGCTCGCCTTGCGTGAGGCACAGGCTGTGGACGCGTACACCCTCGTCGGCGTAGCGGATGAGCGTGCCGCCGACGCCGAACGTCTCGTCGTCAGGGTGCGCGAGGATCGTGGCGAGAACGAACGGATCTTTCACAGGTGCGGGACGGTATCACGCTTAGCATTTCGGCCATGACCGCGCGCATCGTGATCGTCGAAGACGATCCGTCGGTAGCCGAGCTCGTGACGCTCTATCTGCGGAACGCCGAGTTCATCGTGGCGCATGCGCGCACCGCGGCGGAGGCCCGGACGAAGATCGAGGAGACGAAACCCGCGCTCATCGTGCTCGACCTCGGGCTTCCGGACGCGAACGGACTCGATCTCTTTCACGAGATTCGTGGACACGCCGATACGCCGGTCCTCGCGCTGACCGCGCGCGCGGAAGATGTGCAGAAGATCGAGGCGCTCGAGTCCGGCATGGACGACTACATGACCAAGCCGTTCAATCCAAAGGAGCTCGTCGCGCGCGTCCGCGCCGTGCTGCGCCGGGTCGCCGGCATGCCGGGGGGCGGCCGCACGCTCATTGTCGGGAACGTTCGCATCGACCCCGCGCGCCACGAGGTGCACGTTGGAGATCGCCCGGTCTCGCTGCGCGCGAAGGAGTTCGAGCTCCTCGAGGCGTTCTGCAGACAGCCCGGCATCGTGCTGACCCGGGACCGACTCCTCGAGGATGTCTGGGGGTTCGCGTATCCAGGCGAGACGCGCACCGTCGACGTGCACGTGAAGCAGCTTCGCGACAAGCTCACCGGGGCCGATGCCAAGATCGAGACCGTCTGGGGCGTGGGATACAAGCTGGTGGCGCCGAGCTAGATGCCGCGCAGCATCGCGACCCGCCTCTTCCTCTCCTACCTCGCAGTCGTCGTGGTCGGCCTCGCGGCGGCCGCGATCACGATCTCCGGCCTCCTGCTTCGATACGAGAACGATCAGACGAAGCTCCGACTCGAGGAGCTCTCGGCCCCATTCCTCACCGCGATCCAGACCGGCGTCCGGGCCGGTCAGCAGCCTCGCGACATCGTCGCTTCGCTCACGGAACAAGCCCACGCCGCCGACTCCCGGCTTCTCATCACGACTCCGCTGCGCCGCGTGGTCGTGGACAGCGAAGGCACGCTCATCAATGTCCAACTTCCACAGCCGTCGGCGTCGAACATCGGCGAATTCACCGACGGCGACGAGCAGTGGATCTTCGTCCGTCAGCAGCTCCGCCAGGCCGTCGCGAGCGCCGGCGGCCTCGGCTTCATCGTGGTCGCGCGGCCGCGCGCCGTGTTCACGGATACGTTGCGCGCTCTTCTTCCATCGCTCGCGCTGAGCGGACTCGTCGCACTGGGGTTCGCGCTGATCGTCGCGGGCCTTCTGTCACGCACGATCACGCGACCCTTGCGCGACCTCGTCGCCGGCGTTCGCCGCTTCGCGAGCGGGGACTACGGAACACGCGTGGCCATCGCCGGTCCGAGCGAGGTCGCGGAGATGAGTACCGCGTTCAACGAGATGGCGAGCGAGATCCAGCGCGCTCGAGGAAGCGAGCAGGCCTTCCTCGCGGACATCTCGCACGAGCTGCGGACCCCGCTCACCTCGATCCAGGGCTTCGCGCAGGCGATCGCTGAAGGCGAAGCACGCGGTGACGCGGTGTCGCACGTCGCCGAGATCATCCATCGCGAGGCGCGCCGCCTCGTGCGAATGGTCGAAGGGCTCCTGCAGGT
>VBDX01000087.1 GCA_005881885.1 Chloroflexota bacterium
CCATGCGTCTCCTCCGCGGGCGGCTGCTCCCGCACGCGCGCCAGGTCGGCGCGCTCGCCGAGGCGGCCCTCGCGCTGGCCCCGGGGCTCGGCCCGAGGACGCTCGCATCGCTCGCCGAGGCCGGGCTCGAGATCGTCCCGGGAGACATCGCACTCATCTACGTCGCCGTGCCCGGCGGCGGGCTCGAGCTCGTCGCGGCGTCGGGCGCTCCAGACGAAGTGATCGGACATCGTGGAGTGGCTGGTGCGGTCGCCGACGCGGCGAGCGAGTATCGCGCTTCGATCGCCGATGACCTGGAGTCGCGGCCAATCGGCGTCTCGCTGCCAGGTATGCGGAGCGCCGTCGTTGTGCCCATCGCGGGAAGGGATGCCGACCCGTGCGGCGTGATCGCGGTCCTCGCCACGAGGAAACAGTTCTACGGCCCGCGTCATCTCGCCGCGCTCACCGGATATGCGGTGGCGGCTTACCGGACCGTGGCGCTCGCCTCGGCCGTGGCCGAGCTGGTCGTGCCGTCGCTCGCCGTAACTGTGACGGTCACGACGTCGCGCCGGTCGCCGTTGCCCTTGACCGAGAGATCGAACCGGTCGAGCCGCGCGCTTGTCGTGACCGTGCGTTTCGCGACGCCGTTAACGCGCCAACTGTACGTGAAGGTAAGCGCATCGCCGTCCGCGTCCTGCGCGAGCACGCCCGTGTAGAGGACGACTGGTAGTCCTGTGCCCCGTTCGCCTCGATCCATTACGCGCTCAGTCGCTACTCACCGAGCTTCACCCGACGACTCACCTGGAGCGATCGACCGGAGGCCTGGGTCGACACGACGATCCCCTCATGCTCCAAGGCATCCGCGTCCGAGATCCCGAGCTCGTCAAGCAGCTCACGGGTGTGCTCGCCGAGAAGCGGTCCCGCGCGCTCGAAGCGGAGGGGCGTACGCGAGAGACGCACCGGCGATCCGGTCGCGCGCACGCGGCCCAGCGTCGAGTGCTCGAGCTCGCCGACAAATCCGCGCGCGCGCACATGCGGGTCTTCAAGCACCTGGTCGAGCGTGTTGAGCACGCCGCACGGCACGCCCGCTCGCTCGAGGAGGCGGTACCAATGCGCGCTCGGGTAGGTGGCCGTGGTCGTCTCGATCTCGCGCGCGAGCTCCTGGTAGTTGCGGCGCCGGAGCGGGCCGGTGCTGAAGCGCTTGTCGGTCTCGAGACGTTCGAGCCCGAGCGCGACACAGAAGCTGTGCCAGTTGGCGGGAGTCGTGGCTCCGATGGTGATGTGGCCGTCGGCGGTCCGGATCGCCTGGTAGGGCGCGTTGATGCGGTGCGCGCTGCCCAGCGGTTTAGGGACCTCGCCGGTCGCGAAGTAGCTCGACGTCTCCCAGGCCTCGAGCGCGATCGCGCTCTCCAGCAGACTTACGTCGATATGCTGTCCCGTCCCGTCGCGGTCGCGGACCCGGAGCGCCGAGAGGATCGCGTAGGAGGCGAAGAGCGCCGCCGCAAGATCCGCGAGAGGCACGGCGACCTTCACTGGCGGTCGGCCTTCCTCGCCAGTGATGGACATTATTCCGCTCATCCCCTGGACGATCAGGTCGAGCGCCGCGCGGTTCCGGTACGGCCCCGTCTGCCCGAAGCCGCTCGTCGAGCTGAGGATGATGCGCGGGTTGACCTCGCTCAGGACGGAGTAGCCGACCCGCAGGTCGTCCAGCGTTCCGGGGCGCAGGTTCTCGACGACCACGTCCGCGCTTCGAACCAGAGAGAGAAAGATCTCGCGGCCGCGGTCGCTCTTGACGTCGAGAGCGAACGAGCGCTTGTTCCGGTTCACGGCGATGAAGCCCGCGCTCTCTCCGTCTATGAAGGGCCCGGCAAGACGGGTGAAGTCCCCTCCCCTGGGGTTCTCGACTTTGATGACGTCGGCCCCCTGGTCCGCGAGCAGCATCCCGCAGTAGGGGCCGGCCATGAAGTTCGTCAGTTCGAGAACGCGGATGTCCTCGAGCGCGAAGCCGCGGCCCGCGTGCGCGCGCGGCGTCATCGACCGCGCCAGTTCGGCACGCGCTTGGCGAGGAAGGCCTCGACGCCCTCCCTGAAATCATCGCTCATGTAGGCCATGAGCACGAGGTCCTCCGCCTCCTCGATCCGTCCGTGCTCGAGGAGGCGCCTCACGCCTTCCTTCACGGAACGGATCGTGAGGGGCGCGTTGGCCGCGATCTGCTCGGCGAGCTCCATCGTGCGTGCTTCGAGCCGCTCCGGCTCGACGACCTCGTTGAACACGCCCGCTGCTTTGCCTTCCTCGGCGCCGATCAGCCGCGCCGTGAACAGGAGCTCCTTGGTCCGCGCCGGTCCGACGTAGCTCATGATCCGCGCGAGCGTCGCGATCGAGACTGTGTTGCCGAGGGTCTTCGCGATCGGAACGCCGAGCTTCGCGTCGGTCGCGGCGATACGCAGATCGCACGCGAGCGCGATGTTCGCGCCGCCGCCTACGGCGTAGCCACGGATCATCGCGATGGTCGGTTTCTTGACCGCTTCAACGCGCCCGATATTGCGGTTCTGCTTTGTTTCATAGTCGATGAAGTGCTGGGGCGTAGTGAACTGCCGGAACTGCGCGATGTCGGTGCCTGCCACGAAGGCCTTGTCGCCCGCGCCGCGCAGGACGAGCACTCGCACGCGCTCGTCCTCATCGACGTGCGCGCAGGCGTCGTAGAGGCCCTGGTACATGTCCCAGGTCATCGCGTTCCGCGCGTCGGGGCGGTTGAACGTGACGACGGCGACCGCGCCACGGCGCTCGTACGCAAGATCGGTAGTTCGCGGCGCAAAATCCGCCTCCACGGCCATTCGTCGGGATGGTAGAGACTGTGGGCCGCACAGGCAGGGTAGGAGGACAGAAATGCGACTTCGCGTGTCCGTGTTGATGTCCGTGCTCGCATTCACGATCGGCGCGTGCGGCGGCGCCGCGCCGGCTACGCCAACGTCGACGGTCGCCGCCGCGCCAACATCCACCGCGCTCGCGACGACGCGTTCCGGCTTCCCGAGCCGCTCGATAGCCTTCATCGTGCCGTACGCCGCGGGCGGAGGGAGCGACATCCTTATCCGCTCGCTCGACAAGATCGCTCAGGACTTGAAGGTCCTCCCGCAGTCGTTCACGATCAGTAACGTCGCCGGCGGGAGCGGCTTCACCGGGAAGCAGCAGGCGATCGGCAAGGCGGCGGACGGCTACACGCTCACCATCGGCGACGACTCGAGCGTCTTCGGGCAGCTCCTCAATCAGGCGCCGATGAAATACACCGACTTCACCTACATCGCTCGCCTGGTCAGCGACTACAACATGGTGGTCGTCCGGACCGAGTCGCCGTACAAGACGCTGAAGGACTGGCTCGACGGCGCCAAGGCGAAACCGAAGGGGGTCTCCGTCGGCGGGACAGGCATCGGCAACGCCGACCACGTCCAGCTCGCCAACATCGAGAAGCGATCGAGCACTCAGTTCAACTACGTCTCGTTCGACTCGGGCGGGCAGGTGATGACCAACCTCCTCGGCGGCAAGGTCGACTCCGCGATGGCGAACCCCAGCGAGGCCTACGAGCAGATGCGCGCCGGCAAGGTGCGCGCGCTCGGGGTCACTTCACCCCAGAGACTGGCCGACCTCAAAGACGTGCCCACGCTGAAGGAGCAGGGCGTCGACTACGTCGTCGCGCAGTTCCGCGGCGTCGCCGGGCCGAAGGGCATCCCGGCCGATGTGGTGACGTATCTGGAGGAGGCGTTCCGCCGGGTCGCGAGGAGCGAGCAGTGGAAGACGGACTACCTCGAGAAATACCAGCAGGCGGATGGGTTCATGGGTTCGGCCGATTTCACGAAGTTCATGGACGAATTCTTCAAGGAAAATGAGCAGTCCTTCAAGGAGCTGCCTTCGCTGAAGCAGTAAGCAGTTGGCCATCGCGTTCGCCGTACTTGGCGCCTTCCTCCTCTGGCAAGCGCTCGCGCTGCGCATGGTCGTGCTCGGCGGAGGGCCCGGACCGGGCCTGTTCCCAGCGGTGCTTGGCGCGCTCCTGCTCGGGATCGGCGGCCGGCTCGCGCTCTCGACTTGGCGCGAGCGGCCGGAGTTCGGCGACCTCCGCCTCGTCGGTGCGCTCGGGCTCGTACTCATGGCCTACGCGACGCTGCTCGAGCGGCTCGGCTTCGTCCTCACCACCGCTCTGGCAATGGCCGCGCTGATGCTGGCTTTCGACCGACGCCATCGCCTCGCTCTCGCCGCGCTCGGTATCGCCGGCGCGGTCGGCGCATACGCGCTCTTCTACTCCGGGCTCAAGGTGCAGCTGCCGCCGGATCCGTGGGGGATCTGGCAATAGACCCCGTCTCGGGGCTCGGTCTCGGCTTCCAGCTCGCGCTGACGCCGCAGAACCTGCTGTTCGCGCTCGTAGGGTGCCTCGTTGGCACGGCGATCGGGGTGCTTCCCGGGATCGGCCCGGTGTCCGGGGTCGCGATCCTCCTCCCGGTGATCTTCGCCACGAAGCTGGATCCGACCAGCGGAATGATCATGCTCGCGGCCGTCTACTACGGCTCGCAGTACGGCGGCTCGACGACGTCGATCCTCATCAACACGCCGGGCGAGTCGTCGTCGGTCATGACCTGCCTCGACGGTTACGCGATGGCGCGCAAGGGCCGCGCCGGCCCGGCGCTCGCGATGGCCGCGATCGCTTCTTTCATCGCCGGCACCCTTGCAGTGCTCGGTCTCATGCTGCTCGCCCCCCCGCTCACGGCGTTTGCCCTCGGCTTCGGGCCCGAGGAGAACACCGCGCTCATGATCCTCGGCCTCACGACACTCACACGTCTCGCGGGCCGCTCGATCATGAAGGGCCTCGTAGCGGCGGCGTTCGGGCTCGCCCTCGGCACCGTGGGCATCGACTCGATGAGCGGCACGCCGCGCTTCGCGTTCGGGAACGCCGACCTCCTCGGCGGGTTCGACTTCGCCGTCGTCGCGATCGGCCTCTTCGCGCTCGCCGAGCTCTTCACGAACGCGGAGGAGACGCTCGAACGGCCGGTCATCCGCACGCGCTTCCGCGAGCTGTGGCCGACGATGGCTGACTGGATCGCGGTCCGCTTCACGCTGATCCGCGCGACGGTCGTCGGCTTCCTCATCGGCACGCTTCCGGGCGCGGGCGCAACCGTCGCCTCATTCATGGCCTACGCCATCGAGAAGCGCGCGTCGCGGCACCCCGAGAAGTTCGGCACCGGAGTGATCGAAGGCGTCGCCGCACCGGAGGCCGCGAACAATGCCGCGACGGGCGGGGCGATGGTGCCGCTGCTCACCCTTGGGCTGCCGAGCTCAGCGACCGCGGCCATCCTGCTCGGGGCGATCAACATCTTCGGGTACCGGCCCGGACCGCTTCTCGCGATCGAGCATCCCGATTTCTTCTGGGGTGTCGTGGCGAGCATGTACGTCGGGAACGTCATGCTGCTCATCCTGAACCTGCCGCTCGTAGGGCTCTGGGCCAGCATCCTGCGCATCCCCTACGGGATCCTGCTGCCGTTCATCGTCCTGTTCACGCTTGTGGGCACATACGCGATTAACAACAACGTTTTCGACATCTGGGTGATGCTCGCATTCGGCGTGCTTGGCTGGCTCATGCGCAAGTTCGATTACCCCGCCGCGCCGGTCGTGCTGGCGCTCGTCCTCGGACCCCAGCTCGAGACGAACCTCCGCCGCGCGCTGACGATCTCGCAGGGCGACTACACGACGTTCCTCGTGCACCCGATCGCGGCGACGCTCCTGGCGCTCGCCGCCTTCTCGCTGGCGTGGCCCCTCGTCATGCGCGTCGTGCGCGGCAGGCCAACGGAGGTCCCCGTGTCGAATGAGGAGGTTTGAGGCCTAAGGCTCTAGTCCATCACACGCTGCAGCCACCAGGCACCCGATCGCCGGTCCCCGTACACATCGCACACCAGGCCATCGGCCGTGCGCAGCGTGAGGTAATCACGCGCGACGCCATCCTTCCACCAGTCCGCCTCGACGCGCCAGCGACGCATCTGCTCGACCACGGTGTGGCGATGCCCGGCCACCACGAGCGCCACGAGCTCGCCCTCATCCCACAACAACTTCGCGGGCAACGGTTCGATAAACAGCCTCACGCGATCATCCTCATCACAAAATGCGAAGTTCGTAAATTCGTGCTAATCTCTAGGCGTGGCAAAGTCTTCGCCGGTTCTGACGCTCCGCCGTAACGGCCAGATCACCCTGCCTGCAGAGGTCCGGCGCCGAATGCGCGCCGCCGAGGGGGATGTCTTCGTCGCTGAGGTCCGTGACCCCGACGAGATTGTCCTCCGCAAGAAGAGCCTCGTCGACGCCTCGCAGGCGTATTTCTGGACGGGCGAGTGGCAACGGGGCGAGCGCGAGGCCCAGAAGGACATCCGGCGCGGACGCGTAAAACGATTCCGATCCGCCAAGGCGCTTATCGCTGACCTGAAGCGGTGATCTTCGAGCGGACCACTCGCTTTAAGCGAGCAGCGAAGAAACTCACCGCTCAAGACCGCGAGCGACTCGCGAAAGCGCTCTTCCTCTACGAGGGAGACCCATCGCACCCTTCGCTTGGAATCAAGCGGATACAGGGAACGAAGGGCATCTGGGAAGGCCGGGCGTCGGACGCCGTTCGCTTCACATTCGAGAAGATCGATGGCGGCATCCTCCTTCGAAACGTCGGTGGTCACGATGCAACGCTCAGACGGCCTTGATTGCCAGGGGTCACGCGATCACCTCCACCCACTCGCTCGCGCGTTCGGGTAGGCGCGCGTCGGTGTCGGCCACCCGCGCGCGCAGCACAACGCCTCTGCCGAGCTTGGCGCGCAGATAGCGCGCGGTCGCGATCGCTTCCTCTTGCCGCGCACCATCGGGCGCGAACAGCCCGATCTGCCGCCCGCGCGCGGCCTCGACCTCGGGCACCTCGA
>VBDX01000113.1 GCA_005881885.1 Chloroflexota bacterium
TCACGAAGGTCATCGCCTAGATGCCAAAGGACAACCGGCCGATCATCACGTTGGCGTGCTCCACCTGCCGGTCTCGGACGTACGCGACGACGAAGAACCGAAAGAACGATCCGGACCGGCTCGAGCTTTCGAAATTCTGCCCACGCTGCCGGAAGCACACGCCGCACCGGGAGACTCGATAATTGAAGATGCTCTCTGAGCAGCAGCTCGGTCCGTACCTCGGGGCTGCGCCCCTCGGCTTCGACCGGCGGCGGTACTCGCACTTCGGTGCATTCCGCCGCCTTCAGACCTTCGGTCTTACGGCGGTAGCTCAACTGGTAGAGCACTGGTCTCCAAAACCAGCGGTTGAGAGTTCGAGTCTCTCCCGCCGTGCAGGAGTGCGCTGATGGCCGCACCGGCGAGAACGCCGCCCCCACAGGTCCGGGCCGGAAGCGGGGGCATCGTTCGCTTCGCTCAGGAGTCCTGGTCCGAGCTCCAGAAGGTCACCTGGCCGGACCGCCAGACCGTCATCCGTCTCACCGTGCTTGTGATCGTGGTCTCGGCGGTCATCGCCGCGTACATCCTCGCGGCGGACCAGATCTTCACGTTCGTCGTCAACCGCGTCCTGCTGAATCAGGCAATCCCAACGCCGGCGCCGTCCGCGCCATAAGGGGAGGGTCATGAGCGACGAGCGCGACGAGACAACGGACGAGACAACGAAGGAGACGATGCCCCCTTCGGAATCTCCGGAGCAAGAGCCAGAGCCGACCCCCGACGACGTCGACGCCGCGAAGCTCTCGGACGAAGCCGCCGCCGAGGCGGCGCGTGCGTTCCTCGGGACGGCCGAGCCGGTAGAAGAGGTCTCGGTCGACGAGGCGAAGAAGGTCCTTCGCCGGGCCGGGGCGGTCGCCGAGGCCGAGCCGGCGACGGTTCCCGCTCCGGTCGTCGAGGCGCAGCCCGAGGTCGTCCACCCGACCGCGCCGACAGCGGAGGAGGTCGACACCGGCCGGCGCTGGTATGTGATCCACACGTATTCGGGCTATGAAAACAAGGTGAAGACGAACCTCGAGCATCGCATCAACTCGATGGACATGGGCGACAAGATCTTCCAAGTTCTCGTGCCCACCGAGGAAGAGATCGAGATCAAGAACGGCAAGCGGCACCCGGTGGAGAAGAAGGTGTTCCCGGGCTATGTGCTCGTCGAGATGATCATGGGCGACGACTCGTGGTACGTCGTGCGCAACACGCCAGGCGTCACGAGCTTCGTGGGCAGCGGGAACAAGCCAACGCCACTCACCGACGGTGAGGTCCGCGCGATCCTGCGGCAGATCAAGCTGGACGCGCCGAAGTACAAGGTCGCGTTCACCAAAGGCGAGGCGGTCCGCGTCACTGACGGGCCGTTCACAGATCTCCACGGCGTGGTCGACGAGGTGAACCCCGAGCGGAACAAGGTGAAGGTCCTCGTGTCCATCTTCGGCCGCGAGACGCCGGTGGAGCTGGACTTCCTGCAGATCGAAAAGCTGGTGAAATAAACGATGGCGAAGAAGATCAAGGCCGTCGTCAAAGTGCAGATCAACGCGGGCAAGGCCACCGCTGCGCCACCCGTGGGCACGGCGCTCGGCCCGCACGGCATAAACATGGGGCAGTTCATCAAGGAGTACAACGAGCGCACCGCACCGCTCACCGGCAGCATCGTTCCAGCCGTCGTGACCGTCTTCGAGGACCGCTCCTATTCGTTCATCACCAAGAGCCCGCCGGCCGCCGATCTCATCCGCAAGGAAGCGGGGATCGAGAAGGGCTCGGGGCAGCCGAACAAGAACAAGGTGGGGAAGCTGACGCGCGCCAAGGTGCGCTCGATCGCCGAGATAAAGATGAACGACCTGAACGCGAACTCCATCGAGTCCGCAATGCGGATGGTCGAGGGCACCGCCCGCAGCATGGGCGTGGAGATCACCGGCTAGCACGGTCCGCGCTCTGCTCCAGGCGCCGCAGGATCTCGAACATGAGCGCGTTCTGATTGGTCAGGTGCTGGAGGACCGCCTGTATCTCGGCTTCGGCCTTGAGGCTGATCTCGAAGTCCGCCTGTGCGCGGAGCTGGTCGTGTCGCTCTTCGAGGTTCTGGCCGACCATGATCAGCGGCATGAGGTGAAGCTGGAGCAGATTGCTGACGAACAGCCACACCGCGAACGCGGGCGCGGGGTCGAAACGGAGGGCCGGCGGGGCGAGGGTATTCCAGGCCAGCCAGATGGCGGTCCAGGCCGCGATAAGAAGGAAGAATCCCATCGAGCCGACGCGATCGGTGATCACGACCGCGAGGCGCTCGAGCCGCGAGAGGCTCCGCTCCTGCTGCGCGTTCACATCGCGCACCGGCATGAACTGTGACTGAAGATCGCTGAATGACGGCACGGATGCGGCCTGTGCCTCGAACGCTCGGACGCTCATTTGCCATCCTCCCCGCGTTGACGCTCGGCACACCCTAGCCCGACAATGAACGCGTATCCCGCATGCGGCGGGCGCCCACCGCGCGACAGACGGGAGGCCCGAGGGGCCGAAAGGAGCGAATCCCATGGCGAAGACGCACAGCAAGCGCTACCGCGCGCTCGCGGAGAAGATCGAGCGCGGCAAGGAATACCCGCCTGACGAAGCGGCGAAGCTCATCAAGGAAACGAGCCAGGCTAAGTTCGACACGACGGTCGAGCTGCACCTGCGAATGGGCGTCGACCCCAAGCACGCCGACCAGATGGTCCGCGGAGCAGCCGTTCTTCCGAACGGCACCGGTAAGAAGGTGCGGGTGATCGCCTTCGCCCAAGGTGACAAGGCCCGCGAGGCGCAGGCCGCCGGTGCGGACGCGGTCGGAGCGGACGACCTCGCGAAACGGATCGAGGGCGGCTGGCTCGACTTCGACGTCGCTGTTGCCACACCCGACCTCATGGGTCAGGTCGGCCGTCTCGGTCGCGTGCTTGGTCCGCGAGGGCTCATGCCCAACCCGAAGTCCGGCACCGTGACCTTTGACGTGGCCAAGGCCGTGCGTGACGCAAAAGGTGGCCGTGTCGAGTTCCGCGTCGACAAGACCGGCGTCATCCACACCGTCGTAGGAAAGTCTTCGTTCAGCCACGACCAGATCCTTGGGAACCTGGCCACGCTCATCGACGCGGTGAACCGGGCGCGGCCGACGGGCATCAAGGGGACTTACATTCGCGCGGCCCACCTCACGAGCACGCAGGGACCGAGCGCCAAGATCGAGCTCGGTGCGCTCAACGAGCTCGCCGGGCAGGCGAGGTCGTAGGACGGGGGTTGCGTGGGCCGGCGACGAGCGGGCTGCGGAGATAAGCACGGGGTTGCAGGGGCTCGCAAGCGATCTAGCCGGGGGTGGCAGGGGGCCGAGCCCCCTGCGAAGACTGGTTCTTTCTTTGGCTATGAAGTCGACCGCCACGTAAACTGATCAAAGCGACAACTTCATAGCCTAAGAATGCCGGTTCCTCGTGGATTGAATCGGGGCCGGGGGGAACCCCCCGATCCTCCGAGCCTGCGGAGGCAAGCCAAGCGGCCTAGCCGCGTCTCGCCTTCGTGTCCGCTGGGAACGAAGGCGTTTTTCGTGGAGGGCAGATGGCGAAACTGAAGACCGGACCCAAGGTCAAGCGCAAGGGCGGCGGGATCCCGATGAAGGCGAAGAAGGTCGATGTCCTGACCTCGGAGCTCGCGGCGGCCTCGTCATTCGTCGTCACTGAGTACCGGGGCTTGAAGGTCGGTGAGCTGCAAGGGCTGCGACGGCGTCTGCGGCCTCACGGCATCGAGTACCACGTCGTGAAGAACAGCCTCTTCGCGCGGGCGGCGGAGAAGTCGGGGAAGGCCGAGCTTCGGTCGATCCTCGCGGGTCCGACCGCGGTCGCGGTCGGTGACGGCGATGAGGTCGAGCTTGCGAAAAGCCTCGTCGACGAAGCTCGCACACTCAAGGCGCTCAAGATCTTGGGCGCGCTCATAGGCGGGCGTGCGCTGAGCAGCGACGACGTCGTGTCGCTCGCGCGGCTTCCGAGCCGCCCGCAGCTGCAGGCGATGGTCGTGGGCGCCGTCCAGGCTCCGCTCGCCCAGCTGGTGGGTGTGCTCACCGCGGCCCAAGGAAATCTCGTCCGCGTGCTTCAGGCGCGCGGCTCGCAGTAAATAGAAGGAGAAAAGAGTGGCAACAGAGGTCAAAGAGAACCCAAAGTTCGAGAAGCTCGCGGGGGAGCTCGAAGCCTGGTCCATCCTCGAGATCGCCCAGTTCGGCAAGTACCTCCAAGAGCGGTGGGGCGTCTCCGCCGCGCCGGTCTCCGTGGCCGCAGCCGGCGGCGGCGCCGGTGCAGCGGCTCCCGCTGAGGCTGAGGAGAAGACGGAGTTCACCGTGATCCTGAAGGAAGCGGGCGCGTCGAAGATCAACGTGATCAAGACCGTTCGCGAGCTCACGGGCCTCGGGCTCAAGGAGGCCAAAGACCTCGTCGACGGCGCGCCCAAGCCGGTGAAGGAGAACATCGGCAAGGACGAGGCGGCCGCCGTGAAGAAGAAGCTCGAGGACGCGGGCGCCACGGTCGAGATGAAATAGCGCCCGTTTCCGCCCGATTTTCGCGATTTGTCGCGCGCGGCCCGCTGTCAATTCTGGCAGCGGAACGGCGGCGGATATCGTTCTCGCCGCGAGAGCGCCCGATCGGCGGGCTCGCGAAAGGTGCCGGACCGGGACCCCAGGGGAGGGGTCCCGGTTCGTGTTTCTAGGGCGAGAGCCACCACCCCAGAGCGTCGTGCGCCGCGAGGAATATGGACGCTTTCTCAGCCCCAAGGAGCAGCGCCGCCTTCGCCAGGATCTCTGCGTCCGCTCCGCTTTGCGCGATCACCGATGCCTCGGCGATGTCGGTCGTTGCAGGCCGACCCGTCCGCGGATCGATGAGATGGTGCAGCTCCGAGCCCCACGCTCGCCTGCGGGTACCGCTCGTCGCGGCGCCCATGTTCAGGAGGAGCACGGTCTGACCGCCCATGCCCACGGCCCATCCATCGCCCGACTCACCGCCGCCTCTCGCGTAGAGATCTCCGCACAGGTTGACGAGGCTGTTCGGTCCGAGGTCGGCGGCGAGCCGATCGGCGAGCCAGCCCTTGGCGATACCGCCGAGATCGATCGAGGCATCTTGCCTCAGACGTGCGGAACCAGTGCGGACCTCGAGTACCTGTGGGAGGGATGGGGGAACGACGGACGCGGTGACCGCGGTCGGTCCTTCTGAGAACGTGCGCGTGTAGCCCGCGGCGAGTAGCGCCGGCAACACCGCGGCGTTTACTAGTCCCCCGGAAATCTCATGCGCGCGGAGGGATTCCCGGAGAAGCGACTCGAGCAGAGGACTCACGTCGACCCACGCGCCGGCCGACGCGTTGAACCGCGAGAGCTCCGACGTCGGAGCGAAGCGGGTGAGGCGGTCGTGCATCTGGCGGACCCACGCTTCGCCCTTCGCCAGGGCTTCGGGGGCGAGATCGACCGCGTACAGCTCGCAGTCGCCGCCGAGCGCTTCGAAGTTGCGCCGCAGGAGGGTCACAGTCGTGCGGGGAGACCGGGGATTCCGACCCCGAACGTTTTAGGCACGAACCATGTCGGCGCCCCGGAATTGACGGACCCAGTCGATCCAGGGCAAAGCTGCCCAGCACGCACCCAGGCAAGCGGCGTCACGAGGGTCAGCCGGACCGCGTTCCAGCCCAGCGGCATCCTCTGGACCCTCTCCTGCACCCCCGAAAACTGACCCCTTGACACGGCCTGCCCGCTTGTCGAGAGTGAGCGGTTCCCGCCTGTTGACCTACCGGTAGGGTCGGGAATACGATATGACCCTTGCCACAGGTCCAGCCCCCGCCGTCTATCCGCCTGTCCAGCCATACGCCCTGAGGAGGGTCCGCCCATGTCCATCGCCCTCGACCGGGTATCTCCATCCGTCCGCGTGCGCCGCAACTTCGCTTCGCTGCCGGAGGTCCTACCCCTTCCGAACCTGATCCAGACGCAGCTCGAGTCCTTCAAATGGTTCTGCGACGAAGGTCTCGGCGAGCTCTTCACCGAGATCTCTCCGATCCAAGACTTCACGGGGAAGAATCTCGACCTGAAGTTCATCTCAAGTGAGTTCCGGGAGCCGAAGTACTCCGAAGAAGAGTGCCGCACGAAGGACCTCACCTACTCGAAGCCGCTCTGGGCGAGAGTCGAGCTGGTAAACAAGGAAACGGGAGAGGTCACCGAGCAGGATGTCTTCCTCGGCGATTTCCCATGGATGACCGACAAGGGCACGTTCGTGATCAACGGCGCCGAGCGCGTCGTCGTGTCGCAGCTCGTCCGCTCTCCGGGCGTGTACTTCACGGCCGTCGATGATCCCACTACCGGCCGCCGACTCTTCTACGCCAAGCTGATCCCGAACCGCGGCGCGTGGCTCGAGTTCGAGACGTCGAACAAAGACGTCATCTCGGTGAAGGTCGACCGCAAGCGCAAGCTCACAGTGACGACGCTGCTGCGCGCGATCGGGTACTCCTCGAACGAGGAGATCGCCGCGCTCTTTACGACCGTCGACACCGATCCCGAGCATTCCTACATCGCCTCGACGCTCGACCGTGACCCCACTACGAACACGAACGAAGGCCTCGTCGAGGTCTACAAGCGTCTTCGTCCGGGCGACCCGCCGACGATCGACAACGCGCGGAGCCTGGTGCAGTCGCTCTTCTTCAATTTCCGGCGCTATGACCTCGCGAAGGTCGGCCGCTACAAGCTGAACCGCAAGCTCGGCCTCGAGCAACCGATGACCACGCGGACGCTCACCAACGAGGATCTCGTGAAGATCGTCGCGCGGATCGTCGAGCTCAACAACGGAAAGGGCTCGCCGGACGACATCGACCATCTCGGCAACCGGCGCGTCCGCGCCGTTGGCGAACTCATCCAGAGCCAGTTCCGCGTCGGCCTGCTCCGTATGGAGCGGGTGGTCCGCGAGCGCATGTCCATCGTCGAGCCCGAGAAGGCGACGCCCAAGGAGCTCATCAACATCCGGCCGGTCGTGGCCGCGATCAAGGAGTTCTTCGGCGGTTCGCAGCTCAGTCAGTTCATGCAGCAGACCAACCCGCTCGACGAGCTCACCCACAAGCGCCGCCTCTCGGCCCTTGGGCCGGGCGGACTCTCGCGTGAGCGCGCCGGGTTCGACGTCCGCGACGTTCACTTCAGTCACTACGGCCGCATCTGCCCGATCGAGACGCCGGAGGGTCCGAACATCGGACTCATCGGCTCGCTCGCGACCTACGGCCGTGTGAACCCGTACGGTTTCATCGAGTCGCCGTACCGCCGCGTCGCCCGCGACGACAAAGATCGATCGTACGTGACCGACGAGATCGTCTATCTGACGGCCGACGAGCAGGAGCTCGCCACGGTCGTGCAGGCGAACGCGCGGCTCGACGACAAGGGACGCTTCCTCGACGAGCGCGTCCAGGTCCACCGCGGCGCCGAGTACCACGAGGCC
Organism: Chloroflexota bacterium; assembly: GCA_005881885.1. Taxonomy (GTDB): domain Bacteria; phylum Chloroflexota; class Limnocylindria; order P2-11E; family P2-11E; genus 3-1-20CM-2-70-9. The sequence continues at coordinate 7,470 of VBDX01000113.1, forward strand.
CCTCCGTCGACCGCCGATTTCATGGACGTCTCGCCGAAGCAGATCGTCTCGGTGTCGGCCGCCCTCATACCTTTCCTCGAGCACGACGACGCCAACCGCGCGCTCATGGGTTCGAACATGCAGCGGCAGGCCGTGCCGGTCGTGCGCCCTGAGGCGCCGATCATCGGCACCGGCATCGAGTACCGCGCGGCGCGCGACTCCGGACAGGTGGTCGTGGCACGCGCACCCGGTGTGGTGCGTTCGGTGTCCGCGACGGAGATCTGGGTCGAAGAGGACGCCGGCGACGCGTTCCGGTACCGCCTGCAGAAGTTCGTCCGCACGAACCAGGGCACGTGCTTCAACCAGCGGCCGCTGGTCGCGGTGGGCGACCGCGTGCAGCCGGACCAGATCCTGGCCGATAGCTACTCGACCGACGAAGGCGAGCTCGCCCTCGGGCAGAACATCCTTGTCGCGTTCATGCCCTGGGAGGGCGGGAACTACGAGGACGCGATCATCCTCTCCGACCGGATCGTCCAGGACGACAAGTTCACCTCGATCCATATCGAGAAGTACGAGTGCGAGGCACGCGACACCAAGCTCGGGCCCGAGGAGATCACGCGCGACATCCCGAACGTCGGTGAGGAGGCCCTCGCGGACCTCGACGAGAACGGCATCGTCTACATCGGTGCCGAGGTCGGGCCCCAGGACATCCTCGTCGGCAAGATCACGCCGAAGGGCGAGACCGAGCTCACCGCCGAGGAGCGACTGCTCCGGGCGATCTTCGGTGAGAAGGCGCGCGAGGTGAAGGACACCTCGCTCCGCTTGCCGTCGGGCGAGCACGGGAAGGTCGTCGACGTCGCGGTCTTCAGCCGCGAGAACAACGACGAGCTCCTCCCGGGCGTCAACAAGATGATCCGCGTCGCGGTCGCGCAGAAGCGCAAGATCAGCGTCGGCGACAAGATGGCGGGTAGGCACGGCAACAAGGGCGTCATCGCCAAGATCCTTCCGGTCGAGGACATGCCGTTCCTTCCGGACGGCACGCCGGTCGACATCGTCCTCAACCCGCTCGGGGTGCCGAGCCGGATGAACATCGGTCAGATCCTCGAGACGCACCTCGGGTGGGCCGCGCAGGCGCTCGGGATCCACGTCGCCACGCCGGTATTCGACGGCGCGAAGGAAGATGCGATCAAGGAGCAGCTCCGGCTCGCGGGGCTCCCCGAGGACGGGAAGATCAATCTCCGCGACGGCCGCAACGGCAAGACGTTCGAGCAGCCGATCACGGTTGGCTTCCTTTACATGATGAAGCTGCACCACCTGGTCGAGGACAAGATCCACGCTCGCTCGACGGGCCCGTACTCTCTCATCACCCAGCAGCCGCTGGGAGGCAAGGCGCAGTTCGGTGGTCAGCGGTTCGGCGAGATGGAGGTGTGGGCACTCGAGGCGTATGGCGCCGCCTACATCCTTCAGGAGCTCCTCACGGTCAAGTCCGACGACGTCATGGGCCGGGTCCAGACGTACGAGGCCATCGTCAAGGGCGAGGACATCCAGCCGCCCGGCGTGCCGGAGTCCTTCAAGGTGCTCATCAAGGAGCTCCAGTCGCTGGGGCTTTCGGTCGAGGTGCTCAACGACAGTGAAGAAGCGATCCGCTTCGTCGAGGACGCCACGTTCAACGAGCCGAACCTCGGCATCAACATCTCCGGTCTGGAATCAGGTGAATAAGTGCTAGAAGTCAACGAGTTCAACGCCATCCGCATCTCGCTCGCCTCGCCGGATCAGATCCGCTCGTGGTCGAGCGGCGAAGTGACGAAGCCCGAGACCATCAACTACCGCACGCTGCGTCCCGAAAAGGACGGGCTCTTCGACGAGCGCATCTTCGGTCCCACGCGGGACTGGGAGTGCTACTGCGGAAAGTACAAGCGCATCCGCTACAAGGGGATCATCTGCGACAAGTGCGGCGTCGAGGTGACGCGCGCGAAGGTGCGTCGCGAGCGGATGGGACACATTCAGCTCGCCTCGCCCGTGTCGCACATCTGGTTCTTCAAGGGCACGCCGAGCCGCCTCGGGATCCTGCTGGACATGTCCCCGCGCAACCTGGAGCGGATCCTGTACTTCGCGCTGTACCTCATCACGCACATCGACGAGCACGCCCGCGAGCGCGTCCTTCAGCAGATCGAGGAAGAGGCCGAAGGGAAGATCCGCCGGCTCGAGCAGACCATCTCCGACCGGACCGGCGCGGTGGAAAGCCGTGCGTCCGCCGAGATCATGCGCATTCGCACCTCGACCGAGCAGAAGGTCCGCCAGCAGGAAGAGCAGCTCGCCTCCGACTCCGACGCACTCACCACGGCAGCGTCGAAGGTGAAGGAGCAGCTTGAGGACAACGTCGGGAAGCCGGCGTCGAAGGACATCATCTTCAAGCAGGCCGAGCTCACGATCGCTGAGAAGGGCGCGAACGTGACCAAGTCCATGCTCACCCAGCTCCAGCGCAGCCTGCAGAAGCAGCTCGACGCGATGGTGAAGGCCGGCCGCAAGGAAGAGGAGCAGACCCGCTCCGACTCCGAGAAGCGCATCAGCGACATCCGCATGCGTGCCGACCAGGACCTCTCGGTCGTCCGTCAGGACATTGCGCCCGACGTCCAAGTCGTCCGCGACGAGGCCAAGACCAAGCGCGAAGAGGTAATGAGCATCAAGGCACTCGAGCCGAAGACCGAGGCCGAGTACCGCGCCCTCGCCGACAAGTACCGCTTCTTCCGCGCCCAGATGGGCGCGGAGGCCGTGCTCGAGATCATGCGACAGATCGATCTGGAGAAGCTCTCGCTCGAGCTCCAGGCCGAGATGCGCTCGACCACCGGCCAGCGCCGTAAGAAGTCCATCAAGCGCCTCCGTCTCGTGAAGGCGCTGCTGCGTTCGCGCGCGTCGCCGGAGTGGATGATCCTCACGATCCTCCCGGTCATCCCGCCGGACCTGCGCCCGATGGTGCAGCTCGACGGCGGCCGGTTCGCGACGAGCGACCTGAATGATCTCTACCGCCGCGTGATCAACCGGAACAACCGACTCAAGCGGCTGCTCGAGCTCGGTGCGCCGGAGATCATCATCCGAAACGAGAAGCGCATGCTCCAGGAGGCGGTCGACGCCCTCATGGACAACGGTCGCCGCGGCCGTGCGATCTCGGGCACCGGCAACCACAAGCTGAAGTCCCTCTCTGACATGCTCCGTGGCAAGCAGGGCCGTTTCCGTCAGAACCTACTCGGCAAGCGCGTGGACTACTCCGGCCGCTCGGTCATCGTCGTCGGCAACGACCTGAAGCTGAACGAGTGCGGCCTGCCGAAGAAGATGGCGCTCGAGCTCTTCAAGCCCTTCGTGATGCGGCAGCTCGTCGAGCGCGGCCTCGCGCACAACATCAAGAGCGCGAAGCGCTACGTCGAGCGCGTCTCACCTGAGGTGTGGGACGTCCTCGAGGAAGTCATCAAGGACCACCCGGTCCTCCTGAACCGCGCGCCCACCCTCCACCGACTTGGTATCCAGGCGTTCATGCCGAAGCTCATCGAAGGCAACGCCATCCAGATCCACCCGCTGGTCTGCGAGGCCTTCGGCGCCGACTTCGATGGCGACCAGATGGCCGTGCACGTGCCGCTCTCCGCGGCCGCGCAGGCCGAGGCGAAGCACCTCATGCTCTCGACCCGCAACATCCTGAAGCCGGCCGACGGCCAGCCGGTGGTGACCCCCCGGCAGGACATGGTGCTCGGCACCTACTGGCTCACACTCGACGCCGACACGAAGCAGGAGCCGCGCATCTTCGGCGACTACGCCGAAGTCCAGTCGGCCTACGACATGGGCATCGTCACGTATCACTCCCCGGTGAAGATTCCGCACAACGGCGGGGTCATCGACACGACCGTCGGCCGTGTGCTCTTCAATGCGACGCTCCCCGAGGAGCTTCGCTTCGTGAACCAGGTGCTCGACCGAAGCAAGATACGCGAGCTTGTCACCGCGATCTTCGACCGCTTCGGCGGCGAGGTGACGGCGGAAGTGGTCGACCGGATCAAGACCATAGGCTTCAGCGCCGCGACGGTCGCCGGCGTGTCGATCTCCATCAACGACGTGGCCGTGCCGCCCGAGAAGAAGGCGATGGTCGCCGCCGCCGAGAAGAAGGTGGCCGACATCGATCGGCAGTTCCAGCGCGGCCTCATCACCGAGCAGGAGCGCTACGAGGCCACGGTGAAGATCTGGACAGACGCGACGCGAGACGTCATCGAGGCGATGATGCGCACGCTCGATCGGCGTGGGTCCGTCTACATGATGGCCACGTCCGGCGCGCGTGGTAACACCCAGCAGATGGGCCAGATCGGCGGTATGCGTGGTCTCATCGCCGACCCCCAGGGCCGGATCATCGACCTGCCGATCCGATCGAACTTCCGGGAAGGGCTCTCCGTTCTCGAGTACTTCATCTCGACGCACGGCGGCCGCAAGGGCCTGGCCGACACCGCCATCCGGACCGCCGACTCGGGCTACCTGACGCGGCGTCTCGTGGACGTCGCCCAGGACGTGATCGTCCGGCTCGAGGACTGCGGTGACGAGGACGGTATCTTCATCAACGCCGACGAGGTCGGCTCCGTCGAGCCGTTCGCCGACCGTCTCTTTGGCCGGCTCGTGGCTCAGAACATCAAGGACCCCAAGACCGACACGTTGATCGCGAAGCGCGGAGACTCGATCGACATCGAGCTCGCGAAGACCATCGCCGACGCGGGCGTTCGTCGCGCCCGCGTGCGGTCGCCGCTCGGGTGCCACGCCAAGCACGGCATCTGCCGCGCCTGCTACGGACGCAGCCTCGCCTCCGGCAAGCTCGTCGAAGTGGGTGAGGCCGTGGGCATAATCGCCGCCCAGTCCATCGGCGAGCCGGGCACGCAGCTCACGATGCGTACCTTCCACACCGGTGGAGTCGCCGGCAAGGACATCACCATGGGTCTCCCGCGCGTCGAGGAGCTCTTCGAGGCGCGCGTGCCCAAGGGCGTGGCCGTCGTTTGCGAGATCGACGGCATCGCCGAGATCGTCCGTGATCCGGATGGGTCGCGGAAGATCGTCGTCCGGAACTCGCAGGACTACACCGTGCCCATCTCCGTCCCCAGCGCGTACGTCCTCGCGGTGGAGGATGGGGCCGACGTCGCGGCCGGCCAGCCTATCGCGAAGCCGGAGCGGCGCACGAAGGGCAAGATCGACATGCCAGCGCCGGTATCGGGCAAGGTCAGCGTCCACGGTTCGAAGATCACGATCGCCATGAAGGATGTCGAGGAGCGCATCTACGAGGTCGAGCACAACGCTCGTCTGAACGTGGAGAAGGGCCAGGAGGTCTCGGCCGGAGACTTCCTCACCGAGGGTTCTGCGAACCCGCAGGACATCCTGCGCATCTCAGGCCGCGAGGCGGTCCACCGCTACATGGTCAACGAGGTGCAGAAGGTCTATCGGAGCCAGGGTGTGACGATCAACGACAAGCACATCGAGATCATCGTCCGCCAGATGCTGCGGAAGGTCCGCATCGAGGAAGCCGGGGACACCGAGCTTCTGCCGATGGAGCTCTTCGACCGCTTCGAGTTCGAGGACATCAACGCGCGCACCATCGCCGCGGGCGGCGAGCCCGCGACCGCGCAGACCGTTCTGCTCGGCGTGACCAAGGCGTCGCTGTCCACATCGAGCTTCCTTGCGGCGGCCTCCTTCCAGGAGACGACGCGCGTCCTCACCGAGGCCGCCGTCATGGGCCAGAAGGACCGGCTGCTCGGGCTCAAGGAGAACGTCATCATCGGCAAGCTCATCCCCGCGGGCACGGGTCTCGCCTCGCGTCGCGAGCAGCTCGACTGGATGCCAAAGGCCCGCGCGCTCGCGGGTCTCTTTGGGACCGACGAGGACGAGACGGTGCCGGCGCTGCCGCCGGAGGAGCTCTCGCTCGAGGACCTGGACGACGATGAAGAGGAGAACGGCGAGGGCCTCGAGGATCTCGAGGTAACCGAGCCGGCCGACGCGGAGATCAAAGCGCAGGAATAGTGCGTCTCGCACGTAGGATCGAGAGGCCGCCCGAGAGGGCGGCCTCTTTCACGACCGATAGAGGCGCGATCTCACCGGAGGAGCGAGACCACCCCGCTGTTGGGCGCGAAGTCGACGGGTGGTGCCCCGGAGACGCCCGGTGCGATGCGACTCACTGTGAACCAGTCCAGCTGCGCCAGATTGGCCGCCCCAAGCTGTGCCAGACCGACGGAGGCCTTGACCGTCGCACCGTCGACCGCGAACGGGAAGGCGTTGACCTGCCGCCCGGTCGGGCCAATGAGCTCGCTCTCCCAGTGCCATGCGTCGCCGATACACGGACCCTGGATCGTGTGACTGCAGTACCGAACGATCACGGTGTAGTCGAACGCACCTCCAACCGGCGCGTCGACAGCCCAGTTCCACGCCAAGAACTGGGGGGTGCCGTCGGCCTTCGTCGGCGTATCCGGTATGCGCTCGGCGACCTCGATCATGAAGTAGAGCCTGTCCCTCCCCACCTGCTCGGTGACCTTGGCGTGCACGATGTCGGAATATGCGGGTGCCGCCGTCGCGAGGTCGCCGGCTGGATCGAAGACCTCGCTCGAGTGCGCGTACGCGACCGATGCCTGGAGACCGAGCGCGACGATCGCAAGGACCGCGAGCGCCATTCGAAATAGCCCAACCATCTGACTTCCTCCCCATGTGCGGCCGCCAATCTACTCCGCGACCAGAGTCGATCCGAGCCGGCTCCTGAGCCAGCACCCAGAATCGCGTAGTGCCGAGTGTGTCCGGCTACGCGACTCCTCGTTCGCCGCACCTGGTCAGATCGGCCGATGCGGAACTCATCGACACGTTCCTCGTCTCGGCTGTCGCCACCGTACTGATCATTCGCATCTTCCTCGAGGCCACGGGATATCCGCAGCTGGGCGGCAACGGTCTGCATATCGCCCATGTGCTCTGGGGCGGTCTCGGGATGCTCGTCGCCATCGTTCTCCTACTTCTGTTCCTCTCGTCGAGCACCCGTCTCATAGCGGCCCTGGTCGGCGGTGCGGGGTTTGGCGCGTTCATCGACGAGCTCGGAAAGTTCGTCACGTCGGACAACGACTACTTCTTCAAGCCGACGGCCGCGCTCGTCTACGCGCTGTTCGTCGTCATGTTCCTCGCGACTCGGGAGGTACGCCGATTCCGCGCCCTAAGTCCCGAGGAGAGCCTCGTCAACGCCGTCGAGCTCGCCAAGAAGGTCGCGATTGGGACGCTCACTGCGGACGAGCGAGATCGTGCGCTCGAGCTTGTGGACCGAGCCGACCAGACCCACCCGCTGGTCGCTCCGTTACGCGAGACTTTCCGCTCAGCCGGATTGGCGCCGGTGGAGTTCGCACGCGTCAGGTGGGTGAGCTCGGCCGGGAGCCGGAGATACGCCGCGATCGTCTCGAGCCGCTGGTTCCGGCGCGTGATCGCGGCGATTTTCATCTTGGCGGGCGTCGTATTCCTCTTGAGTACCACGGCGACGGCGGCGTTGATCGCCGGGTCGCTCCTCGGCTTCAATGAAGCTCGAGCGGCGCTCGACGAAGAGGCCGGCGGCAGCACGATCGCATCCCTTATCCAGGCGATCGCCACTGTCGTGGCCGGTGTGCTGATCGTGAAAGGCGTCTTCGCTTTGCGGCGGTCGAGGATCAGGGCCTATCGCGCGTTCGAGCTCGCCATCCTCATGGATCTGCTATTGGCACAGCCTTTGGCGTTCCTGGACACAGGATTCGGCGCAGCGGTCGATGTCTTCATCGATCTCGCACTTCTCGCGACGCTTCGCTACATGCAGGCGCAGGAGCGGCGGCTCGTCGTCCTCGAGGCCGCCGCCTGAGCGTGACCGCGCATCACGTCCGCTGGACGTCGACGACGGCGAGCCGCAAAGCAGGCTCCGCCGCATTGACCCTGGAGAGGCGAGCGAGCAGACTGGCTAGATAACTGACTAGATGAGGTGAATCGGCCATGCCCGCCGTGAAGGTCACGGATCTCAAGAACCGCGCGACGCAAATCATGCGCCGCGTCCAGAATGGCGGCGAGTTCATGGTGACGAAGCGCGGCCGACCGATCGCCGTGATCCTACCGATCGCCGACGATCAACTTGAGGACTGGATCCTCGCCCATCACCCCGAAGCGGTCCGGCGTCGTGAGGAGGCGCTTGCGCGCATCGCGGCCGGGGAATTCGTGACGGGACGGAAATTGCGGTCTCGGCTGAAGAGACTCAAGCCACGCGCCCGTGGAGCTGACTAGATCGCGAAGTTCTCCCTCGTCGTCGACCCCAAGGTCGATGAAACCCTGCAGCGGCTTCCCGACGATCAACAAGTCCAGCTTCTCGAGGCACTTCTCGCTCTGTCGGTCGCGCCTCTCCCTGACGGTTCGCGACGCAAGAAGCTGGCGGGCGTGAAGCCGCCGCTCTATCGCCTTCGGGAAGGCGACTGGCGGTTCATCTACAGGATCGATGGCCGCACGGTGAGAGTGCTCGATCTGATCCGACGCCGTGACCTCGACGACTGGCTTCGCCGGCGACGATGAACTTAAGACGTCGCGGGAGAGATCCAAGCACGCAGTTGCTAGTTATGGTCGGCGAAGATGTGCCAGTAGTCGAGGCGGCCCTCGATCAGGGCCTTGTCGATGGCGCCATCGGTCGATCGGAGACTTCCGCCGGCGCCGTAGACGACGCGTGCGCCAACGAGGCCCACGCCACGCAGATGAGGGATGCGGGTCTCGAAGACGCTCCACGTGTTCAGGCTGACAATGGCGAGAGTGTCCGGGTCGTACTCTGCGCGATCGCCTGACGCCTTCGAGATGACCCAAACGGTCGATCCGCTGGGTGCAATGGTCAGCTCTCCCCAAGCCTGTGCTGTCGCTCCGGTCCCGTTGCTCTTGCCAATGCGCGTGGTCTCGCCGGTCTTGAGATTCATGGCGGACACCTCCAACTCGCGCGTGACGCCGTAGATCGTCCGGTCGCCGACTATCCCAACGGGCCCGACCGAGCCTGAGAACGGGAACGCCTGTGCGACGGACCAGGTCGTGGTGTCGATCGCATAGAGCTGATCCCGGCACATGACGTACGCGGCGCCGTCGCTCGCGACGAAGATCCTCGCGGCCACGCAGTCCGGAAAGTCCACGCGGCCCTGCTCAACACCGGTCCGCGCGTCGTATGCGGTGAGCCACGTGATGCTGGCGCCCGGGGCGTACGCATCCCCCGGGCGAACTGTCTTGTAATGGAGGACGAGCGCGAATCGACCGCTGCCTCCCACAGCGAGAGCCGGTAGGCCACCCGGTGCTTTGGTGATGGAGCACTCTCGACTGGGATCTGCCACTGCTCGCGTAACGAAGACAGGTCGTACGCGACGAGCCGCGCCGTCCCGGCGACCGAACAGAACAAGAAGAGTCGCTTTCCTCTCCAATCGACAGCACCCTCCGGCGCACCGCCAATATCGACACGCCCACGCACGGCTCCCGTCACCCGGTCGAGCAGGAACGCAACGCCGTCATTTCCGCGGTCGGCGAGCGCCACAAACACAGGGCCGCTTGTGGCATTTCCGTCGACCGTCACCGTGCATCCGTTGGGGGTGGGCCGAGCTTCCGCCGGCCCCGCCGCGGCTTGTGGCGTCGGAGCCGTCGCGACTGGGAATGATCCAGACGGGCTGGCGGGCAAGCCGCCGACCGACGTACAGGCCGCCAGCAGCAGCGTGGCCAGGGTGAGGACAAGGGGCCGAACCAACTACCGACCTCCAAAGCCCTTACTGCCAGCGACAAACGGAGGTTCCGTGGTTGACCGCTCGGTAGCAGGACGCCTAAACTCTTTATTCGGCCTGTCTTTCGAGACGGTGACCGCCCTCGGGGGCGGTCATTACGCGCATCGGCCCTTCGCGATTTTGTGAACGCGGCCGCGCTGCGCTCGGCGACCGTTCCCGCACGGGGCGGCTCGCCGGTCTCACGAGCAAAGCCTGAACGCATACACCGGCCAGAGGCGTGCCCGTGCGCGCCCGCGGCCAGCTAATAAGGAGTCGCTGTGCCAACGATCTCGCAGCTCGTACGCAAAGGACGCAAGCCGCAGGGCAAGAAAGTAGACACGCCCGCCCTCCGCACGACGTGGAACTCGCTAAAAGGCCGCCACGTCGAGCTGCGCCGCGGCGCGCCCCAGAAGCGTGGCGTCTGCACGATCGTCCGCACCATGACCCCGAAGAAGCCGAATTCCGCGCTCCGGAAGATCGCGCGAGTCCGCCTCACCAATCAGATGGAAGTCACCGCGTACATCCCGGGCATCGGCCACAACCTGCAGGAGCACTCCGTCGTGCTCGTGCGCGGTGGCCGCGTCCCCGACCTGCCTTCGGTCAAGTACCACATCATCCGCGGCACGCTCGACACCGCGGGCGTCAAAGACCGCAAGCAAGGCCGATCCCTGTACGGGGCGAAGAACCCGAATCCCAAGAAGAAGGCCGGCTAGCCGATGCCCCGCAGAGCACGCCCCACCGAGCGTCGCCGTTCGCCCGACCGTAAGTACGGCAACCAGACGCTTCAGCAGTTCAACAACAACGTGATGCGCAACGGCAAGCGCGCGACCGCCGAAGGCATCGTCTACGGCGCGCTCACGCTCGCCGAGACCTCGACGCGCAAGCCGGGCATCGACGTGTTCGAGACGGCGCTCAAGAACGCGATGCCCCTGATCGAAGTGAAGCCCCGGCGCGTCGGCGGCGCGACCTACCAGGTCCCCGTCGAGATCCGCGCGGATCGACGTACGTCGCTCGCCATGCGCTGGATCATCCAGGCCGCCCGCAAGCGTCCGGGCAAGTCGATGTCCGAGCGGCTCGCCGGCGAGCTCATGGACGCGATGAACAACACCGGCGGCGCGGTGCGCCGCAAAGAAGAGACCCACAAGATGGCCGAGGCCAACAAGGCCTTCAGTCATTACAAGTGGTAGCCGTGCTTGAGACAAAACCCGCAAAGGGCCGAGCCGTGAAGCGCGAGTATCCCCTGGAGCGATACCGGAACATCGGGATCATCGCGCACATCGACGCGGGCAAGACGACCGTGACCGAGCGGATCCTCTTCTACACCAAGAAGATCTACAAGATCGGTGAGGTCCACGACGGCGCCGCGACGATGGACTGGATGCCGCAGGAGCAGGAGCGCGGGATCACCATCACCGCGGCGGCGACGACCTGCTTCTGGAACGACCACCGCATCAACATCATCGACACCCCTGGCCACGTCGACTTCACCGTCGAGGTGGAGCGGTCGCTCCGCGTGCTCGACGGCGCGGTCGTCGTCTTCGACGGCGTCGCCGGCGTCGAGCCTCAGTCGGAGACCGTCTGGCGCCAGGCCGACAAGTACAAGGTCCCGCGCATCTGCTTCATCAACAAGCAGGACCGCATGGGCGCCGATTTCCAGCGCTGCGTTGACATGATCGTCGACCGTCTGGGCGCGAACCCCGTCGTCATCCAGCTTCCGATCGGGAGCGAGGACAAGTTCAAGGGCGTCGTCGACCTCATCGAGATGAAGGCGCTCTACTGGGAGGGCGACGAGCCCGCCGACCCAGAGATTCGCGATATCCCCGCCGACATGAAGGACGCTGCCGAGAAGGCGCGCGAGGCGATGGTCGAGAAGGTGGTGGAGACCGACGACGCGCTCCTCCACCGCTACCTCGAAGAGCACCACATCACTCCGGACGAGATCCGCAAGGCGCTGCGCGCCGCGACGATCGCGACGAAGGTCGTCCCGGTGCTGACTGGGGCGGCCCTCCGCAACAAGGGCGTGCAGCCGCTCTTGGACGCGGTCGTCCAGTTCCTGCCCTCGCCGCTCGACGTGCCCCCGGTCACCGGGATCGACCCCAAGGGTGGCGAAGAGCTCGTGCGGCGTCCCACCGACGACGATCCATTCAGCGCGCTCGCCTTCAAGATCGCGAGCGACCCCTTCGTAGGCAAGCTCGCGTTCTTCCGCGTCTACTCGGGCGTGCTGCGCTCCGGCGACACCGTCATGAACGCCACGAAGGACCGCAAGGAGCGGATCTCCCGCATCCTGCTGATGCACGCCAATCACCGCGAAGAAGTGGAAGAGGTCGCAGCGGGCGATATCGCCGCCGCGGTCGGTCTCAAACAGACCTTCACCGGCGACACGCTCAGCGACCCGGAGAAGCCTGTGATCCTCGAATCGATCAAGTTCCCCGAACCGGTCGTGCAGATCGCCGTGGAGCCCAAGACAAAGGCGGACGAAGAAAAGATGTCGCTGGCACTCGCGCGTCTCGCCGAGGAGGATCCGACCTTCCGCGTGCACACCGACCCCGAGTCGGGTCAGACGCTCATCTCGGGCATGGGCGAGCTGCACCTCGAGGTCATCGTCGACCGGATGTTCCGCGAATTCCGCGTCGCCGCGAATGTCGGACGGCCGCAGGTCGCCTACCGCGAGGCCCTCACCAAGCCCGCCCAGGGCGAAGGCCGCTACATCAAGCAGACCGGTGGCAAGGGCCAGTACGGCCACGTGATCGTCGACTTCGAACCCCTCGAGCGCGGCACGGGATACGAGTACGAGTGGGGCATCCGCGGCGACCGCCTCTCGAAGGAATGGTCGAAGGCCGTCCAGCAGGGCATCAAGGAGGCCATGGAGAACGGCGTCATCGCCGGCTATCCGATGGTGGACCTCAAGGCGACCGTCGTGGACGGCTCGCAGCACGAGGTCGACTCGAACGAGATGGCGTTCAAGATCGCGGGCTCCATGGCACTCAAGGCGGCCGTGCCGAAGGCGGGTCCGGTGATCGTCGAGCCGATCATGAAGGTCGAGGTCATCGTACCCGAGGAGTTCATGGGGGACGTCATCGGCGATCTCAACAGCCGGCGCGGTCACGTGCAGGGCAGCGAGGAGCGCGCGAACGCGCGTGTGATCACCGCGTCCGTGCCGCTCGCGACGATGTTCGGATACGTCACGGACCTGCGGTCGAGGACGCAAGGCCGTGGGTCGTACTCGATGGAGTTCGACCACTACGAAGTGTTGCCGCAGAACCTCGCGGACCAGATCATCAACAAGAAGTAGCGGACAAGCAGGGAGGGCAAGCACCAAATGGCCAAGAAAAAGTTCGAGCGCACCAAGCCGCACGTGAACGTGGGCACCATCGGTCACATCGACCACGGCAAGACCACGCTCACCGCGGCCATCACCAAGACCCTCTCGCTCAAGGGC
>VBDX01000114.1 GCA_005881885.1 Chloroflexota bacterium
GCTCGCGGTCGGATCGGACCCGCCCTGGACCTGACCGGAGAGCAGGATCGGCTTACCGGTCTGCGCGACGCGTCCGGAGATGCCTTCGCCGATCTTCTTGCGATCCAACTTCGCCACATCGGAGAGGCCGCGCGAGCTGCGCACCGAAAGCTCGCCTTGGGAGTTCGCGAGCATGATCGAAACACCGTCGGCGCCGAACACGTCGGCAAGCTGCGCGGTGGTCCGCTCGAGCAGCTGGTCGGGATCGCGTTCGCGCCGAATGATCGCCTGCAGGTCGCGCGACGCCCTGAGTGTCGCCTCGGCGTCCTGCTGCTGCCGTTGCGCGCGCCAGAGCGCGTTCGCTTCGGCGAGCTCGAGACCGATGAGCTCCGCGACCCGACCGAGGCCGGCCACGTCTTCCGGCG
>VBDX01000115.1 GCA_005881885.1 Chloroflexota bacterium
GTGTGCGACGTACGTCACGTAGCCATTGCCCTTCATCTGCAGGACGACCGCGATCGCGTCGGCGCGCGCGAGCTTCGCAAGGTAGGCCATGCGTGCTGACCAGAAGTCGGCGTCGAGGCGAAGCGTCACGCGCGTTTTCTATGCGACGCCGGCGCCCGCCTCGCCCTCGATACGGAGCTCCAAGGTAGTGCCGCCGCTGCGCGACTTGGCGAAGCGCGGCTGCTCGAGCATGGCGATCGCTGACCAAAGCTCGTCCACGGACATAGGAACGCGCAGTCCGAGCGCGAGCGTCGCGACGCCTCCCCTGAAGTCACGCACGTAGAGCGTACGGACCTGCGCCAGCGACTGAATGCGGCGCTCGATCTCCACGAGCCGCGCGAAGGACGGGACGGGAGACAGCATCAGCACAATGTTGCTGGTCGGAGCCGCCGGCTCCTCCCTCGGAGGGGTGACTTGCTCCGTTTCCGCCACCTGCGGGACCCTTTCGCGCTCTACGACGGTCAATTCGGGGCTCATCCGGGCCACCTCCGGCCCTCCGAAGACCTCTTCGTCCTCCATGCCGGATGGGGCCTGCCAGGCCCGGGCGGCCTCCGCCTGGCGTGCCGCTTCTTGCGCCGCCCGTGCGGCGGCCTCTGCGACCCGAGTCGCCTCGGCGATCCGCTCGGCCTCGGCAGCGCGTCGCGCTTCCTCCGCACGCGCGGCAGCCTCGGCGCGACGGCGGGCGTCCTCGGCCTCATGTCGGGCCTCCTCGGACCGGCGCGCCTCCTCGGCGCGACGAGCATCTTCGGCCGCACGGCGCGCCTCTTCCGCCGCTTGCGCCGCGAGCATGGCCCGCCCGGCGTCCGCGGCAGCGCGCTCGGCGTCCGCGACGCGTTGCGCTTCGGATGCGCGAGTCGCCTCCTGCGCCGCGCGCAAGGCTTCCTGCGCGGCGCGCGTGGCCTCCGCCGCACGCTCGGCGTCGGCGGCGCGTTGTTGTTCCGCGATCAGCTGCGCTTCACGGTGGGCGTCAGCAAGGCGTCGGGTCTCCTCTGCCACGCGTGCCACCTCATCGGTCGCGCGCTGCGCCTGCTCCGCGGCGCGTGCTGCCTCGCTCGCACGTTCGGTCTCGGCCGCGCGCTGCGCTTCCGCCGCGCGCTGCGCATCGGCCTGTGCGGCGCGCGCTTCCTCGCGAGCGACCTGCGCCTGCTCGTGCGCGGCGCGCGCCTGCTCCTGTGCGGATCTGGTCTGCTCTTCCGCCGCCCGAGCTTTCTCTTCCGCCGAGCGTGCCTGCTCCGCAGCCGCGCTCGCGTCCCGTGCGGCGTCGGCCGCCGCACCAGCCTGCTTGCGGATGTCGTCGAGGAGCTCGGTGAAAACACCCTTGACCGCCTCGGCCGCCATCGTGCGCGCTTCGGCCGCGCTCTCCTCGTGCGTCTTCTCCGGGACCTGTGCAGCGGCGTCGCGGCGAGGACCGCGCAGGGCGGAGAAACCGCTGCGCCGGGTCGAAGCGATCTCATCGACGAGACCGTCACGCTCCTCACGGAGCCGCTCGATCTCCTTTAACAGGAGCTTCCGCTCCTCGCGCGCCTGCTCGAGGATCTGCTGCGAGGCCGCCTCGGCGCGCGCGCGGATCTGATGGGCCGCGCGAAGCGCGCCGGCGAGAGCTTCCTTGACGGTCGCGTCGAATTCCTCGTAGACGGCGACCCGTTTCCGGGCGGAGTCCAGGTCGGATTCGAGCGTGGCGACGCGCTTGGTCAGCTCGCTCACGCGATCGGCGAGCGCCCCGATGATGTCGCCGGAAGCGCTCACATGCTGAGACTCGTCCGACACGCGGTCACCCTCCGGTCGCTTGGTCTCTTCCCAACTCCCCGCGTGTGCGCCAAAGCGTATACGACGACGCCAAGGAAAGGCAGAATTCGCGCATCACGCGGCCGAAGGTGCTGCTCGTCGTGGGACACCCCAGCATCGGCGCGGCGCTCGAAACGCTGCTCCGCATCGAGGACCGCTTCGAGGTGCGGCGCGCGCAGTCGATCGAACAAGCCGTGGCCGGGCTCGAAGGCTGGCCTGCGGACCTCGCGCTCGTGGACGGCGTGCTCGTGCCGAACGGCCGCACGGAGGAGCTCGCGATGCCGGCGATCGTGCTCTCGGGAAACGCTGCCGATGGGACGCGCCTCATCTCCCGCTTCGCGGCGGGCCGCGGGTGGCTGCGCAAGGACGCCACCGCGGAGGAGTTCCGCGCGGCGATCGACCGCGCGCTCGGGGGAAGAGGCGTCTGGGCGCGCAGCGACCGCGGGCGCAGGCTCGCTCTGGTCGTGGTGGCCGTGGCCGTGCTCCTCATCGCGCTCGCGATCGCTTGGTACGCGCTGCGGCTCCGAGGGTAGAGATGGCGAAAGACGACAAGGACGACAAGAAGAAGAAGGAGAAGGGCGACGACGTCGTCGATCTCTCGTCTCGCATCGGCGCGCGCCAGCCGGGAGAGCAGACACCCGCGAAGCCCACGCCGCCGCCGGCCCCCGAGCGCCCGGCCACGCGGCACGATGCGCCGATCCCGTCGGCGCCCAAGCCGCGCCTTATCCCCACCCGCGAGGATCGCGAACAGGGCGCGATGATCCAGAAAGCGATGATCGAAGAGACCTCGGCGCCGCAGCCGGCGATCCCTTCGCCGCGGACGGCGCCGGGACCTGGAGAGACCGACCTCGTGGTCACACCGCTGCCGACACCCGATGACTGGCACCGCTTCGAGCTCGCGCTTCGCAAGGTGCGCGGGGTGGGGCAGCTGCGGACCGAGTACTACCGCCACGGCGTGCTGAAGGTCCGAGTGAGCTACCAGGGGACAGATCGGCTCGCGACGGCACTGCGCGCGGGTCTGCCTGGGTATCGCGTGCGAGTCATCGGCGAGGACCGCGCGACGCTGCAGATCCTCGTCACATCGGAGGCCGACGAGCGCCGACCGGGATAAGAGCGCTTGGGCGACTCGAAGGGGCACAGCCCCCTTCGACCGCTAGAGTGGGTCGCGATGGCCGACTTCGAAGCCCGAGCTCGCAAAGTCCTCCCGCCCGTCCTCGGGCACTACACGTGGTTATCGATCGATCGTGGTGAGGGAAGCTGGCTCATCACCACCGACGGCCGTCGCGTCCTCGATCTGACCTGCGGGATCGCGGTCACCGTGGTAGGGCACGCGCATCCGCGCGTGGTCAAAGCGGTGACCGAGCAGGTCTCGAAGCTCATGCACATCTCGACCGGCGTCGCGAAGTACGAGTCGAGCATCGCGCTCGCGGAGATGCTAGCGACGGTGACGCCGCGCGGACTCGATCTCGCGTTCTTCGGTAACAGCGGCGCCGAAGCGGTGGAAGGCGCGATCAAGCTCGCACGCCAGACGACCGGTCGCGAGGCGATCATCACCTTCCGCGGCGGCTTTCACGGGCGCACGGTCGGCGCCGCGACGCTCACGACGTCGAAGGCGCAGTACCGCCGCGGGTACGGCGCGCTCCTGCCCGAGGTCTATGTGGCGCCGTATCCCTATGCGCTGGCGTGCGCGCTCCCCGATCCGCACGATGCCGAGGCCTGCGCGGAACACTGCTACGCGGAGCTCGAGGCGATGCTCGAGCACGAGGTCCCGCCCGAACACGTCGCCGCCATCTTCATCGAGCCGGTGCTCGGCGAGGGTGGCTACGTCGCGGCACCTGCGTCATTCCTTGGTCGTTTGCGCGAGCTCGCTTCGCAGATCGGAGCGCTTCTGGTGTTCGACGAGGTGCAGACGGGCATGGGTCGGACCGGCGCGTGGTTCGCCGCGCAGAAGTTCGGCGTGACTCCGGACGTGATGACGCTCGCGAAGGCTCTCGGTGGCGGGATGCCGCTCGGTGCCGTGGTGTCGACGCGTGAGCGGATGGAGCGGTGGCGAACCGGCACCCATGGGTCGACATTCGGAGGAAACCCGGTGTCGTGCGCATCAGGCTTAGCGACGATGCAGGTCATTCGGGATGAGGGCCTTGTCGCGCGCGCCGACACGCTGGGCGCACTGATGGTCGAGGAGCTCGCGGCGCTCCGATCGCATCCCCGGGTCCGTGAGATCCGCCGCTTCGGCGCCATGGTCGCGGTCGAGTTCGACGACAAGTCCGCGGCCAAGGCCGCGATCGCGGCCGCGCTCGAGAAGGATGTGCTCCTCATCACCTGCGGATTCCACGATCAGGTGGTGCGGTTCATCCCGGCGCTCAACATTCGCGAGGACGACCTTCGCAAAGGTGTTCGTGTCTTCGCCGAGGCGGCGCGGGCCGCACAGGTCGCCGCGCCCGCCTGATAAGCCGCGACCGCTTCTGGTCGCGTGACCCCGTCTGTCGTTATGGTCTGGATACCATATCTGGGGCCGATGATATTGATGGACCCTAGCCCTTGACATCGACTCCTTGACGGGACTAAGGTCCTTCACCTGCGCCCGCTAGATGTTGGGCCTGACCGGGCGGCCGGGCCCAGATGTAGTGGTCAGCGGGAAGGGTAGAAGGAGGGTCAAATGACCCGTCGGCAATTCGCTTCCGCGCCCATCGAGAGGCTCCTTCTCCTTCTTCTAAAGGTGATCTCGAGCGCATCGAACATCTCGGCTTTCTAGGGGGGCACGCACATGGCCATCGCCGACATCGCAGAGGCATCCGTCCAACGCGCCGAGCCGCACGGCCTTCGGTTCACTCGCCGCTTCACGCGCGAGGGCGTTCACCCGTATGACGAGATCGAGTGGGAGCTTCGCGACTCGGTGATCCCCGGAGAGAGCGGCAACGTCTTCGAGCAGAAGGGCGTCGAAGTACCCAAGTTCTGGTCGCAGACCGCCACGAACGTCGTGGCGTCCAAGTACTTCCGCGGCAAGCTCGGCTCGCCGGTCCGTGAATGGAGCGTGAAGCAGATGGTCGACCGGGTGGTCGACACCATCGCACGCGCCGGCTTCGAGGGCGGCTATTTCGCGAGCGAGGCCGACCGCGACACGTTCGCCGACGAGCTCAAGTACCTCATGGTCCACCAGTACGCGTCGTTCAACTCGCCGGTGTGGTTCAACATCGGCGTTGACGGCGTTCCCCAACAGGGGTCGGCTTGCTTCATCCTTTCGGTCGAGGACGACATGCACTCGATCCTCGACTGGTTCGGGAACGAAGGCATCATCTTCAAGGGCGGCTCGGGCTCCGGTGTGAACGTTTCCAAGATCCGCTCCCAGAAGGAGCAGCTCTCCGGTGGCGGGTACGCGTCGGGTCCGGTCTCGTTCATGCGCGGCGCGGACTCGGTCGCGGGTTCGATCAAGTCGGGCGGCACGACGCGACGCGCGGCGAAGATGGTGATCCTCGACGCCGATCACCCGGACGTGCACGAGTTCATCTGGTGCAAGGCCAAGGAAGAGAAGAAGGCCTGGGCACTTGGTGAGATGGGCTACGACATGAGCCTCAACGGCGAGGCCTGGCACTCCATTCAGTTCCAGAACGCCAACAACTCGGTCCGCGTGACCGACGAGTTCATGCGTAAGGCCGTCGCTGGCGAATCGTGGGCTCTTACGGCCCGCGTCGACGGCCGCGTACTGGAAACGCTGAACGCCAAAGACCTACTGCGCGAGATCGCCGAGGCGGCCTGGGAGTGCGGCGACCCGGGGATGCAATTCGATTCGGCCTGCAACGAGTGGCACACCCGACCGAACACCGGCCGGAACTACGCGACGAACCCGTGCTCGGAGTTCGTCAGCCTCGACAACACGGCATGCAATCTGGCGAGCCTGAACCTCATGCGTTTCGTGAATGCCGCGGGCGACTTCGACACCTCTCGATTCGCAAGTGCGGTCGACACGCTCATCACCGCGCAAGAGATCCTCGTCGAGTACGCCGATTACCCGACCCCCGTGGTCACGGTGAACGCGCGGGCGAATCGCGAGCTCGGCCTGGGCTACGCGAATCTTGGTGCGCTGCTCATGTATCGAGGACTGCCCTACGACTCCGACGAGGGTCGCGCTTACTCGGCCGCGATCACCGCGCTCTTGACCGGTGAGGCGTACGCGCAGTCGGCACGCATCGCCGCGGTCGTCGGACCCTACGACGAGTACCCACGGAATAAGGAGCCGCACGACAACGTCATCCGTATGCACCGACAGTTCGCGTACCGCATCCGCGATGAGCTGGTCCCGGCGAGCTTGCTCTCCGCTGCGCGCCAATCGTGGGACGATGCGACCGATCTCGGGACGCAAAACGGTTACCGCAACGCGCAGGTCTCGCTCGCCGCTCCGACTGGAACCATAAGCTTCATGATGGATTGCGACACGACCGGCGTTGAGCCGGACATCGCGCTCGTGAAGTACAAGAAGCTCGTGGGCGGCGGCACCATCAAGCTTGTCAACGGTACGGTGCCGGCCGCGCTACACCGGCTTGGCTACACCGAGACCGAGACGGCCGGGATGACCACCTACATCGAGGAGTACGGAACGATCGAAGGCGCTCCAGGTCTTGATGCCGAGCACCTCGCGGTGTTCGATTGCGCATTCAAACCCGAGCGAGGCGAGCGCTTCATCCATCACATGGGTCACATCAAGATGATGGGCGCGGTCCAGCCTTTCCTGTCAGGCGCGATCAGCAAAACGGTCAATCTCCCGGAAACGGCGACCGTCGAGGACGTGATGGACGCGTATGTCCAGGCGTGGAAGCACGGCATCAAAGCGATCGCGATCTACCGCGACGGCAGCAAGAAGGTCCAGCCGGTCAACACGAGCAACAAAGAAGCGAACACCAAGGCGGCCGCGACCATCGTCGAGCGGATCGTCGAGGTGGCGCGACCGCCGCGCCGGCGCCTCGCGGACACGCGGGCGTCGCTCACCCACAAGTTCTCGATCGAGGGACACGAGGGCTACATCACCGTCGGGCTCTTCGAGGACAACACGCCAGGCGAGCTCTTCGTCACGATGGCGAAGGAGGGTTCGACGCTCTCCGGGATGATGGACGCATTCGCTACGAGCGTCTCGCTGCTCTTCCAGTACGGCGTCCCGCTTTCGCACCTCGTCGAGAAGTTCGGTCACATGCGCTTCGAGCCCGCGGGATGGACGGGCAATCCTGAGATCGGTTTCGCGAAGTCGATCGTCGACTACGTCTTCCGCTGGTTGGGGAACCGTTTTCTTTCACAGGAGGAGCGCGCGGCGCTCGGGCTCATTCGCACGACCGAAGTCGCCGACGTCGGGCCGCAGCTCGAGCTGCTGAACCGCGTCGTAGAGCTCGCCGCTCCGGACGCGCCGGCGACCGCGAACGGCAACGGACACACCAGCCCGGAGACGCCCGCGGCCCCCGCGTACCGCCGACTCAATTCCACACCCGACGCTCCACCGTGTCCGCGCTGCGGCTGGTTGACGGTTCGGAGCGGCACCTGCCACAAGTGCGAGAACTGCGGGGAAACGACCGGGTGTAGCTAACTCCCTTGTCAGGCCCTGGCCGGCCCGCCCGTCGGCCAGTTCTGCCTACTGCCCCGGCACTCCCTGCTCCCCTGGGGTGCCGGGGCTTTTTTCGCTCGTGCGAAGTTCCGGATCGGTACATCAACTTGTGGATAACGAAGCCACGTTTTGCTGCGTCGTTTGCGCACCCAAATGTCGCCTGCACGACAGACGTAAGAGTTACAGACGTCTCAAATCAGTCGCGCAGACTACGGAACGACGCTGACACTTCGTTCGTCTAGAAGAAGACAGAGTCACCGTCGAGCAGGCAGACGACCGCTGTGCGGCACGCGCCTTGCTCGATCGATGCAATGAGCGACAAGACGGTCGGGAGGTAGTGAACGCACATGGCGGTCTTCGCGCGAAGCGGCGAACAAGCCTCCTCTCGCCGTCGCGGTCCCTGGAAGCTTCTTCTGGCGCCGCTCGTCGTCCTGGTGATGGCGCTCGGTTTCGCGGTCGCCGCCGAAGCCGCATACGCGCAGCGCGCGCTCCCCGGGATGTCCGTCGGCGGGATCGCGATTGGATCGCTTGAGAAGGCCGCACTTCGCGATCGCCTCGACCACGAGATCGCCGCGCCATGGGCTGGTGCAACGGTGACGCTCGCCGGCGGTGAGCGGAGCTGGCGGGCGACGAACGCGGATCTGGGGATCGCTCCCGATCTCGACGCGGCGGTCGCCGCGGCCCTCGCGTATGGCAAGACAGGTGGTGTCTTGGACCGTCTTGGCGCCTGGAGCGATGCCCTGCGCGGCGACGCCAACATCCCGTTCACGATGCGGTCTCGAGGAGACGCGCTCGATCGCTGGGTCGCCGCGGCCGCCCGCGACACCGATCGCGCGCCGGTCTCCGGCGAGCTGCGTGTGAGCGCCAAGGGTCTCGAAGCCACGAAACCGGCCCTCGGTCGTGAGGTTGACCGTGTCGCCACCGTCGCGTCGCTGCTCTCGGCCGATTCGCTCGGCGACCGCGAGGTCACGCTCCGCGTTCGCTTCGCGTACCCGGCGGTCGACGCATCGGGCTTCGATGATGCGTACGCGCTCGCGTCGGCGATCGTGACGCCGCTCACCGTGGCCGTCGAGGATCGGACGTGGAACGAGAGCCCGACTGGCCTCGCCTCGCTGCTGATCGTCGAGCGCATTGCGGCGAGGGCCGGCGAGCTGCCGGCGATCCCCCGAGAGGCGATCGCGCCATCAGCCCGCTATCGCTACGCGGTCTCGCTTGCGAATGAGCGCGTCGCGTCGTGGGTCACAGCGCTCGGCAACGTTCTCGATCATCCGGGCAAGAGTGCGAAGTACCAAGTGAGCGCGGAAGGCGCGGTCACCGTCATCCCGTCCGAGAGCGGGGTGCGGATCGACCAAGCGAAGCTGCGCGCGCTTTTCCTCGACGAGCTCCTCCGGCCCGCGGCCGGGCCCACTCGTGTGGTCGAGGCCCCGGCTGCGGTCGACACCTCGGCGTTCACGACCGAGCAGGCCAAAGAGCTCGCGCCGAAGCTCTCTCTGGCTTCGACGTTCACGACGTACTACCCGCCGAGCGGGTCTCGGCACGCGAACATCTCGACCGGCGCGTCGCAGTTCGACGGCGTCGTGATCATGCCCGGGCAGACGTTTTCGTTCTGGGAGCTGCTCGGTCCGGTCACCGTCGAGCGCGGATACGCGTACGCCGGGGCGATCATCAACAACCGGTCCGACGAGAATGTGATCGGGGGCGGCCTCTGCCAGGTATCCACGACGATCTTCAACGCCGTATCGCAGCAGGGCTATGAGATCGTCGAGCGCCACGCTCACGGCTACTACATCGATCGTTATCCGATCGGCTACGACGCCGCGGTGTTCGAACCGGGCGTCGACTTCAAGTGGCGCAACGACACGGCGAATCCCGTCTTCATCTACTCGTGGAGCGGCGACACCTGGCTCAAGATCGACGTGTGGAGCATCCCGACCGGGCGCACTGTGATCGTGAGCGCTCCCACGCAGAAGAACTTCGTCCACCCAGCGGCGGACCAGCCGGCCGATCCCGCTTTCCCGCGGGGCGTGAGCGTCGACGGCCGCGACGTGTTCCGGACGCGGACCGTCTACGAGAACGGCAAGGTGCTGCACCAGGACTTCCTCGCCAGCCACTACGCGCCCGTCTGGGGTGGCGCGCTCCCGGCGCCGGTGACGCCGCCGACGCCGTAAACGCTTGCCGCTCCGCGGCAACCGGTACGTGCAGGTGTTCGCGCACCTGCTGTAACCCGCTCCGAGACCGACCTGAAAGCAGGTCGGATAACGAGCCAACAGGCAGGCCGTTAGACGCGTGGTGGGACGTCGGACCGCCAAGGACACCGAAGCGCTGATCGAGAAGGTCGCTAGCGGCGAGCGACTCCTCGAGGAGATCAAGGACCCTGAGCTTCGCGAGACGGTCCGGCTCGCGCTCCGTCTGCACAAGGATCCCTACAGTGGGCCCGATGCGAAGACTCGCTCCCGAATTCGGTCGCGCGTCTTCCGCACGCTGCGTCCAGGGCCAGCATCTCTCGCCGATCGCATCGTGATCAGCTTCGAGATCCTCGCGAAGCCCGCGCCCTACGCGATGCGCGCGTTCGCGATCGCGCTCATCGTCGCGTGCATCGGCGCGAGCACGGCCCTCGTCAGCGCGGGCACCGTCGCGGACGATCCTCTGTACTCAGTGAAGATCGCTTCCGAGCGGGTGCGCCTCGCGCTCGCCGCGACGCCGGAGGATCGTGCGATCGTCGAGCTGTCGATCGCCGAGCACCGCCTGGCCGAAGCGGCCACGCTCGCGAACGCTGGCTACGACGATGACGTGATCGTCGCCACCAGCGAGTATGGCGAGCATCTGGCGAATGCCGCGGCGGAGCTCGCGCAGGTCGAGTCCGTCACCCCCGAGACCGCGACGCTCGTCACCCAGCTGAAGCAGAAGATGGACGAGCATCGTGCCACCGCGGCGGCGGTCGTCGCGCGGCTCGCCGACGATCCGAGCACCGCGCCCGCCGCGGCCGCACTCTCTGTGCTAGCGGCTACCAACGTACCGTCGCAAGACCTGAGCCCCGCGGCGGCGATCGCGGCGCAGGCGGCAGACACCGCGGATCGGGCCGCCACGGTCGCCGAGCAGAAGGTCACGCCGCGATCGAGCGCAACACCACGGGCGACGCCGGCGCCGGAGCGGACCGCTGGCGCACAAGCGACGGTCGGCGCGAGGACGCAAGCGCAGCCGGCGACGGAGACCCGCCGGGCCGAGAGCGCTCGCGAAACGAACACGCCAAAGAACGAGCGCGCCGCCGAGTCCGCGCGGAAGGCCGCCGACGAGGCGAAGGCCGCCGCCCAGAAGGCGAAGGAAGGCAAAAAGAAAACTCCCTCACCGACACCGCCCCGGCGCTAGCGCCACGTAGCATCCCCGGCGACGTGAGCAGCGCACGCCGCGCGGATGCGGCGTTCCTCATCGCGATCTTGGCGGGCGTCCTCTTCATCGCATTGCTCGGGCCGCTCGGCCGGCGCCTCGAGATGGTGCACGCGAATGACTTCTCCGGCTTCTGGTCCGGACCGCGGACGGTTCTGGTCGGCGGCGATCCCTGGGACCCCACGAGCTACGTGGATACGGCGGTCGAGCTCGGGACGAAGAAGCCCGACGCGAATGTCTATGACTACATGCCGTGGGTCCTCTTCGCGCTCCTTCCGCTCGCCGCGCTTCCACTGGAGGTCGCCGGGTGGATCTGGATGATCCTGTCGATGACTCTCGCGGTCATCGCGCTGCGCGCGCTTCTGCGCGCGTTCGTGCCGGGCCGGCCGCTGATCCATGGCGCGCTCGGCCTCGCGCTCTTTGTCGGACAACCCGGATTCCACGCGGTCGTCCTCGGGCAGTGGGCGCTCCTGCTGATGTCGGCGAGCGCGGCGGTCGTCCTCGCGGTCCGCGCGGGTCATACGCGACGCGCGGCCTTCGCGGCGCTCGCGTTCCTCGCGAAGCCGCAGATCTTCGTCTGGACGGCGCTCGGGCTCGCCATCGCGGCGGTCTTCGACGTCCGCTACCGGCGTTTCGTGCGCTACGCGCTCGTGCTCGGCGGCGCTGTGGTGGTGTGCACGTGGCTCGCGTTCCCGGAATGGTTCCCGGCGTGGCTCGCGGACATCCCGCCGCGCCGGACCGGCCGTTCGGCGGTGCTGCTCTCAGCGTTCGGTCAGGTCCTCGGCACGCCCGGCAGGGTGCTCGCGGTCGCGGTCATCTTGGGCGGCGTCGCGCTCGCCTCGCGCTTCGTGCCCGGGAGCGATGCGTGGCTCGCGGTATGGCTCGCGCTCTCCAGCGCGGGCGCGATCTATAGCTGGTCCTACGACCAGGTGCTGTTGTTCGTTCCACTCACGATCGCGTGCGGCGTGCTCGCCGCAGCCGGACGCGAGCGTGCGATGAGAACGCTTGCGCTCGGTGGAGCTGTCACGCTGCTCATCGTGTCGCTCGCCTTCTACGCGATCGGGGTCGCGCGCCACGATGAGACGTTCAGCGTGGCGATCCCGGTCGCGTTCTTCATCGCGATCGTGTGGTCGCTCTGGCCGTATCGTCGCAGCACGCTAATCCGCGAGCGCCCGGCGCAGCAGATCCAGGCCGCCTAGAAGCGCGCGCCGCCTTCCGTCCGCCGGGGAGCGGAATTTCACGGTGAGCTGGCGCGTACGCTGCGGCGTGATCGTGCGCAGCTCGCTCTCCTCGGTCCCCGCGGGCGTCAAGAGGAACACATCCCCGCCCAGCGCGCGCGCTTCGCGCTCCAGCGCATCCGCGTGCGCACCGAGACGCACGAGACCGCCTGCGAACCACTGCGGCGCGTCGCTCGCGTCAGCTAAGGAACGCGCGATGTCGCCCATCGACAGCGATTCCGCGACCGCGAGGACCCAGCCACGGGCAAGCAGCGCGCGGCCGATCACGCCGGCCAGCGTTTCGCCATCGGTGCCCCACACGTAGTCGCCGAGGCGCGCGCGGACGTCGGCCTCCACGCGCGCGATCCGCGCGTCGGCCTCCGCGGCGGTCGGGGCCTTATCGGCGATGCGCACGTGGACGCCGTCGTTCTTGGCATACGTGGCCACGGTCGGGCTTGTAGAACGGACGAGCTCGTCGAGCCGCTCTTCGACCGCGCTCTCGCCGATCCCAAGGAGCTTCAGCGTCCGGCGCCGGAGCGCGCTTCCTTGAGCGAGAGTCGGCTCGACCTGGTCCTCCCACATCGGTGTCATCTCGCGCGGCACCCCGGGCATCGCCACGATCCGCTTGCCGTCCTTCCATACGTCCCAACCCGGCGCGGTGCCGTTGGGATTGGAGAGCGCTCTCGCGGATGGGATGAGCCAGGCCTGCTTGCGGTTGCGCTCGGGCATCGGCAGGCCGCGTCCTGCGAACCAAGAGCGCAGCTCTTTTTCGAGGTCCGGATCGACGGCCGGGGTCTCGCCAAGCGCGGCGGCGATCGCCTCGCGTGTCAGGTCATCCTCGGTGGGCCCGAGCCCGCCCGTCACCACCACGAGGTCGCTCCGAGCGAGCGCTCGCTCGAATGCTTCCTTCGCGCGCCCGAGATTGTCGCCGACGGTCTGCATGTGCAGACAGTCGATGCCGAGCAGGGCGAGCCGACCGGCGAGATAAGCGGCGTTCGTGTCCACGATCTCGCCCAACAGGAGCTCGGTGCCGACCGAGAGGAGCTCAGCCCGCATGCGGTTGGCCGGTCGCTCTGGCACGTGACTTGCATCGCTTCGTGCCGCTAACCGAGAAATCCCAACCCTTCCCTTCCTCACCACGAACCCCGCCCGCAAGGACGGGGTTTTGTGGTCTTTATTGGGTCTGCAGCCCGCTGAGAGGGCTAGGGTACGCTGCGCTGAAGCGTACGGAGGTGCTCGTTGGCCAGTGGCTATTGCGTGAAGTGCAAAGCGACACGTGAGATCAAAGATCCGCAACAGATCACGATGAAGAACGGTCGCCCCGCCACTCAGGGCGTGTGCCCGGTGTGCGGGACCAAGATCTTCAAGATCGGCGCGTCGACCTAAACCGGTACGAGTCCTGCGGCGGCCTCCGGGATCCGGAGGTGCGTCATGAAAGTTCGCGAGCTGATGACCGGTGACCCGGCCACCGTCGACTCGAATGCGACGTTGGGCGAGGTCGCCACGCTGATGAAGCAGCAAGACTGCGGTTCCATTCCCGTCGTCGACGGTGGCCGGCTCGTCGGGATCGTCACCGATCGGGACATCGTCGTCCGGGCGGTCGCTGCGGGGAAAGACCCGAAGACGCTGCGCGTGACCGAGGTCATGTCCGCGGATCCGATCACGGTCGGCCCGGATGAGGACGTCAAGCGGGCCGAGAAGGTCATGGCCGATCGGCAGATCCGTCGCCTTCCCGTGGTCGAGAACGGTTCGCTCGTCGGGATCCTCGTGACGGCGCAGATCGCGCGATCCGAGAACGAGAGCACGACCGGCAAGACGCTGAAGGAGATCAGCGCGCCGGCGAGCGGGAAAGGTTCGCACGCGCGCGGATGATGCGGAGATGTGGACAACTCTGTTGATGGTGCTGCTGGCCCGTCGGTACCATTTCAATGGGGCCAGTAGCTCAGCGGTAGAGCAGGGGACTCTTAATCCCTTGGCCGAGAGTTCGAATCTCTCCTGGCTCACCAGCTTCCGCGGAATGCCCGGGCTCGGATGAGCGTTCCCGCTCGCGATGAGTGAGGAACGCCGGCCCGGGCCGGTCCGCGGCTTCAACCAGTCGGTCATCGAGGACTTCCGCGCACATCACGGTCAGGTCACGCGTGGACCGTTCACGGGGCGATCTCTGCTTCTTCTTACGACGCGTGGCCGCAAGACGGGCACGGAGCGCACGAATCCTCTCGCCTACACCCGCGACGGCGATCACTATGTGGTGGTCGCGTCCAAAGGCGGTGCGCCGGCGAACCCGGATTGGTATCGGAACCTGCGCGCCCAGCCAAGCGTGACCGTCGAGGTCGGGCCGGAGCGGTTCCAAGCCAGAGCGGCCATTGCGAAAGGTGGCGAGCGCCGGCGTCTTTATGATGCTCACTCCGCGCGGATGCCGGCGTTCAAGGACTACGAGCGACGAACAAGGCGCGAGATACCGGTGATCGTCCTCGAACGAGCGGTCTGACCCGCCGCATCCGCCCGCGCCGCCCGCGCGTACTTTCTGGAAGTTGAGCAAGCGCCGCTTCGTCCTCGCGGGCGTCCTCGGGGCGATCGTCACGGGCGTCGCGATCCTCCTCGTCGCGTTGCCATTCGCGCTGGTCCACCGGCAAGATCTTCCGCTCGAGCGCACGTACGGAGACGCCGCGGTCTCACTCGTCTCACGGTTCCTGGGCGGCGATGCCAGTAATCCGCGCGGGAACGATCCCCGCGCTCTTTCCGCGGGACGTGCCGCGTACACCGGATCCTGTGCCGTCTGTCACGGCGCGAAAGGCGACGGCCGCGGCGTTTTCGGCCCCACGACGTATCCGGACGCGACCGACCTCACCGCCGACGCCGTGAAACGCAAGACCGACGCGCAGCTCTTCTGGATCATCAAGAACGGGCTCGGGTTCACGGCGATGCCGGCGTTCGGCGACGCGTACAAGGATGAGGACATCTGGGCGATGGTCGCGTACGTCCGTGTGCTGCAACGGGGTGATGCGAACGCGATCACCATCCCCGTGCCCACGCAGGCCCAGCTGCTGCTCGCGGATCCGCGAGGCGATCGGATGGCGCGTGGCGCGGCGGTCTACTTCGCCCAGGGCTGCCATCTCTGTCATGGGCCCGAGGGCGACGCGCCCGCCGATCTCTCCATCCGCGGACGTATCGAGACCGAGATCGTGCGCAAGGGAAGCGAGCGCGGGATGCCGTCGTACGGGAAAGATCGCATCAGCGACGCGGAGCTGGCGGACCTCGAGGTCTACCTGCTTCGCTTCGCGGCCATTCCCTCGAGCCCGGACTGAGCTCGCAGGAGCGCGAGCGGATAGATCGTGCCGCGCCACCGCACGCCGCGCGTCTCGGCGAGGAAGACCGAGCGGGCTATCGCGTAGGCAAAGCACAGCGCCGAGAACGGCAGAAGCGCGACGAGCACGATCGCGCTCGGGGTCAGCGGGCCCATCGATTGGCGGTACGTTTCCGCCAGGCCGACCTCGAGGCAGGCGATCACCGCAATGAGCAGGATCCGATCGATGCCGCCCACCGCGAAGACGCCGACGTATGGCCAGACCATCGTCGCCGCGATGAAGAGGAGGACCGCGAGCGAATCGAGGAAGCGATATTCCAGGCTCGAGTACATGCTCTTTTCGAGGCCGGCGAGCGCGGCGCTGAGCGAGGGATACCACTCCACGGCGAGCATCTCCTTCCCGTTCGCCACGCGCTGCTTGAAGCCGAAGCCGCGGATCCGCCGCCCGAGGCGGATGTCGTCGTCCGGGCGCAGCGAGAGCGCACGCATGGTCCCGATGCGCTCGTAAGCATCACGCCGCACGAGGTTGAACGCGCCGATACCCACGCCGCGCGTGCTCTTGGGATCGTTCGCGAGGTACGCGCCCCAGAGGGTGATGAAGGCGTAGCCGAAGAACGCGACGAACGCGCGAAGGTAAACGCCATGCGCGATGAGCCGTGGCGCGAGCGTCAGATGGTCGAGGCCCTGATCCACCGCGTACGCCAGGGCGCGACGGAGCGCGCCCGGCGCGAAGACCACGTCCGCGTCGGTGAAGAGCAGCCACTGGCCACTCGCGCGCTGGGCTCCGCGCCAGAGCGCATGGTTCTTCCCCAGCCATCCCGCAGGCAGATCGTCGACGCGGAGCACGGTAAGGCGCGGCTCGCGCGCGGCGACCTCGCGCAGCACATCGCTGGTGCCATCGGCGGAGCGATCGTCCACGGCGATCACCTCGAGATCCGGATAGTCCTGGGCGAGCAATGATCCGAGCGCGCGGCCGATGGATGCGGCTTCGTCGCGCGCCGGCACGACGATCGAGAGGCTCGGCAGCATGATGCCCTCGCGAGCCGAAGGCGGTTGCGGGATCGCTCTCCGATGACGCACGAGCAACACGAATGGGACGACGACCGCGACGAACACCAGCGCGTCGAAGAGAGTGACCGCGAGTGGGGCCGTCATGACGTCACGCTACTCACGCTGAGGTAGTAGCGCGAATGGGGGAGTTCGCGCGGATTTTCCCCCGTTTGCCTCCCCCACGCGGACACGGTCCGGTACGTTCTCGCGGCTTCCGCGGGACCCGCGCCGCACCTAGCCTTTTTGTCGTGATCCCCGTTAGGGTCCGTGCCGTCTTCGCGCGCCGGTCGTCGCGCTCGTATCTCGCCGCAGTGTTCGGCGCGGTTCTCTTGTACGTGGCCGAGCAATTCATGCCCAATGCCTCTGCGCGCGGCGCCCTCGCGGACCTGGCGTGGACCGGTGCCGCGCTCGGCGCGGTCATTGGCACCGCACGCGCGGTCCGCTGGGCGAAGCGCGACGACCGCCTGGCCTGGCTCTGCTTCCTCGGCGGGTCGATCGCGTGGCTTGGGAGTCAGCTCGCGCGAGACGCGTTCGAGGTCGCTCGCGCGACGTTCCTCTCGCACCCTTGGGTGGACGTGGGCTTCCTCGCGGCAGCGCCGCTTTGGACCATCGGTCTGGTCCTGCTGCTCCGCCGGCACGGCCAGCGACTCGCGCTCTACGCGCTCGTGCTCGACATCGGAGCGGTGGTGTTGACACTCGGTGCGGGCGTGCTCGTGTACCTCTCGAGTCTCGTCCTGGACGTCGCCCACGAGGATCCGGTCTTCGCCGCGGTCGCGGTCCTCTTTCCGCTTCTGTACGTGGCGGCAACGGGCGCGGCGCTCTCGGTCGTATGGGGCATGCCCGCGAACGAACCGCGCGCCGCGGTAACGTCGCTCTTCCTGGGGCTCGGCTTGAACGCCCTCGCCTTCAGTCTGTATCTGCCGGCGTACCTCTCATCGACCTTTGTCGCAGGTACCCCGCTCGATCCGCTTTGGATCCTCGGAATGGCCGCCATCGGCATCGCCGGGGCGCAGTGGGTCGAGGAGCGGGAGGCGGGCGCGGCGTCGGCGATGTCATCTTCGGCCATCCACTTCTCGCGAATGCTGCTTCCTGGCTTGGTCGCCGCGGCGAGCGCGTTCCTGCTGGTCTATACGGACATCCGCGCGATGCCCCGTCCGATCGCGGATCTTATCGACGGCGCGATCGCGGTCGCCGTCCTCGTGCTGGCGACACGCGCGGGCCTCGCGCTCTACGCCAACTGGCGCCTCGGGGAGCTCGAGCGCCGCCGTGCCGAGCAGATGGCGGCGCTCTACGACGTCGGACTCGCGACCGCCGGAGAGCTCTCGCTCGATGACCTCGCCGCGCTGATCGCGCGCGAAGCGACCGCGCTCACGCGCACCGACGGCGCGATGGTCTCGCTCGCCGAGCGCGGCCGCGGCCTCGTCGTCCGCGGGCAGCACAACGCCCCCGCGCTGGGCCTGCGCGCCTCGATCGGCGAGGCCCTTCGCGGGATCGCACTCGAGGGAATCCGGACACGCGATCTGGTCGTCGCGGCCGATTACCGCAAGCACCCCGACAGCAACCCGCTTCTGCACGACC
The DNA here is from genome assembly GCA_005881885.1 of Chloroflexota bacterium. Taxonomy (GTDB): domain Bacteria; phylum Chloroflexota; class Limnocylindria; order P2-11E; family P2-11E; genus 3-1-20CM-2-70-9. The sequence goes on from VBDX01000115.1 coordinate 17,945, forward strand.
TCCTCGCCTCGGCGATCGCCGCGCCCTTCGTCGCGCGCGGCGAGATCGTGGGAACGCTGACCGCCTACTCTCGGCACCGCCGGGTGTTCTCTGAGGAGACGTGCCGGCTCCTGCGCCTCTACGCGGCGCAGGCCGCGATCGCCATCGCGAACGCCGCCCTCGTGACCGAGACGCGCCGGCTCGCCCGCGACGACGACCTCACGGGTGTCCTGAACCGGCGCAGCCTGATGGAGCGTCTCGGCGCGGAGGTGGCGGAGGCTGCGAGGCATGGGGACATCTTCGGAGTCGTGCTGTGCGACGTGGACGGGCTCAAGGCCGTGAACGACTCCGCGGGCCATCTGATCGGGAACGACGTGCTGAAGGCCGTGGCACAGGCGATGCGCGAGTCGGCGCGCGCGGAGGACGTCATCGCCCGCTTCGGCGGCGACGAGTTCGTGATTCTCCTTCCGCGCACCGCCCCTCTTCCCGCACAGGCGCTCGTCGGCCGCGTCGCGGCCCGTCTCCGCGAGGAGCACTACACGTGGGCCGGGCGCGAGAATCCTCTGCCCCGCGTCTCATTCGGCATCGCCTGGTTCCCCGAGGACGGCCGCGACGCCGATGCGCTGCTCGGAGCCGCGGACGCACGCATGTACGAAGACAAGGTGCGCGCGCGAGCGCTGCGTCAGAGCGACGCAGCGGAGGCCGCGACCGTTTGAGGGGCTTCGCCCCCGAGAATCTGGGTCGCTGAGCGGCTAGGCTTCTAGAGAGACGAGCCGCCATCCGGACTCACGCGAGCGAAGCGAGTGACCGAAGAGGGGAAAGCCGTGCCGAAGTGCCCCGAGTGCGATGCCGACGTCACCGTCGGATCCGATGCCGTGAAGGGCGAGATCGTCTCTTGCCCCGACTGCGGCGCGGAGCTTGAGGTGAAGGAGACCGCGCCGGCGGCGCTCGCGCTGGCTCCCGAGGCGGAAGAGGACTGGGGTGAATAGCGGTTCGGGGGGCTACCCACGCGTTGGTGTCCTGCTCTCGCGCGTACGCGTAGAGGAGAAGCTTCTCCTCGCCGAGCTCGAATCGCGCCGCGTCGAGACCAAGATCATCGACGACCGGGAGCTGGTCCTCCCGGTCGAGCGCAAGCCGGACCTCGGCGTAGACGTGATCCTCGAGCGCTGCATCCAGCACGGCACCGCGCTCTATGCGCTCGCGGTCCTCGACACCTGGGGCGTGCCAACGGTGAACCGGTACGAGGTCGCGGAGATCTGCGGAAACAAGCTGCTCACGACCATGCGCCTCATCCGCGACTCGGTGCCGAGCCCGCGCACGCGCGTCGCGTTCACGCCCGAGTCCGCGCTCACGGCGATAGAGGAGCTCGGCTATCCGGTCGTCTTGAAGCCGCTCATCGGCTCCTGGGGCCGGCTCATCTCGAAGGTGAACGATCGCGAGGCGGCCGAGGCCATCGTCGAGCACAAGGACGTCCTCGGCAGCTACCTCCACTCCATCTATTACGTCCAGGAATACGTGCCGAAGCCCGGCCGCGATATCCGGGCGTTCGTCGTCGGCGACGAGGCGATCTGCGCGATCTACCGGTACTCGGACCACTGGATCACGAACACCGCTCGCGGCGGCCGCGCCGAGAACTGCCCCGTCACGCCACAGCTCGGCGAGCTGTGCGTTCGCGCCGCCCGCGCCGTGGGCGGCGGCGTGGTCGCGATCGACGTGCTCGAAGGGCCTGAGGGGCTCCTCGTCAACGAGGTGAACTACACGATGGAGTTTCGGAATTCGATCGACACCACCGGCGTGAACATCCCCGCGAAGATCGTCGATTACGTCCTCGAGGTGGCCAGGGCCGCCAGGTGAAAGCCGGCGTGATCGGAGCCGCGGGCTACGCCGGTGGCGAGCTACTGCGTTTGCTGCTCGGGCATCCGGAGGTGCGGGACGTCGCTGCCGGAAGCGAGTCCCTGGCGGGCAAGCCGCTCAGCTCGGCTCATCCGAATCTCCGTAAGCGCACAAGTCTCTCGTTCGTCCACTACGAGGACGTGGGAGAGTGCGACGTGCTGTTTCTCGCGCTCCCGAACGGAGCGCACCGCGCGCATGAGTTCGAAGATCGCGCGGCGGTGTTGATCGATCTCTCGAGCGACCACCGCCTTCGCGATCCGGCGGACTACGACCGCTGGTACGGCTCGCCTCACCCGCGGCCCGACCGGCTGGACCGATTCGTCTACGGCATCCCGGAGCTTCACCGCCACAAGCTCAGGGCCGCGAAACGGATCACCGGCGCTGGTTGCAACGCGACGGCCTCGATCCTCGCGCTGCTCCCGCTTTTCCAGGCCGATGTCGTGGACCGCGCGCGGCCTGTCGTGATCGAGTGCAAAGTCGGCTCCAGCGAGGGTGGCCGAGAGCCGACCGAGGACAGCCACCATCCCGAGCGATCGGGCGTCGTGCGCTCCTTCCGGCCCGTTGGCCACCGGCACACGGCGGAGATCGAACAGGAGCTGCGGCTTGCCGGGGACGCTCCGCGCGTTGACCTCTCTGTGACCTCCGTTGAGCTCGTTCGCGGAGTCCTCGCGACGGCCCACGTGTACACGCGAACCGCGCTCGACGAGAAGGCGCTCTGGAAGATCTATCGGGAGTCCTACGCGCCCGAGCCCTTTGTGCGGATCGTGAAGGACCGCGCCGGGATCTACCGTTATCCCGAGCCGAAGCTCCTCGCCGGCACGAACTTCGCCGACGTGGGCTTCGCGGTAGACCCACGCGGCAACCGCGTCGTGGCGCTCTGCGCGATCGATAACCTCGTGAAGGGCGCGGCCGGGAATGGCGTGCAGGCGATGAACGTCGCGCTTGGCTTCCCCGAAACCGCTGGGCTGGAATTCGTCGGGCTGCATCCGTGAAAGCCGTCGGACGCATCGGCTGGATCCAGATCGACTGCCCCGATCCCGAGCGCCTCGCGGCGTTCTGGTCAGAGCTGCTCGGCGTGGAGATTGACGGCCGGCTGGGGTCGCCGCCTCAGTTCGTGAACCTGGCACGACGGATAGCGGATCGCGACACGAGACATGGCCGTTCTCTAGGCTGAGCGCGCATGCCGCTCCGGGCAGTCATCAAAGCCGGTGGAAGCAAGGGGGTCGACCGCGACGCGGTCGCGAACCTCGTCGCGGACGTCGCGCGCTCGGATGAGATCGTTCTCGTGCACGGTGCGTCCGGCGAGACCGATCGGCTCGCGGAAGCCCTCGATCATCCGCAAGAGAAGATCGTCTCGCCCTCGGGGCACGAGAGCCGGCGCACCGATCGACGGACGCTCGAGATCTTCGCGATGGCGGCGCTCGGGGTCGAGAACTTCCTTTACGTCGAGAAGCTGCAGCAGCGCGGCATCGACGCCGTCGGGCTGTCCGGTCTTTCCGGGCGGCTCCTCGTCGCGAGGAAGAAGGACGTGCGTTCCGTGCGCGGCTCGAAGACGGTGCTGCTGCGAGACGACTACACCGGCAAGGTCGAGGCGGTGAACCTTCCGCTCCTGACGCAGTTCATCGGTCCCGGCCGCGTGCCGGTCGTGGCGCCCCTCGCGCTCTCGACCGAGAACGAGGCGTTGAACGTCGATGGCGACCGTGTCGCCGCGGCGATCGCCGTGGCGATCGATGCCGACGCGCTCATCATCCTGACCAGCGTTCCCGGTCTGCTGCGCGACATCGCGGATCCGAGGACACTCATCCCCGAGACGACCCTCGCCGAGGCGGAGTCGCTCGCAGAGGGCCGGATGAAAGTGAAGATCCTCGCCGCGCGCGAGGCGCTCGAGGGTGGTGTCGACGAGGTCGTCATCCGCTCGGCCTCCGCGGATCTGAATCTGCGCACCGTGATCCGCTCATGACCAAGATCTCTGGGGCCTCTGCCCCCCGGCCCCCGGAGCTCGCGACCGCGGATGTCATGGCCGCGGAGGACGCGCACACGTCGGGCCTCTATACGAAACGGCCCATCGTCCTCGTCCGCGGCGAGGGAGCGACCGTGTACGACAGCGAGGGACGCGCGTACATCGATTGCGTCGGCGGCCAGGGTTCGGCGAATCTCGGTCACGGCAACGAGACCGTGGCTAGCGCGATCGCGGAGCAGGCCCGGACCCTCGCGTCCTGCACCGAGCTCTTCTATAACGACCGTCGCGCGGAGCTCTACGACGTGCTGGCGCGGATCCTGCCGCCGTCACTCGATCGCATTTTCCTCTGCAACAGCGGGACCGAGGCGGTTGAGGGGGCGCTCAAGTTCGCGCGGGTCGCGACCAAACGCAGCGGTGTCGTCGCGACAATGCGTGGCTTCCATGGAAAGACTATGGGCGCTCTCTCGGCGACGTGGGGACCCGAGTATCGCGATCTCTTCGGCCCGCTCGTCCCGGGCTTCTCACACGTTCCGTTCAACAAACCGGACGCGTTGGATCTCGCGATCACGCACGACACCGCCGCATTCATCGTCGAGCTCGTCCAGGGCGAGGGGGGTGTCCGGGCGGCGACGACCGAGTTCGTCGGCGAGGCGGCGCGCCTATGTGATGAGCGGGGAGCGCTCCTGATCGTCGACGAGGTGCAGACCGGCTTCGGCCGGACGGGGACGATGTTCGCGTTGGAGCAGTACGGGGTCACACCGGACATCCTGTGCTTGGCGAAGTCGATCGCGGGCGGCCTCCCGATGGGCGCGATCGCCTTCTCGCGAAAGGTCGGCGAGCTTCCGAAGCGGTCTCACTCCACGACCTTCGGGGGGAATCCTCTGGTGTGCGCGGCGGCGGTCGCGGCTATCGGCGAGATCGTGCGCCGCGACCTCTCGCGAAACGCGCGGGATCGCGGGCAACAGCTGCGGGACGGGTTACGCGCGATCCGGAGCGACCGTATCCGCGAAGTGCGCGGGCTGGGACTCCTGGTCGGAGTCGAGCTCAAAGAGAATGCGACCAGCTCTCTGCGCGCGTTGCAGGACGGTGGCGTGCTCGCCCTTGGCGCCGGGCCCACGGTCGTGCGCTACCTGCCGCCCCTCGTCATCACCGCCGAGGAGACCGACCGTGTCCTCGCCGCTTCGGCGAAAGCGTTCGCGTGAGGCCGAGCACCGAGGATCTCGCTCTCCTCCGCGGTCTGGTGGAGATCCCGAGCGTCTCCCGTCGCGAGGGCGAGGCCGTCGAGTGGCTCGTCGGTCAGATGGCGGGTCGCGGCTTCCGTGCGAGCGTCGACGATGCCGGCAACGCGGTGGGCGAGATCGGAGGCGGACCGACGCATGTCGTACTTCTCGGACATATCGATACGGTGCCCGGCGAGATACCGGTGCGCATCGAGGGCGACGAGCTCGTCGGACGTGGCGCCGTCGACGCGAAGGGTCCGCTCGCCGCGTTCGTAGCCGCGGCGACACAGCAGGTACCGGATGTGCGGGTAACCGTCGTCGGCGCCGTCGAAGAGGAGTCGCCGACGAGCGCCGGGGCCCGACACCGCGCGACGGGTGCCGCGCCCGACTGGTGTGTCATCGGCGAGCCATCCGGCTGGGACTCCGTGACCGTCGGATACAAGGGGAGCCTTCAGCTCTGCGTCTCCCTTTCACGCGATCGGCGTCACGGCGCGGCACCCGGGCCGAGCATCTCTGAAGAGGCCCTCGCGATCTGGGATCGACTGAAAGCCGCGGCGATAGCTCGAACGACCAACGCCCGCGGATTCGCGCGGCTCGACTGCCGTCTGCTAGGGATCAGCGGCGGCGCGAGCGACGGCCTCCGCGAGAACGCCGAGCTGCAGGTCGGCTATCGCCTGCCCCTGGGTGTCGATGCGGCCGATCTCGAGCGTGAAGCGGTCGCGCTCACGCGCCTCGAGAGTGACACGCGTGTATCGACCGAGCGACTCTCGTTCGAGCCGCCGGTCCGCACACCGCGCACGAGCCGCCTGGCGCGCGCCTTCGCGCGGGCGATCGCCGGCGCGGGCGGTCAGACGAGCTTCAAAGAGAAGAGCGGGACGAGCGACCTGAACATCCTCTCCCCCGTTTGGGGGTGCCCGATGGTCGCGTACGGACCGGGCGACAGCCGGTACGACCACACCCCGATGGAGCGCCTGGTTCTTTCGGACTACGCGCGCGCCATCTCGGTGCTTCAGGGGGTGCTCAGCCGAGCGAGCGACCGCATAATCTGACGCCGACCCTGCCCAGGTGCGGCAGAAGGAGGCGCGGTAGCTTGCTGACGAAGCGCCACACGCGCCAGCGTGCCGTTGTCGCGATCTTGACGCTCGTGGCGGTCCTTCTCGGCGCGGGGATGGTCCGAATCGAGATGCTCGACACGACCCTCCAGGCGATCGTCTACGACCGCGCGATCACGATCTCGCCGGCCGCGGTGCGGAACCAGATCACGATCGTCGCGATCGACGACCCGACGATCAAGCAGTACGGACCTTGGCCGCTGCCGCGCCAGGCCTACACGGACCTGGTCCGCGCCCTCAAGCCGCTCCAGCCGAGCAGCATCGTCTTCGACGTCGGCTTCTACGATCCGTCTGCCAACGTCGAGGAAGACCGCGCGCTGGCCACCGCGATCAAGGACGCCGGGAACGTTCTCCTCGCGATGCAAGGCGCGGGCGATGGCGTGCTCGGCGATCACACCACCCACTACGTGAACATCCTGCTGCCGATCCCGCTCCTTCGCGAAGCGGCAGCCGGCGTGGGAGCCGTGAATGTCAATCCCGATCCGGATGGACGCGTCCGCGACACGCCGCTTCTCATCAACGGACCCGATGGGACGACCTATTACTCGTTGCCGCTGGTCGCCGCGGCGAAGAAGCTGCGTGCGGACCTCGGCGCGGCGAAGCGCGCCGGCGATCTCTTGATAATGCCCGCACCCCTCGGCGACCGCGTGATGCCGATCGACCGGCGCGGTGGTATGTCGGTGTACTACGCCGCGGAGCCCGCGCCATCGACGTCCGCGAACCCGGGTTATCCCTGCAAGAGTCCGGTCGAGTTCTGCGTCGTCTCGCTCAAAGATGTCGTCAACGGAACGATCCCGCACGATCTCGTCGCCGGCCGGATGGTGCTCGTGGGCGCGCACTCGCTGTCCGCCGTGCCCGACGACTACCACGTCCCGAATTCAAGCGGGCACAAGATGTACGGCGTCGAGATCTGGGCGAACGCCGCACAGTCGATCTTCACCAACCGCTACCCGGTGTTGAAGCAGGACGGCCTCACGACCGTGGCGCAGCTCCTCATCGTGACGCTGGTCGGGATGCTGCTCGTCCTTCGCTGGCGTCTCTTCGGCTTCATCGGCGCGCTCGTCGTTCTCGCCGCGTACGTCGTGGGGTCGTACGTCCTCTTCTCGTTCCAAACGAGCGGTCCCATCGGGGCCGGGCCGGTCGAGGTCCCCTCGATCGCGTACGTCCTCCCGGCGGCATTCTGGTGGGTGATCCTGCTGGGCTACCTGCTCCTCGAGGAGCAATTCGCAGTCGCCCGCACGCGCAGCACGTTCGGTCGGTTCGTCACGCCGGCCGTGGCGCGAACGATCATGGAGCGCGAGGAGGCGGGAAAGCTGGCCCTCGGCGGCGAGGAGAAGCGCGTCACGGTGCTCTTCGGGGACATCCGCGGGTTCACGACGCTGTCGGAAGGGATGGAGCCCGGGACGCTCCTCTACCAGTTGAACCGCTTCTTCGACGGTATGGTGGACATCGTGAATCGCTACGAGGGGACCGTGAACAAGTACAACGGCGACAACATCATGGTGCTCTGGGGCGCACCGCTCGAGCTGAAGGACCAGGCGCGCAAGGCGGTGGAGTGCGCGCTCGAGATGCAGCGGTGGATCGTCGCCGAGCGCGAGAGGGGCGGCCCCGACGTCTCCTTCGGCTTCGGGATCAACACCGGTCCGGTCGTCGCGGGGTTCCTCGGCGCGAAGGGCCGCATGGAGTACACGGTCATCGGGGATAGCGCGAACGTCGCGTCGCGCCTCACTTCGAGCGACATCGCGCGTCGCGATCAGGTGGTGTGTTCGGGCGCGACGCTCCGCGAGCTCGGGGACGATGTCGACGCCGTGGACCTCGGCGCGATCCTCGTGAAGGGGCGCGCGGAACCCGTGCCGTGCTGGCAGATCGACCGTCTCGGCGCGGTGCGTTCGCCAAGGCCGGCTCCGGCCCCGGATGTGCTGATGGGCCGCGCCGCCGTCGCGGGGTATCACTAAAGCGTGCTCGACGACAAGGTCGCCCTCGTCCTCGTCAAGCTCGGACACCTCGCGGTGCAGAAGGACCGCGAGGCCTACCTGCGCGGGCTCGTCGACCTCTGCTCGCAGGCGGTCGATGCCGAGCGCTGCACCGTGTACATCGTCAACCACAAGAAGAAGGAGCTCTGGGCGCGGGTCGCTCAACGAACCGCTACGGAGATACGTCTGCCGATGGGCCAGGGCCTTGCCGGGCAGGCGGCGATGACCGGCGAGACGATCAACGTGCCGGACGCCTACGCGGACGCGCGGTTCGACCGGAACGTCGACCTGCGGACGGGGTTCCGAACGCTCAACATGCTCGTCGTTCCGGTCTGGGGAGGTGATGGAGGCACGGTCGTCGGCGTCATCCAGGCGCTGAATAAGCGCAACGGCGCATTCGAGCGGCGGGACCAGATGCTGCTCGAGCAGATCGCCGAGACGGTCGGACCGGTGCTCGAACACATCCCCATCGAGGGCTGATGTCGGACGAGCGACGCAAACGCGAGCGGCGCACGAAGCCGCGCCGGAAGACCGACCGCAAGGTGACCACGGGGTCGAAGCTCGACCTCATCCTGGACATGACCCGCCGGCTCATGTCGATCACCGATCTGGACGCGCTCTTGCGCGACATGGCCCAGGCGACGACAACGCTGCTCGATGCGGACCGCGCGACGATCTTCATCGTCGATCGCGAGAAGAACGAGCTCTGGTCGCGCGTCGCGCTCGGCGCGGGTGTTGGCGAGATCCGCTTGGCGATGGGGGTCGGGATCGCGGGGACGGTCGCGGCTACGGGGGAGACGATCAACATACCCGACGCATACGCGGATCCGCGGTTCAATCCCGAGCCCGACAAGCGCAGCGGCTATCGCACGAGAAGCCTGCTCACCTTCCCGATGACCGGTCAGAACGATCGCGTCATCGGTGTGTTCCAGGTCGTGAACAAGAAGGGCGGGGAGCATTTCACCCCTGACGACGAAGAGACGCTGAGCTCGCTCGGAGCCTCGGCCGCCGTCGCCGTCGAGAACGCGCAGCTGCTCGCCGGCCAGAAGCGTCTTTGGGAAACGTTGATCGAGACTCTCGCCGTCACGATCGACGCCCGCGACCAGCAGACCGCCGGCCACAGCCAGCGGGTCACGCGCTACGCGGAAGTGATCGGACGCGGGATGGGTCTGGTGGGCATCGAGCTCGAGAAGCTTCGGGCGGCGGCGCTCCTCCACGACTACGGCAAGATCGCCGTGCGCGACGAATTTCTGACGAAACCGGGCAAGCTCGACGATGCCGAGTTCGCCTACATGAAGGCGCACGCCGAGAAGACCGGGGAGTTTCTCGGTCGCCTCGAATTTCCGCACGACATGCGCGAGGTGCCGATCATGGCCGCGCAGCACCATGAGCGAATGGACGGGAAGGGCTATCCGCGCGGGCTACCTGCCGAACGGATCGTGCTCGGGGCGCGGATCGTCGCGGTCGCCGACGTCTTCGACGCGCTGACCGCGCCGCGCTACTACAAGCCGGCGTACACGCTCGAGAAGACCCTCGAGATCATGGAGACGATGGCGGGCGACCACCTCGATCCAAAGGTGATCGCGGCGCTGCGCAGGAACATCCACGATCTTGAATGGGCGCTCGAATCCCTGAAGCACACCTGGCCCAAGCCCGGCGCCGAGGGGCTGGGTCGTACTCCGGACGGCCCCGGCCTGTCCCAGCGTGATAAGGAGCCGAAGGTTTGAAAGTCCGCTTCTGGGGGACGCGCGGCTCGATCCCGACGCCCGGGCCATCGACGGTCCGTTACGGCGGGAACACGGCGTGCGTCGAGGTGCGTGACAGCTCGGGTTCGCTCCTCGTCCTTGACGCCGGCACGGGCCTTCGCGAGCTCGGCCTCGCGCTCATGAACGGAGGCGGCCCGCGGCCGTTCTCGGTGGATCTGCTGCTGTCACACCTGCACTGGGATCACATCCAGGGCATCCCCTTCTTCCGGCCGGCCTTTGACCCGAAGACGTCGCTGCGCATACGCGGGCCGAAACAGTCGCGCGCGCTACGCGAGCTCCTCGGTCTGGGCATGGACGATCCGTTCTTTCCGGTGGACCTGGACGACCTGCCCGCGCGGCTCGAGGTCGGAGAGCTCCACGATGGAAGCGAGGAGCGCATCGGTCACTTCCTCGTGAAAGCCGTGAGCCTCTTTCACCCTGCGCCGGCGCTCGCGTTCCGTCTGGAGGCCGATGGCCGCTCGCTGGTCTACGCGACCGATACGGAGGACCCCTTCTCCGGACGGCCGAACCCGGTCATCTCGCTGTCGATGGCCGCCGACACCCTCATCCACGACGCGCAGTTCACCGAGAACGACTTCAAGCCGACCTGGGGCCACTCGACGATCGCGAGCGCGATCGACGTGGCGGTGAAGGCGAGCGTGAAGCGCCTTGTCCTCTATCACCACGATCCGGACCGCACCGACGACGCGCTCGACCGTATCGCCGTCGAGGCCCAGAAACAGACGAACGAGCGGGCGAAAGGGATCGAGGTGGTGGTCGCGCGCGAGGGCATGGAGCTCACGATCTAAAGAGAGCTCGGAGTGCGGGCGGGTCCGATACTTCGTCGGGGAGGTGCGTCTATGAACGCTCTCGAAGTGGTCAACCAGGCGAAGGACGCGATCACGGTCCGTCGTGTCTACGGCGAGCCCTACCAGCAGGACGGAGTGACGATCATCCCCGCGGCGAACGTGATGGGCGGTGGCGGCGGTGGCGGCGACACCGAGGGCAACGGCGGCGGCGGATTCGGCATGTCCGCGCGTCCGGCAGGCGCGTGGATCGTCAAGGACGGCGAGGCACGCTGGCGACCCGCGCTCGACCTGAACCGAGTGATCCTGATGGGCCAGCTCGTCGCCATCGTCGCTCTTCTCACGGTGCGCTCGATCGCGAAGACGCTGGCGAAACGAAACCAATCGGCGAGGTAGCGCCGCGGTGGGCGAGGAGGGAGTCGAACCCTCACGCTCTTTCGAGCATGAGCTCCTAGGGCTCACGCGTCTGCCGGTTTCGCCACTCGCCCGCTCACTAGCGTAGCGGCGGGATTACCTCTTGCGGCGGTCGACGGCCCAGCTTGATCCGGGTTGGCGCTTCGCGACCGCTTTCACCTCGGCTGCGGCGCGCGCCGCGGCGATCGCGCCGGCGAAGCGTCCGGGCGCGACGTTCACGATCCCGATCGACAGCGACGCGAGCGGGCTGCGCCGCAGGACGCCCTTCCGGTCGCGGGCTTCGATCGAGCCGCGTCGCCGGTCCTCCTCGTCGTACAACGAGGGCGTCGTCTCGTCGAACCGCCGCGTGATGCAGGCCGCGAGCGTCTCCGCCTCCTCGGGAGGCGCGAGCACGACGAAGTCATCGCCACCGATGTGGCCGAGGAACCGCTCGCCCTCCATCCCCCAGCTGATCTCGGCGAGGAGTTGAGCGACGCTCGAGATCATCAGGTCGCCGCGGGCGAAGCCATAGTGGTCGTTGAATTCCTTGAAGCGGTCGATGTCGACGTACAGGAGCGCGAACCGCTCGCGTCGCGCGAGGCGTGACTCGATCTCCTCGGTGATCGTGGTGTTGCCCGGGAGGCCCGAGAGCGGATTGACCGCGCGCAGGCCGCTCGATCTCCGCACCGCGGCGCCCACCCGCGCGAGCAGCTCGTCCGCGTCGTATGGCTTGGTGATGTAGTCGTCGGCCCCGGCCTCGAGCTCGGCGAGCCTCGCCTCCCTGCCTGAGTCCGCGGACAGGAAGACCGTCGGCAGGAACCGCGTGCGTTGGTCGCGGCGGAGCGCGCGGTGGACCTCCGCTCCAGACATCCCAGGGAGCCCGAGGTCGAGCAGCACGAGGTCGGGGTGAGCGGTGCGCACGGAAACGAGCGCGGCCTCACCGTCGATCGCCTCGCAGCATTCGTAGCCTGCGTCCTCGAGGAGTGCCCGCACCGCACCGCGGGTCGCTTCGTCGTCCTCGACGACGAGAACGCGTCCCGACACGCATTCAGCGTCGGCTTGGCCCGCTCCGGCCGCAATAGGAGAGGCGTACTCGGACTATCGGTCGCTTGCACGATCGCTAGGTCAACGGCTGGTCAATGGGTCAATTCGTCAACGCTGGCGGGCCTCCAAGCCGGATAGTCGCTCGATCACCTTCAGCAGTGCGTGGTTTCCGTCGCGCCCGCCGCCGCCCTGTTGGAGCGCGTTGTAGAGCGCATGGACGAGGGCGGTCCCCGGCAAAGACACGTGGTCCACGAACGCGTTGTCGAGCACGAGGCGCAGATCCTTCTGCTGAAGGTCGACCATGAAGCCCGGGCGGAAGTCACCGGCCAGCATCTTCGGCGCGTAGTTCTGCATCGCCCACGAGGAGCCGGCGCCGCCCGCGATGACCTGGCGAGTGCGCTCGAGATCGATCCCCTGGGCTTTCGCAAAGACGAGCGCCTCCGAGACGCCGAGATTGTTGATGGCGACGGCGATCTGGTTCGCGAGCTTGCAGGCCTGACCCGCGCCGTGATCGCCGATATGGACGATCGTCTTGCCAAGAGCCTGGAAGAGCGGCGTGGCGCGCTTCAGGTCGGCCTCGTCCCCGCCGACCATGATCGCGAGCCGCGCTTCGATCGCACCGACCTCGCCGCCCGATACCGGCGCGTCAAGCGTTCGGAATGGAGGCCGGTTCGTGGCCGCGCGCTTCGCGAGGTCGCGCGTCGCCGCGGGGCTGATGGTGCTCATGTCGATCGCCAGCAGTCCATCGTGGGCGCCACTCGCGATGCCGTCCGGGCCGAACATGACGGCCTCGACGTCGGGCGTGTTGGTGACCATCGTCACCACGATGTCGCTGCGTTCGGCGACCTCGCGAGGGGTGCGAACCGCGGTGGCTCCCGCATCCGCGAGCGGCTTCGCGCGGTCGATCGTCCGATTCGTCACGGTGACGGCGAATCCCGCCTTGAGCGCGTTACGGGCCATCGGTGTGCCCATGATCCCGAGGCCCACGAACCCGACGCGCTCCATCATCGGACTAGTTGTTTTGGATGTCGTCGTCACGCGCGAGGAAGACGCTGCGATCGCCGGCCTCTTCGGACACCAGGAACGTTCCTTCCTCGGTCTCATCCACGTTCACCGAGGCGACCAGGAGCTCGTCGGTAACGTGGATGAAGCCCTGCGTGCGCGCGAGCTCGTTCGCGATGGCCTCGGAGAGCGAATCCTCCTCGAAGGAGTTGAGGAGCAGCGTGCGTGCCTTCTTCACGAGCGCGAAGAATTCGAGCGGTTCGAAACGGCGCTCGTGCGCGAGTAGCACGGCGGCGCCGAGCTCCTCATCGCCTTCATGGATCTCATAGAAGAACACCTACGCGGGTCGAGCGTACCCCATTAAACTCAGAGCATCTCCATGCCCGAATCCCCGAAGACCGCCCCTTCATCCGTCAAGCACACTCTCCGCCGTGAGGCCGGATCGCGCGTGACGCTCGACGTCGAGGTCGAAGCGGACCGGCTGGCGCGCGCCGCGGATGCCGCGTTCGCGAAGCACGTGCAGCACGCCAAGATCCCCGGCTTCCGGCCGGGCAAGGCGCCGCGCGCGATGTACGAGCGCACCTACGGAAAGAATCATCTCTGGGAGGACGCGGCCGACGACCTGATGGACCAGACCTACCGCGAGATCGTCGACGCAGAAGGATTCGAGCCGATCGATCGGCCCGACGCGAAGGTCACTCAGCTCGAAGAAGGCAAACCGCTTCGCTACACGGCGACGGTCGTCGTCCGACCCGAGGTCGCGCTCGGGGACTACCTCGCGCACGGTGCCGCCGTCGCGCCCGAGCCACCGGGGGAGGACGCTGTGGATCGGACCATAGCCGCGATGCGGGAGAGCCACGCCCAGCTGCGGCCGGTCGAGCGCCCCGCCCAGAGCGGCGACATCCTGACGGTCGACATCGATGCGTCCCTCCTCGGCAAGACGCTGCCGCCGTTCGCCCGGAACGCGCACATCGAGGCGGGGAAGGACCTCGGCATCAGCGGCCTCGGCGAGGCGCTCGTCGGCATGAGGGCGGGCGAGGAAAAGAAGGTCGACCTTACGTTCCCCGACGACGCGAGCGAGGGTGAGCTCACCGGGAAGACCGGCACGTTCAGCATCCGGCCGTCGCAGGTCGCGGAAAAAGTCCTTCCGCCGCTCGACGACGAGTTCGCGAAGACGGTCGGCGTGGCCGATCTCGCCGGCCTGCGCAAGGCGGTGCGGAACGAGCTCGCGCACGCCGCCTTCCACGAAGCGCGCGACGACGCCGCGGA
>VBDX01000116.1 GCA_005881885.1 Chloroflexota bacterium
ACGTCGTCGATGACGAGCTGGGCCCCGTCGTCATCGATGATGCTGCCGATCGCCGTCTTCTGCGAGCTCTGAATCGTGGCGCCGCCGCTCGCGTTGGATATCGTGACGACGAACGTCTCGTCTGGCTCAATGCTGACATCGGCGCAGACGATCACCGGAAGTGTCTGGGTCTGGTTGCCGGAGTTGAAGGTCAGCGTGCCTGAGGTCGTCAGATAGTCGACCCCGCTGGTGCACGAGGCCCCGCCGGTCGCGGCGGGACTACCCGAAGATGTCGCGTAGTCGACCGTGCAAGGGCTAATCGATGTGCAGTTCGAGCCGCCCGCACCGCTCAACATCACATCAAACTGCGCCGACGTCGTCCCGCTGTTGCCCTCGTTGACCGTGTTCGAGTTCCCAACGCCCGTGTGCCCAAGGATGCTCAATGTCGCCGCCGCCGGCTTGTACGTGGGCGACGGCCCGGGAATGGGCGTGGGTGCGAGCGTCGGCGTCGGCTGCGGCGTCGCGACCGTCGTGAGCGCCGAGTACACATTGATCCGACCGATGGTCTGTCCCGAGACCGGATCGACCGCGCCGCGGATCTGATTCGCAGCGCCGCTGTTGTTCTTGCCGCCTGCCACGAGTAGGGCCGCAAGGCCGGCGGTCTCCGCAGCGGACGCGGAGCTGCCGGTCAGCGACGCGTACCCACCGCCGGGCTGCGTCGCGTAAATGCCGACGCCGGGCGCGGCAACGGAAGCGCTACCGGTGTTGCTCCCCACCGCTACCGCATCGTTCTGATCGGTCGCCGCGACGCCGATGACGTTCGCCATTCCCGCCGGATAGGTCGGCGCGCTCGAGCCGTCGTTGCCCGTCGCCGCGACGAGCACGGCGCCTTTTCCCCAGGCGTATGCGAGCGCATCGGCCAGTGCGGCCGAGTAGTCGGCGCTGCTGAAGCCCATGAGGATGACCTGCGCGTCGTTGTCGGCTGCCCACAGGACGCCCGCGATCACGTCGCTGTCGTACCCGGTGCCGTCGGCCTGGAGTACCTGCACCGATGCGACGTTCGCACCGCTGTAGGCGACACCGGCCATCCCGACGCCGTCGTTGACGTTCGCGGCCGCGATACCGGCGAGCGCGGTGCCGTGACCGTTCGGATCGCTGTACGCGTCTCTGCCCGTGAAGCTCTGGCCGGTGAGCACGCGTCCCGCGAGATCGGGGTGGGTCGCGTCCACGCCGGTGTCGAGGACGGCGATCGTCGCCGAACCCGCGATCGGGACGCTCGAGTACGCGCGGTCCCACGCGATCTTCGGCAGCGACCACTGTTGGGCGTAGGACGGATCGTTCGGATCGCCGGCCTTGCGCAGCTGGATCGCCGCGCTCGCGCGCTCGACCGCCGGATGTCCCCTGTACTTCGCGAGGATCGCATCGCGCGCCGCGGCTGACACATTGACGACCCGCGTGCGGATCTGAGCGAGATCGCGTACGACGTCGCCCCCCGCGTCCCGCGTCGCCGCGTCAGCATCTGCCGGATTCGCGCTTCCCCTGAACTTCACCAGGATCGGCACGAGGGTCGCGGTCGCTGGGGACGTGGACGATGATTCGACCGCGGGCGCGCTCGAAGGAGCCAAGACGAATGCGGCCGCCTGCCACGGCATCGCCATCGAGATGACGAGCGCGAGGATCGTCGCGCGACGCGCGACTCTGAAGCGAGCCCCCTGCGTGCTCACGCCACCCGTCCCATCCCAAATTCCCCGTTCGCGGAAGGCCTGCGCTACGTGCCGAGTGAACCTAGACGCGCCTGAGAACTACGGGTAGTACGGAAAAGCGGTAGCCGAGGAGCTGTGATTGAAACTAGGTACGACTCTCGAGGCTGCCCGCTGACGTCCAAACAAAAGCCCGCGTTCGCAGAGCGCGAACGCGGGCACCGCAACGTCTTAGGTGAGGTTGTTACCGACCTGACTGAAGATGTTCGTGAGCTGATCGCGCATGAACATCATGGCCACGATCACGGCCACCGCGATGACCGCGATGATGAGCGCGTACTCTACAAGTCCCTGCCCGGAGTCGTCGCAAATGAATCTCGTCATTCCCCACCCCCCTCTCATTAGCTTGGCGCCGATGGCCCCGATACTGGTCCGGCGGTCTCGGGTTCGACAATTCCGGGAATCCGGTATTCGAGGTCCCGTTTTCGGGAAGCGGGATTCTCGGCTTTAAGGCGGGCGGCCAGCTCGTCCGCAGTCGCGCTAACGCCGCTCATGGGCCTCTGCTCTGGCGCCTCCCCTCCCCGGCCGGGGCGAGAGCGCCGGCGTGGCGCCGGGTTGTCCGACCGAAACCAGGCATTTTGGGGTCCTGCCCCATCCGGGGGGTGCCTCACCGGACGAAAGTGACGGTGCATCCCACGTCCAGATCGCTGTTAGGTAGACAGCAACAGACCGCCGGCGCGCTTACGTGAGTCGCATTGGCGCACGCGCGCCGGCCAGGGAGGACTGCCGACCGTCATGGGCGACTTCTTTGCGGCGATCGCGCGGGTGGTCATCAACGCCGCGCTCGCGCTCGGCTCCCTCGTCGCCTCCGCCGTGCCCTTGGCAGCGCCAGCACATCCACCTGCGCCGGTTGTCGCTGCGGCGGACACGCCGGCCGTCGCGCACAGTCACGTCTCTAGCGCCGTACCGGCTCGACTCCTCGTGCGCTACCGGTCGGGCGTGGCCAACGACGTCGCCGAGTATCTCGAGAAGGCGAGCGGCGCTCGGAAGACCGGAGAGATCCAGCAGGTCCGCGTCCGCGTTCTGCAGGTTCCCGAAGGATCCGAAGGGAGTGCGGTCCGCATGCTTGCCGCCGACCCGCGCGTCGAGTTCGTCGAGCGTGACGCGACGGTCGCGGTGACGAACACGACGCCAAACGACTACTGGTGGCCGAGCGAGTGGGCGCAGGTGAAGACGCGCACGAACGCGGCCTGGGACCTGACCCGGGGTTCCGCGAGCGTCGTGATTGCCATTCTCGATACCGGTGTCGATCTGTCGCAGCCGGATCTGCAAGGCAAGCTCGTTGCCGGCTACAACGTCTTGAGCGGGACGTCCAATCCGTCTGACGACAACGGCCACGGAACCTGGGCCGCAGGCGTGGCCGGCGCGGCGAGCAATAACGCGATCGGTGTCGCCTCCTACTGCTGGGGTTGCTCACTCATGCCCGTAAAGGTGCTCGGCGCTGATGGTACGGGCACCATGTCGGCGGTCGCCTCGGGGATCATCTGGGCCACCGATCACGGCGCGCGCGTGATCAGCATGAGCCTCAGCGGCTCCACGGGGACCACGACAGTCCAGAGCGCGGTGCAGTACGCGCACAGTCGTGGCGTGGTCCTCGTAGCCGCGGCCGGCAATTATGGGAACTCGGCCCCGACGTACCCGGCCGCATATCAAGAAGTGCTCGGCGTCGCGGGGACCGACCCGAACGATGCCCTGTACGCGTGGTCGAGCTACGGCTGGTGGGTCAAGCTCGCTGCGCCGGGCTGCAACTACACAACGGGGCGGAACGGCTGGTACGGCTCGTTCTGCGGGACCTCGGCTGCGACACCCGCGGTGGCGGGGATCGTCGGGCTGGCGTTCTCGTATGCACCGGCCGCGCCGACCACAACGATTGAGGCTGCTATCGAGTCCAGCTCGATCAAGCTCGGCACACTCGCCTACGGCAGGGTTGACGCGTACGCGAGCCTTTTGGCGCTCGGCGCTCCCGCAGGCAGCTCGCCCACGCCAACACCCGCGCCCACGCCGACACCGGCGCCTTCTTCGACGCCGGTTCCGTCACCGAGCTCGTCGCCGACACCCCCACCGACAGCCACCCCCGCACCGACGCCCGCGCCCAGTGCGTCGACGACCATGACGAGCAGCTTCAGCGGCGCGGTGACGAACAAGAACAGCTCGCGTGCGTTCACGCTGACGACGGGGTCCGGCACGCTGAACGCCACGCTGGCGTACTCAAAGACGCCGCCGCTGACGCTCACCGTATACGGATCCGATGGCGCGGTGCTCGCTACGCAGACCGGCTCGAGCCCGTCAACGTTGAGCTTCTCTTCCGCCGCCGGCTCACTGCAACTCGTAGTGAGCGGAACCGCGCAGAGCTCGTTCACGCTGAGCGTCACCTACCCGACGCCCTGAGATCCGACCCAAGAAAAGGACGAGGCCCCGGCGCGTGCCGGGGCCTCTGCGTCGAAGTGTCTTCGCGAGATCGTTATGGCGCCTGGAAGGCGACCTGGTTATTGATCGCGTCGAAGGCGTCCTTCGCCAGCTGCTGGGTCGCCTTCACGTTGCCGTACCACGTTGATCCGCCTACGTTCGACTGACTCGCGGCGTAGGTAAGCATCTGACTGACGGTGAGGCTTGTCGCCCCGCCGAACGAACCGCTTACGTTCTCGTACGAGCCCGAGCACGTACTTGACCCAATCGAGTCGATCATCGCGCAAATCTGGGTCAGGTCGATCTTGACGCCGCCGACCGGCGCGGGTGCCTTGATCTGATTGCCGCCGAGCGCCGGATCGCTGAAGTAGACGTCGAGTGCGGTCGCGAGCATCTGTGCCTTGAGCATCGGGTTCATCGAATCACCCGACGAGTTCGCAACTTTGATGATGTTGTAGACGTAGGCTGCCACCTGCGAGCAGGTCGCGGTTGCGCTCAGGTCCTGGTATGGCGCGTAGGTTCGAAGCGACGTGCCTGAGTTGCAGACGCCCGCTGTCGATGCGCCCCCGAGGATGATCCCCTGGCCGTTCTTGTTCTGCCAGAAGCCCATCGTGAGGGCCCCGGTCAGCGGCGGGATGCGGCAGACGCTCACCGTCTGCGACGCCGAGCCCGTGGCCGGCCCATCGCTCGCGGTGAAGCTAGCCGTGTTCGGGACTGAGACGCAGTCGTGCGCCGGAGCCGGCACGGTGCGCGTGTACGTGAAGGTGCGCGTCGCGAAGGGCGTCGTGTTCGTGGCCGTAACCGTCCCGAGCAGGCCCGCGAAGGTGTCTGTGACTGTGATGGTCGAGTTCACGAGCGTCGTCGGCGTGGTGAAGTCCACCCCGGCCGTGCCGCTCGCCGAGCCGTTCGGTGTAAGGAATGTCGTCTTGTCCCAGCTTGCGGTAGCCGTGTTCGTGCCGGTGATCGGGCTCGGCTTCGTCGCGTACGCGCACGCGTAGTCGAGCTGCTTCGATCCGCTGGCCGGGATGCTGAGGCTGGTGCCGCTGGTCACCAGGCATGTCCCGCCGTTGCCGACGGCGTCAGTCACGTTCGCGGTGATGGCTTCCCAGTCGTTCGGGTTGTTGACCGTGATCTTGCCCGCGGCTACCCACGCGCTATCCGTAAAGCCCGTCTCGCTGGCGACGATCGTGTATGTGAACGTCGCGCTCCCGTTCAGGAGCTTGACGAGCGTCTTGTCGGCGCTCTTCGTGATCGTCGAGGCATACGTCCGCGTGAAGGTCGAGAGGGCCGTCTTGCTCACGGTGAGGTCCGCACCGACGCAGACCTTGACGCTCTGGCTCGCGGATCCGGTCGTGCCGATGTTCGTCGTGAACGTCGCCGTGTTGTCGTGATTGGTGCACGTCCCGGCCGCGTCGGTGCTGAAGGTCTTCGCGTACGTGAATGTCTTCGGGCTGGCATCGGTGTACGAGGCCGATCCCAGTGAGCCGCCGAGCGTATCAGTCACAGCGATGGTGCCATCGATGATGGTCGTCGGGTCACCGAATGCCGCGGCCGCCGCGCCGGATGCGGAGCCCGTCGGCGTCGCGTAGGTCGAGCTGTTCCATGTGGCCGTCGCCGTGTTCGTCCCGGCGAGGGGGCTCGGCGCGACCAAGTACGTGCACGCGTAGCTGAGGATCGCCGAGCCGCTGCGTGGCACGGTCACGTTCGTGCCGCCGCCGATGACGCTGCAGATGCCGAGGTTGTTGACTGCGTCGCTTACGTCGGCCGTGATGTCTTCCCAGTCGTTGGGGTTGGCCACTGTGATCGTTCCGGTCACCGCCCACGCGCTGTCGGTGCCTTTGTCGTGCGTCACGTTCACCGTGTAGTTGAAGGTCGCCGACCCGCCCGAGGCGATGTTGATCCGCGTCTGGTCGACGGCCTTCGAGATGCCCCAGGTGAATGTACGAGTGAAGGTCGGGGTCGCCGTCTTACTCACGGTGAGGTCAGCGCCGACGCACACCTTCACGGTCTGACTTGCCGAACCGGTCGTCCCGGAGGTGTTCGTTGTGAAGGTCGCCGTGTTCTTGTGATCCGTGCACGTCCCCGCGGGATCGCCCGTATACGTGTGCGAGTAGCTGAACGAGCCGGTGCTCGAGAATGTTCGTGGCGCCGAGGGATCGAGCGGATCGCTCACGCTCACGCTGGCATCGACGACCGTCGTCGGGCCGTCCCAGGCGATCGCGGCTGTTCCTGACGCGCTCCCCGTGAGCAGCAGCGTCGCGTTCGAAAGGGTCTGCTGAGCCCAGGAGATCGAGGCGGTATTCGTCTGGCTTGAGCTTGCAAACAGCGCGGAGTACGAGCAGCTATAAGGGAGGCTCGCCGATCCGCTCGCCGGAATGATCGCGCCTGTGCCGCCGGTGACGGTGCACGTAGCGTTCGCGTCGTTGATCGCGTCGCTCACATTTACCGTGACTGGAGCGGAGTTCGGGTTGTTGACGGCGATCGAGCCACTGACTGCCCAAGCATTGTCGGTGCCCGCATCGCGGGTGACGCTGACGGTGTACGTGAAGGTCGCTCCGTCAGCCGTGTCGATCTCGGTCTTGTCGACATCCTTCTTGATAGTCCACTTGAAGGTACGCGTGAATGCCGGCGTTGCGTCCTTCGTTGCGGTCAACGCACTCGCCAGCGGGATGTTGCCGAAGTTGAGGCCCGAGGCCGAACCTGGACCGGTGTTCGGCAGCGTGAGCGTGTAGATCTTATTGCTGAGCGCGACGCCAACCCCACCAGTCGCGCTCGACTGGTCAGTCGTGTTGCCGGTCTGCGCGAAGCCACTCCGCTGGACCTCACTGATCGTGAAAGTCTCAAGGGTACCCAGCGCGACCTCGGGCGTGTTGAAGGACCAGTTCCCCTCGCTGTCGGTGACGACTGGCGTGGTCGTGGTGCCGTCGGAGATATTGATCGTCCACCCGGAGAGACCAGTCTCACCCGGATCTATCTGGCCGTTCGTGTTCGCGTCGAGATACTTAGTGCCGCTCAGAACGGCCTGTACGGTCACCGGTGTTCCGGGCGCCTGGACCTTAAAGGCGTCGTACTTGCAGTCCTTCGGAACAACGGCGCTGGACGAAGTCGCGAGCTTGCAGATCGCGAGTATGTAGACGCCCCCTTCGTTCGTGGTGTCGTCGTAGGGCATCAGCCGGATCATCTGTGAGTCGAATGTGTGAGTTCCGGCATACGCGATGATTCCGCCACTCACGGAGAAAGTGCGGTTAGAGCGCGGGTCGCCGCTCGGGATCCCGCTGCCATCAGCGTTCAGCGATCCGGCCGCGTACGGAGCGACGCTCGTGTCTGAGAGATTCTTGCCTGCGCCATCGTTCGGATCGTGCTGGCCGCCTGGGGCGAGGACAGCGAAGAAATATGTCCCGTCGGCAAGAGCCGCGTTGTCGGGACCGCCATTCAGCCAGACGTACTGCTTGCCGTCGTAGATGTTGCAGTTGACGACCTGCGTCGCCCCAGCGGGCCCGTTCTTACAGTGGTCTGCCCCGCCATCGAAGGTGAAGTTGATCGTCGTGAATGTGGCGGGTGGTCCGCCGCCCGCGTCCGCGAATGCCGACGGCAACATCGCGAGAGCCAGTAGCGCCGAGCCGAACATTACCCCGAGCTTCCTCATCCCAACCATCCCTGCCCCGGGTCCCTCTCGGCGATCGAAAACGAAATGACGTCGCCGGCGCGGCCCAGCTTGGCCGCCGCAAGGTACGCGCTAATAAGTGGACGTTGAAAGTAGGAGAACCCGGTATGTGGCCGTCGACGGCGCGAGTCGTCGCGGAAGAATCCGATCGCCTCTACTCAAATCAGGGAATCTCGCTATGGGCCCGGCGGGTATTCCCAGCTTCGGCCGACAGTCCCCACTGATATCGAGCGCGGTCCGCTAAACGTGCTCGCGTATCGGTTTCGGTTCGACACCGGAACGCTCCGAAACTACCGACATTTGGGTACGGCGGTCGGGTGCTTCTCTGCTAGATTGCCGAGCGGGTAGCTGGGCCATTTGGCCTATAGGTGGGAACGGGAGTTTTGGGTATGGATGGTGGGGCTTCCACCACGTCTGCGGGCGTTCTTGTGTTCGACGCGTCAGGGGCGATCTTTAGTCTGCTTCGATCTCTCAATCTTGGCGTTCCACTGTGGCGCGTCACGAGCGGACCTAGGGAGCTACACGCGGAGATCTCGTTGAACATCGTCGCTGCCTACAACGAGACGGACTGGGAACTGGTTGGCGAGCTCGCCGAGAGTATGACCACGATCATCCTCACGGCGAATCCCAATCCAGACGACGCATCTCTGGCCGTCTCAGCCGGAGCATTCGGCTACGTGGACACGCACTTGACGAGCGACGCGATCCGACGCTCGATCCTTGGCGCGATGCAGGGCGAACACGCGTACTCCCGGCGTGTGCTTTCGACGCTGATCCGGAACGGTCACTGGCTACGCGTTCCGAGCGCTCTTCCTCTGACTCCGCGTCAGCGTGAGGTCATCGTGCTGATCGCGAAGGGCGCAGCGGACAAAGAGATCGCGCGCTCGCTCGGCATCACAACCGCGACGGCCCAGAAGCACGTGACCAATCTTCTGAAGAGGTTGAATGTGCCTAACCGCGCAGCCGCGGTCGCCGCGATGTCAATCGCGTCCTAGCCTTATATCCAACCGACCGCACCCAATACTGCGTATGAGCATTGACAACCGAGCGCGGCGCTCGGATTCTTCGGTCGGCGACTTGACGGGAAGCTCCCGCATTCCTCGCGGGGGTTGGGGAGTTTGTGATCGACCGAAGACCGGCCACGAACCAGGCCGTTTCAACACGCCCGCGCATCTGCGTTGTCGACTCGAAAGAAGTCGGACTGGCGTACGCGCGGCTGGAACAATGTCGGGTCGAGGTGATGGGGTCACTCCCGAGCTTGGCTCAATTGAGCCCACGGGTGGCGGGCACTTACGACGTCATCCTTGTGGCCTGCAGCGAGCGACTGCTCTTGAGCCCCGGTTTCCGTGCGCGCGCGCAACTTCTGAGCCGCACCGCTCGTCTCATCGCACTCATCCAGTCACCGACTCCGGATGCGGCTGGACAAGCCGCGAGCCTCGGCTTCGCAGGGCTTGCCTCAACGGACATCACTCCGCGCGCCCTCGAGCGGACGATCGCCGCCGTGATTCATGGAGAGAACGCGTTTCCCCGCAGATTGCTGACCGGGCTCGTTCAGATGATCTCCCGCCTTTCGAGCGCCGGCCTGAGTGCGTCTGGTGAGTCAGCGCTTACCCCGCGGCAAGGACAAATAGTCGAGCTGATCGCACAGGGGGCGACTGATCGCGAGATCGCCGGCGTCTTGCGTATCAGCCAGTCGACGGCCCACAAGCACGTCCAGAACGCGCTACGGCGACTGAACGCCAGGACCCGCAGCCAGCTCGTCGCCGCGGCGCGTCAGCCACTGTTTCCACGGAGCCTGACCCACTAGTTCGAGCGGCACGCCCGACTTTTCGGTATTGCTGATCGTCTCGGGCACTCCCTAAATTCACCATCGGCTCTGGAGCGGCGCACGGCGTGAGCCACGCGTGGGGTGGGTTTGAGCAAGGGGAGCAGTTATTTCATGACCGAGAGCGGTGGACAGAGCCTAATTGAGCTCGCGCTGGCTTTGCCGCTCCTGCTCGCGGTCCTTCTGGGAATGGTCGACGGGGCTCGTGCCTACTACGTTGCCGGAATCATCGCGAACGGTGGACGCGAGGGGGCGAACTTCGCGGCCAGGAATGCGAACGCGACCCAAGCTCAGGTCACGCAGCGCGCGTGCGATGTGACCGGGTTCGCCAGCTTCGGGGCCTCGTGTCCGGGGATGCAGGTCACGTGCGTCACTGGCGATGGGGACGTGACCGTTGAGGTCCGTTACGACTTCGCCCTCCTCACCGGATCCGTCGTGGACGCCGCGTTCAAGATCAATCCGATCCCAGTCCGGTCGGTTTCGCGCCTACCCATCATGACCGGAGGGACGCCATGCGCCGCATAGCGCGCGACGATCGCGGTACGAGCACGATGGAGTTCGCTCTTATCCTGCCCGTCCTCGTGCTTCTTCTGGTCGGAATCGTCGACATAGCTCGAGCGTTGAACGCGTACATCGTGGTCGGCAGTGCGAGCCAGGAGGGCGCCCGCTATGCGATCGTCAACCCTACGGCCGCACCCTCCGCAATCGCGAGCGCGGCGAGAACGCGGGCAACGCCGCTGGATACCGCATCTCTCGCGATAACCGCGGAGTACTACGACAACGCCGCAGCGACCTTCCGCCCCTGGCCGAGCGCGGGCATTCCGGCGAGCAGCCCGAACACGACCGGTGTTCTCGTCCGCATCAGCGCGAGCTATCCGTGGTCGGCGGTCTCGGCTGTCGCGGGGACGTTCTTCTCGGGGTCCGGGTCGGCGACGCTCACGACGAGCTCCCTCATGGAGGCGCGACGGTGAGCGCGACGCAATTTAGGAGCGCCGAAGCCGGCCAGGCCCTCATCGTGGTTGCGATCGCGGTCGCCGTCCTCGTCGCTTCCCTGGCGTTCGCCGTCGACTGGGGATACGCGATGGCCCAGCGGAGAGTGATGCAAAACCTCGCGGACGCTGCCGCGCTCGGCGCCGGCAAGTTTCTCGCGAGCTCGGTCGTCGAGGTGAACGGTGGTGCAGCCTTCAGCGTGACCCAGGAGGCGACCTGGTGCGCGGCGAAAGGCTACGACGCTCCGAACAGATCGTTTGTCGACGCGAGCGCGGCAACGCAGCTGGACGTCTTCTACGGGACGAGCAGCCCGACCGTTTGGACGACGAGCGCGAAGCCTGCCGGAGGAACCTGCCCGGCCACGGGCGGAACGGCCATCCCCTCGAGCACAATCTACGTTCGTGTGAGCGCCACGGTCATATTCAGGTCGCTCATCGCAGCGCTCGTCGGACACTCATCGAGCACGTCCGCAGCGTCGGCTCGCGTACGGCTGTCAGGGACGCCAGTCCCGCTCAGCGGACCGCTCTGGTCGATGGTCCGGCATTACGACCCTACCGACTACAACATCTTGTGCACGGGAACGTGCGATCCGACACAGGTCGATCCCGTCGAGTTCTGGTCCGCGAACGGGACCAACGTCGTGTACGGGAATTTCAAGGGGCTCATCGACTACTCGCGCGACTCGCCGGCTTTCGGCGGCATCAGCGTCACCACACCGCAGCTGATCCAGCAGTGGGACTCCTCGAGCCATGCGCCGAATCCACTGAAGATCGACATGAGCGGTGGTAACTGCCGCGCCTGGGGTCAGGACGGGCTCGGCAATTGGCTGTGGGACTCAGCCGGCGAGGCCAACACGAATCAGGACAAGCAGTGCAGCATCCCGAACTGGTTCTACTACTCGTTCCGCGGGACGCTTTCGCTTTCGAGCAAGTGGCGTACCGGGATTGAACTGCCGACGGGACAGGAGGCCCCGACTCCTCTCACGACCCGGTCGATCTGCACCTCGCCGCCGAACCCGGCGCCGTCGTGCAGCGACAACACCGTCGGCGACTGGCTGGAAGCGGCCTCGGGCAACGTCGGGACGAACATGTCCACCGCGATGGCGCAGGCCATCGCCGACCGTGGGCGGACGATGCCCTACTCCAACAAGCTGGTGCCGAAGGGTCACGGGCAAACGTTGGGCAAGGGCCTCGTGATCCTCGTGTACCTGTGGGACTGCGGCGAGACCTTCACCTCGACCGCACCCGCGGGCAGTCGCTGGGATCTGATCGTGCCAGCCTCGGGTCCCGGCAGCGGTGACTGCTCCCAGTTGAAGAAGGGGAACGGCGGAAGCACGCCTGACCGCGTCCATGTCTTCACGGTCGCCCCGTTCACGTTCTACGCGGGCCTTGTCGACAGCAACTCGATCAGCGGCTACTGGGGTGGCAGCTTCGGCGATCCCGATGCGTGCGCCAACTGCGCCCTCAATCCTCTTGCCAATACCGCCGTGATGGTCCCGGACAACTAGGAGAAAATCGATGCGGCTTCGTTCGTGGTTCTTCCTCTCGCTCGGGCTGCTGCTAGCGATCCTGACGGGTGTCGCGCTCAACGGAGTGGCCCAGCAGAGCGCGGGGCCCGCCGCGGCGGCCCCCACGACGGTGAGCGTCATCGTCGCGAAGGCGGACGTGCCGGCGCGGACTGTCCTTACCGCCGCGATGCTGACCCGTCGCGATTACCCGACGGATCTTGTCCCGAGCGGAGTCGTCGGCACCGAGACGGAGGCGGTCGGCCAAACGACGCTCGCCGCCGTCCCGAACGGCGCGCCGATCCTTCGCGGTCAGCTCCTCGCCGCCGAAGGGAAGAAGGGTGCCTCCCTGACGATCGATCCGGGGAAGGTGCTTGTGTCCTTCCCGACGAACGATCCGCTGACCGCCGGCGGCTTCGTGGACGTCGGTGACCACGTCGACATTCTCGCGACGGTCACGACAGGCGTCGGCGAGAACCCCAAACGAACACAGACGACCATCCAGAACCTCGAGGTGCTGCAGGTGATCGGTCCGACGCCCCAACAACCACAGCGGGGAAGCGCGCTCACGTTCATCGTTGATCACCAGACCGCGCTGGTCCTGAAGTATCTGAGGGACAGCCTGGCCACGATCGACGTCGCCGTCCGCTCGCGAGCCGAAAGTCAGGACGTGACGACGCGCAGCGTCGACATCACCTACCTCGTGACGTCGTTCGGGATCGCCAGATGATGGACGGGATTGGTCCGATCCGCGTGCTCGTCCTCGAGACGGAACCCGAGGCGGCGAACCACGCCCGCGATGCGCTGTCCGGCGATGAGCGGATGCTCCTCGTCGGGACGGTGACCGACCAGGGGTCCCTCCTGGACAAGCTCGGCGCGACCTATGCGCAAGTGGCGGTCGTCGACCTCGCCGGGCTTCGCGGGGAGGTCGGCCCTGCCGTGCGCGAGATCCTCTCGCGAGCTCCGGAGTGCTGCGTGATCGTGACCGGGGCGAACGTCGCGCCCGGCATCGTGTCTCACGCGGTCACCGCGGGCGCGCGCGGTTTCCTCCTCAAGCCGTACCAACCTGCCGACTTCGTGGCGACGATCCGCGAGGCGTACGTGAACTTCCAGGAGCTGCGTCGCCTTCAGCGCATCGACCGCACGCCCGGCGTGACCACCAGACCCGGAGCGGTCATCGCCGTCTACAGCCCGAAAGGCGGCGTGGGCTGCACGACGATCGCGATCAACCTCGCGGTGGCGCTCGCCCGTCGCGCGAAGTCATCCGTCGCGCTGGTCGACCTCGATCTTCAATTCGGGGATGTCGGGATCGCGCTGGACCTGAAGAGCGCGAACAGCATCGCGGACCTCCTGAACCACGTTGACGCCATCGATGCCTCGCTGATCGACGAGGTATTCGTCCGTCACTCCTCAGGTGTGCGCGCGCTTCTCGCGCCTGACAATCTCGCGAGCGTCCCAGCGATCGATCCGGACCGCGTCGCTCGAGTGGTCGATCAACTGCGGCCTCACTTCCAATACATCGTCTGCGACCTCTGGTCGAGCCTCGAGGAGCTGACGCTCGGGACTCTCCGCATGGCCGATCGGATCATTCTCGTGACGACGCCGGAGCTCCCGGCTCTACGGAACCTCAGACGGGTCATGAGCGCCACGGGACTTCTCCTGCAGGACGAGCGCACGCTGCTCGTGGCCAACCGCGTCCCCGGGAAAGCGGGGATCGGCGTGAACGAGATCGAGCGCGGCCTCGGACGTCCGATCGCGGCGACCATCCCGAGCGAGGGGGTCGGCATCACCGAAGCGATCAATCGCGGGATGTCCATCCTCGACGAACGCGCGCGCGCCAAGTCTGGCGGAAGCTACCGGAAGCTGGCGGAGATCATCGCCCAGGGCCTCGAGCCGGCTGCCCTCGCGCGCAGCCCACGCCGAACGGCCCCCGTCACCGAGCCGACAAGGGGATAACCCGATGAGCATCCTCCGGCCTGCCGTCGCGCGACTCCAGCCCCCCGACCTCAGGGCGCTGAAGCACGCCATCGCCACGATCCCCCAGGAGGCCGACTGGCGTCCGGAGATC
Source organism: Chloroflexota bacterium (assembly GCA_005881885.1). Classification (GTDB taxonomy): domain Bacteria; phylum Chloroflexota; class Limnocylindria; order P2-11E; family P2-11E; genus 3-1-20CM-2-70-9. The sequence goes on from VBDX01000116.1 coordinate 14,197, forward strand.
CTCAAGCTCAGCCGCTTCCGCGACGACAGCGAGGTTCAGCTCGTCAACAGGATCCACGCGCGAGTTGCCGGGCTCCTCGGCCGCAGCGTGGAGGCGGCGTCCGCCGATGCGATGCGATCGATGGTCGCCGAACACTTTTCGACGGCCCTCGACGACGAGCACGTGGCGGTCAACAGGACTGATCGGTTGCGACTCCAGGATGCCGTCTTCGCCGAGCTCGTCGGTTACGGACCCATCCAAGATCTGCTCCATGACGACGGCATCTCCGAGATCATGGTCAACGGTGCGCATCAGGTCTGGATCGAGCGCGAAGGCAAGCTCTATCTGACCGACATCACGTTCGCGGACGCGGACCATGTCGTCCGGGTGATCCAACGCATCATCGCGCCCCTCGGGCGGCGCTGCGACGAGTCTTCACCGATGGTGGACGCGCGGCTGCCCGACGGCTCGCGCGTGAACGCGATCATCCCGCCGCTCTCGCTCGTGGGCCCGGTCCTGACGGTGCGGAAGTTCCGCCGCGTCCCGCTCTCGCCCGACGAGCTCCTGCGGAACAGCTCGATCACACCCGAGGCTCTGCAGTTCCTACGTGCGTGCGTTCGCGGACGGCTCAACATCATCGTCGCCGGCGGGAGCGGCGCGGGAAAGACGACCTTGCTGAACGCGCTCTCCTCGTACGTCTCCACGAGGGAGCGCATCGTGACCATCGAGGACGCGGCCGAGCTTCGGCTGCAGCAGATGCACGTCATCACGCTCGAGGCACGGCCGGCGAACGTCGAGGGCCACGGCGAGATCACGATCCGGGATCTGCTGCGGAACGCGCTCCGAATGAGACCTGACCGCATCGTGGTTGGCGAGTGCCGCGGACCGGAAGCGCTGGACATGCTCCAGGCCATGAACACCGGGCATGATGGATCGCTGACGACGATCCACTCGAACGGTCCCCGCGACGCGCTCGCGAGGATCGAGACCATGGTCCTCATGTCGGGCGCGGACCTGCCGCTGCGCGCGATCCGCGAGCAGGTGGTCGCGGCCATCGACCTTGTCGTGTACATCGAGCGGATGCAGGACGGTACCCGCAAGATCACGCAGATCAGTGAGGTCCGGGGCTACGAAAGCGAGCTCATCACCATGCAGGACCTGTTCGTCTTCCAGCGCGAGGGATTCGACGGTCAGCGCGTGCTCGGCCAGCTCCGGCCTACCGGCATCCGCCCGGGCTTCAGCGAGCAGCTCACTTCACGCGGCCTCGATCTACCGCTGAACTGGTTCGGATACGACGGCGACGGCGTATTCGAGCCCGAGCGGAACTAGTGATCCCGCAGCCGATCATGGTCGGCGTCCTCGGCATGGCGACGATCGTGTGCTTCGTCCTCGTCCTCTGGCTTCCGCTCGCCGAGGCGGAGCGCCGCGTCGCTCGCCGGCTTCGCGCCTTCGTCCAAGCGCCAATCGGTGCCCTCGAGGCACAGCTCGGGATCCCCGCACGACGCAGCGTTCGAGAGACGCATCCCGCCGCGCGGCGACCATTCCCGATGCGGTTCCTCGAGAGGCTGCTCTCGGAGGCCGAGAGCGATCTCTCACCTGGAGCGATCGTCGCCGCGTCCGCCGCGCTCTTTCTTGTGACACTGGTCGTTGCGTTCGCCGTGCTGCGCGAGCTGCCCCTGGCGTTGCCGCTCGGCGCTATGGCCGGTGCCCTTCCCGTCTGGTGGCTCCGCCGGCGACGGGGGCGACGGCACGCGCGGTTCAAGCGTCAGCTCCCCGAGACGATCGGCCTCCTCGCAAGCTCCGTCCGCTCGGGCCACAGCCTTCCCCAGGCCCTCGAGCACGTCGCGACCGACGCGCCCGAACCGACCCGGGCCGCCATCCTGCTCGCGGGACGAGAAATCGGACTCGGGGCCTCTCAGGAGGACGCGCTCGAGCGCCTCGTGGCTCGCTACCCCTCGGACGATCTGCAGCTCGTCGTCGCGGCCATCAACGTCCAGCACCAGATCGGCGGGAGCCTCGCCAAGATCCTCGATTCCATCTCCGAGACGATCCGGGAACGGATCCGTATCGAGGGCGACATCAAAGCGCTTACCGCGCCACAGCGAATGAGCGCCTATGTCCTCTGCGCGCTGCCGGTCTTCGTAACGCTTGGTCTGTTGCTGATCGGCCCGGATTACGTCGGCCCGCTCTTCCAGCCAGGACCACTACGGTACGCACTGTTCGGCGCCATCGCACTCGTCGCCATGGGCTTCTTGATCATGCGTGCGATGACCAAGATCGATGTGTAGCCGTCTCGTTGCGATCGTGGGCGTCACGCTGCTTCTCCTGCTTAACGGTGCAGTCGCGTCCGCTGATGACCCGTCCCGGGTCGTGCTCAGCCGCGTGGACGCCGCCGATTTCCCGACCGTGCGGCTTGTCGCGTCGGTCGTGGACCTCAAGGGCAAGGCCGTCGCTGGACTCCGGCCTCAAGACCTTCAGGTCCGCGAGAGCGGCGTGGCGTCGCAGGCGAACGTGAGCCTCGCCTCGATGGTCTCTCCGGTCGCTCTGGCGCTTGTCCTGGATACGAGCGGGAGCATGTCGGGGCGTCCGCTCGCGGACGCGAAGACCGCAATGGCGACGATGATCAGCGCCCTCGGGGCGAACGATCAGGTCGCCATCCTCTCCTTCAACGCTACCGTGCGGATCGCACAACCGCTCACCGCCGACAAGGCCCGGGCCCTCGCCGCGGTCGGCTCGCTCGTTGCCGGCGGCGACACCGCGATCTATGACGCGGTCCTCGGCACGGTCGACGCTCTCAAGGGCGCCGATCCCAGAGCACGGCGAGCGATCGTGCTGCTCACCGACGGGTTCGACACCGCGAGCCGCAGCTCGCGTGAGTCGGCCATCGCGCGCCTCGCGGGCAGCGGTTTCCCGATGTACACGATCGGCTTGGGGAGCAGCATCGACCGTCAGACCATCGAAGCGCTCGCCGCGGCCGCACCGGGCGGGGCTGCGTACGTCGCGCCGACGTCCTCGCAGCTCGCGGGGATCTACAACACGCTCAGCGAGCAGATCCTGACGGAGTACTCGGTCGAGTACCGCTCAGCCGCGACCGGCCTGGCGGACGGGAGCGCGGTGGCGTTCGAAATAGTGGTCTCGCGCGAGGGCGTGATCATTGCGCGCACGACGAGCTCGTTCCTGATCCCGGCAGGGCGCGGGATGACGAAAGCCGCGGCCCCGACGGCCGCCCCTCAGACGGTTGCGACCCCAGCCCCGGTCATGATCGATACACGCCGACCGCAGAGCTGGATCGTGGGTCTCCTAGGCGCTATGACCGCGCTCATGTTCGTGCTCTGGTTGAACGAGCTCACCCTGCACGTCGGCGCGGCGGCGCGGCGCCGCTTGCGGGCGCTCAGCGCCGATGCCGGCATCGAGTCGGAAAGTGCCGGTGGTCGGCCGCTCCTCGCGCGCGTGAATGGGCCGCTACGCTCGATAGGGCGTGCCGTTCTGCGCTTCCTGCCACAGAAGTACATCGACCAGACGCGTCACCGCCTCGAGCTCGCAGGCGAGCCGATGAACGAGGCCGAATTCGTCGGCCTTCTCTGCGTGGGCACGATCTGCCTCTCGGCGCTGCTGGCGCTCATCGTCATGATCGTCTCTGTCAGCGTGTCGTCGAGCCTGATCGGAGCTGCGGTCGGCGCCGCAGCCGGCTTCGCGCTCCCGGGGCTCGTCATCAGCTCGAAGGCCCGCGCACGGCGGAAAGCTATCCGGCGGGCGCTCATCCCATCGCTCGACATGCTCGCTCTGAGCGCCGAAGCGGGTCTCGCTTTCGACGGCGCGATCGCCCAGGTCGTGCAGCGCTGGAAGAACCCTCTCTCGGATGAGCTCCGGCGTCTTCTTCTCGAGTTCCAGATGGGACGCGAGCGGCGGCAGGCACTCCGCGAGCTGGCCCGACGTACGGACGTCCCGGACATCAGCAAATTCGTGAACGCCGTCATCCAGGCGGACACACTCGGCGTGGGACTCGCGAAGGTACTGCAGGATCAGGCTGTCGAGCTCCGGACGAAGCGTCGTCAGCGAGCCGAAGAGCAGGCCCGGCTCGCTCCCGTGAAGATGATGTTCCCGATGGTGCTGCTCATATTTCCTGCACTGTTCCTGGTCATCCTCGGTCCAGCGGTCCCCAAGCTCACGTCGATCTTCAACATCGTGAACTGATCCACATCCGCCGTCATCCGCTCGCGAAGGCCGCGGCCGCGATCAGGCCGAAGCCGTTGAAGACCGCATGCAACACGATGCACGGGTAGAGACTGCCCGTCGACGCTCGCATGTAGCCCAATCCGATCCCGGTCGCGAGGATCACCGGGATATCGACGATGACGCCGTGCGCGAAGGTGAAGGCGACCGCGGTAAGCGCCACGGCAGCGCGCACGCCGAACGGCTCGAGCAACGTGTAGCCAAGGCCGCGGCACAGCGCCTCTTCGAAGATCGGCACGAACACGGCGATGGCGAAGAGGTTCGCGATCCAGGCGCCCGCGCGCGCGCTATCCCAGAACGGGGGGACGCTCTGCTCGCGAGCGACGTCGCGCAGGAACGCGACTTCGGCGAATGAGAGCAGGTACGCGCCCGCCAGCGTCGCGCCCCCGATTATCGCGGCGCGTCGCCAGGAGGCCGGCAGGCGGAGCGCGAACGTCTCGCGGAGCGGGAGGCCCCACGCCATCGCGAGAACGATGAGCAGGAAGATCGCATCGGTCGCGACCGCCTCGATCGCGGTCGAGTACCTGAAGAAGGTGTCGCTCGGGAGGCTTCCGAACCGGCCGGAGATGCGCGCGGCGTAGCTCAGGATCGAGAGGAGCGCGATGAGCAACGACCATGCGATGAGCCGGCGGGGGTGCATGTTCCGGTCAGGCGATCGCGGGCGCGACGCGAAGAGGCGCCAAGAGCTCGAGCGTTCGGTCCATCTCCTCAGAGGTGTTGAAGTAGTGCGGCGACAGCCGGATCAATCCGGGGCGGTTGTCGCAGATGACGCCGCCGGCACGTAGCGCGCTCACCGCGGCGGCTGGGTCGGGATGCTCCAGGGTGACGATGGGCGTGCGCTCGGCCGCATCGCGCGGGCATCGGATCGTCCATCCTTGCTCCAGCGCGCCGTCGACGAGCCGCTGCGACAGCCGCATATGCCGGTCGCGCACCGTGTCGATCCCCACCTCGTCGAGTAGCGAGAGGCCCGCCCGTGCGGCGTAGATCGCCGCGACCGACGGCGTGCCGTACTCGAAGCGGCGCGCGCCGGCCCCATAGGCGAGATGCTCGACGTCGAACGCGAACGGATCTTGAACGCCCCACCAACCGACCGCACTCGGGCGGGCCCGCTCGGCGACATCACGCCGCGCATAGAGAAATGCGATCCCAGGACCGCCCATGAGCCACTTCAGCGTCCCGCCGACGAGGTAGTCCAGGCCGCTTGCCCCGACATCGAACGGCAATGCCCCGATCGACTGGTACGCATCGACGATCAGCGCCGCACCCTTACGGTGGCATATCTCGGCCAGTGTTTGGACGTCCTGGATCCAGCCGGTGGTGAAGTAGACGTGGCCCGTGCACACCGCCGCCGTCCGCTCGTTCACGGCCCGTTCGAAGAGCTCGAGTGGAACGCGCACGCGATCGGGACTGCGGACGAAATCGACGCGCGCGCCGCGGTCGGCGACGGCGAGGAAGGCATGCCCATCGGTAGGGAAATCGAGATCGGAAACGATCACCTTCGGACGCTTCTCATAATCGAACGTGCTCGCGATGCCAACAAGACCCGCCGAGACATTCGGCTCGATCGCGATCTCGTCCGGCGATGCGCCGAGGACGCGCGCGAGGTCTGCGCGGAGGGCGTCGTACTCGGCGATCCAGTGGTCGTACCACGCGCGCCCGCCCCACTCGGTCCACTCTGTGGCGAAGCGCTCGATCCGCTCGCGTCCGCGTTTGTGGAGTGGGGTTAGCGAGCAGTTGTTCAGGTAGGTCAGCCGCTCGGTGATGGGAAACTCCGCGCGCCACGCGCGTTCACGCTCGTCCATGGCCGTGCCAAGCCTACCGTCTGACTCGGCGATTCTTCACCAGCCCGCGGCGTAGCTTTCGCGGCGCGGATCCGCTCCGCCTTCGAGCGCGTCGGTATCGAGTCGCCGCACCGCGCAGACGCCCGCGGCGGCCGGAGAGAAATCCGGAAGCTCGCGAATGACGTGCCCGCGCCGCGCGAGGGCATCACGTATGTCCGCCGAGATCCGACCCTCGACCGTCAGCACGCCCGGCTCGTACGCGTGCGGATGGAACGTCCACGGGAACGAGCGTGAGATGACCCGCGGCGCCTCGATCGCGGCCTGCGTATTCATCTCGAAATCGACGAGGTTGCAGACCACCTGGACCATCGCCTGGCACTGCGCATCTTCGCCAGGACAGCCGAACGGCATGAGGGCGCGGCCGTCCTTCATCAGGAGCGCGGGGTTCGGCGTGAGGCGCGGCCGCTTGTTCGGCGCGATCGCCGACGGATGGCCCGGCGTCGTCCAGAGCTGCGCGCCACGCGTCGAGACGATCATCCCCAGGCCGCGGATGAGCGGCGCGCCGAGACCCGGGTCGGACGGTGTCGCGGCGAAGGCGTTCCCTTCGGCGTCCAGTAGGCCTTCTCGAGCAGACCGCGGATCGGCACGTCCACCTGCTCCGGATCGCCGAAGAAGCCTTCGCGGTCCGCGGCCGCGAGCTTGAACGCTTCGGTGTACCGGTGCAGGAACTCGAGCGAGCCCGGACCCAGTCCGCCGATGTCGTAGCCCTCGAGAAGGTTCAAGGTCATCGGCACGAGTGGGCCCTGCGACCACGGGCCGCAGGCGTAGACATCGATACCGCGATACGTGGTGTGCACAGGCGCCTCGATGAGGACGCGCTGCGCGTGCAGGTCGTCTTCGGTGATGGCGCCGCCGGCCTCGCGCATGAATGCCGCGATCTCGCGAGCGATGTCACCCTCGTAGATCGCGTCACGAGCGGCCTTGATCGCGTTCGCCCGGCCTTCCCTCTCGTGCGCGCGCTCGATCGCGGCGAGCCGCCGGAAGAGCGCGCCGAGCTCGCGCTGCACCAGGATCTCGCCCACCCGAGGCGCCCGGCCACTCGGAAGGAAGACCGCCGCGCTCGTCGGCCACTCGCGCAGCCGCTCCTCGAGGCGCTCGATCGCGGAGGCGAGGCGCGGATATACGGGGAAGCCGTCACAGAGCTCGATCGAAGGGGCGAGCACCTGCGCGAGGGAGAGCCGGCCGTGCCGCGCGAGCGCGGTGAGCCACGCGTCAGCGGCCGCCGGAGTCACCGATCGCGCCACACCGATGGGCATGTCGTTGCCGTGCCGCGAGCGGTACGTCGCGAGATCGAGCGACGCCGGCCAGTGCCCGAGCCCGTCGATCGTTTCCGGAGCGGGCATCCCCGGGCGGTACACGATGATCGGCGCGACGCCGCCGAAGTCGGTGAGGTGCCGCTCGAGGACGTTCAGCGCGATGCCCGCCGCGACGCCCGCGTCGATCGCGTTGCCGCCTCGCTCGAACATCCGCACTCCGGCGAACGTCGCGAGGTAGTGGCACGAGCTGACCATGTGACTCCTCGCGAGGATCGCCGGGCGACCCTGACGCACCGCGATCGGTGGCGCGGTGTTCTCGATGGGGATCTCACGCACGATCTGCCACTCTAGCGAGTGATGGCCGCGCCCTGGCGGGGTAGGCTCGGTCGGTGGACGCGAACGTGACAGGGCGGCACGGCCTCCGCATCTGATCCGCACACTCCGCGCCCTGCCCGTCGCCGCGCTGCTGGCGCTCGCGTGCGTCGCCGCCGGGCGTACCGCCGCGCTTCCCGAGGTGACCGACTTTCATTGTTTTTGGACCGCCGCCCGCCTCGCTCTGAATGGGACAGACCCGTACGATCCTGCACGTTGGCGGGCGGAGATCGGTGGTCCGTTCCCCGACGGCAGCGGCGGCGTCCGGCCCGCGCCATGCCCCGGCGCATTCGGCTATCCCCTCACCACGGCGGTCGCGTTGCTGCCGCTCGCGCCGCTTCCTGAGGCGATCGCGGCCGCGATCTGGGAGTCGCTCCTGGTCGTGGGTGCGGCGTTCGGTGTGTTCTTCGTCTGGTCGGCCGCGGGTGGACGGGGCTCGGCACTGCCGCTCTTCGCGATCCTCGTCGGTTGTTCCCAGCCACTGTGGCTGACGATCATCAACGCGCAGTTCGGCGGGCTGCTCCTCGGGCTCGTCGGCGTGCTCGCGCTCGCGTCCGGCGGTGCCCACGATTTGCTCGCCGGTGTCGCGCTCGCGGCCCTCACGTTGAAGCCGCACGTCGTTGGCCTGGTCTTCCCGGAGGTCATCGTCCGCCACGCCCGCTCCCGCCGGTTCCGCTCACTGGCAGTCTTCGCGACGATCACGGCCGCGCTCCTGGTGGTGAGCCTCGTTCTCGTGCGCGGGTGGCCGGAAGCCTGGGTCCGCGAGCTTTTCACCACTCGACGCGAGATGCTCCCGAGCTCGGGTACGGTATGGGGGCTGGCGACCGACGCGTTCGGCGACGGGCGCATCGGAGTGCTGCTCATCCTCGCCGTCGTCGTTCCCGCGGCTTGGACGCTGCGTCGTGTCAGGATCTCCGGATCTGATCGTGTCGCTTTGGCCGTGACTGGCTCGCTCGTCGTCAGCCCTTACGCCGGAAGTCACGACGACCTGCTCCTGGCGGCGGCATGGGCGGTCATCCTGGCCGTGGCGATGGAGCGATCCGATCTTGTTGGCCGTCTGCTGCTCGCCGGGCTTGTCCTGTGCGCGTCACTTCTGCCCTGGGCGCTGTACGGGTACGCACTGCGCTCTCGCCCCGACGAAGCGACGGCCTGGCTCGTGACCGCCGCGACCGCTTTGGTCCTTGCGGCCGCGATCCGTGCCCGGGCTCGAGCCGACACTAGATAGGCTCAAGGAATGCGCATTCTCGAGTGGCGCGTTCCGCCATACGACAACGGAACCTACATCGTTCACGACGAGCGGCGTGACGCGCTGGTGATCGATCCGGCGATGGGCGAGCGGGATGTGATCGCCGCGGCCAAAGAACACAAGCTCCGCGTCGTCGAGATCCTAAATACGCACGGTCATCCCGATCACATTTATGGCAACGCGGCGGTGAAGGAGGCGACGCGAGCGCGGCTTGCGATCCATCGCGCCGACGCCTACCGCCTCGGCCCGACGCGGCCGCCGACGCAGCTCCAGATCCCGCCGTGCGACGCGGACGACCTCTTCGACGAGGGGACGCTCGGCTACCTGGCGGACCTCGAGATCAACGCGCTGCACACGCCCGGTCACACCGAGGGGTCGGCCTGCTTTTATTTCGCGCGCGAGGGCGTCCTCTTCTCGGGCGACGTGATCTTCAGGGGGAGCACCGGCCGCTGGGACCTGCCGGGCGGTGATCGCGAGCAGATGGAGCGCAGTCTCGAGCGCGTGATCAAGCTCCCGGCCGCGACGAAGGTCTATCCCGGCCACGGTCCGAACACGACCATCGGCGACGAGATCGAGAACCTGCGTCAGCTGCAGCGTGTCGGCATCCTTCCCGGCCTGCGCGTGTGAGCATCCGCGTCGCCGATCACGCGCGGTACGAGAGGGTGCGCGTCGTATCGGTCGTGGACAACTGGGGCGGCTACGAGCTCAAGCTGTCGAGCTGATCCTCGATGAACGCACGCGCCGGCCAGCCCTCGGGCGTCAGACCGAGATCCGGCAGGCGCAGGCTCACGGCTTCGACATCCGAGCCGGCGCGTGGAGTGACGTCCTCAACGTTCACGTCGACGCAGATGAGCAGCAGCTCGCCGTACGGGAGTGTCGTTACCAGGCGTGGCGACCGCGCGGTGAGCCCCGACTCCTCCTGCACCTCGCGGAGCGACGCCTGCTCCGCGGTCTCTCCCACCTCGACGTATCCCGACACGAGGCCCCACGAGTTCTCGGGCCATCCCGGTTGGCGCGTGTAGAGGATCTTTCCGCTGTCCGTCCGTGCGAGCACGAGCACGACCGGAAGCGCTTCGGTCGGGCGGAACCATCCACAGGACGGGCACTCGGGCTTATGCGTCGGCTCGGCGGGCGGAACCAACGCGGTGCCGCACCGCGTGCAAAAGCGCGGCTCGCGCACGCTATTCCGTGACGCCGAGGATGTTGAAGCCGTTGTCGGCGAAGATCGTCGCGCCGGTCACCGCACGCGACCAGTCCGACGCGAGGAAGACGGCGACGTTGCCCACTTCTTCCTGCGTGATGTTCCGGCGGAGGGGCGCCTTCGCCTCCATGAGATCGCGCGCCGCCGAGATGCCCTTGACGGCGCTCCCCGCGAGCGTCTTGAGCGGTCCCGCCGAGATCGCATTGACCCGCACATTGTGCGGACCCAGGTCCGCCGCGAGGTAGCGTGTCTCGGCTTCGAGCACCGCCTTGGCCATGGCCATTGAGTTGTAGCTTGGGACGACGCGATCGACGGCGTTGTACGTGAGGCTCATCACCGAGCCGCCACCCGCTTTCTCGAAGAGCGGCAGCGCCGCGCGGGCCAGTGCGACGAGCGAGTACGCGCTGATGTCGATCGCGGTCTTGAGCCCGTCGCGGCTGATCTCGTGGAATCGTCCCTTGAGATCTTCGATCGCGGCGAAGGCGATCGAGTGCACCAGGATGTCGAGCTTGCCCCAGCGGCGGTTGATCTCGGCGAAGAACGCGTCGATCTCGTCCTGCTTCGACACGTCGCACGGCCCGACCGGCATCGCCTCGTGACCGGGCAAAGTTGCGACGAGCTCGAGGACGTTCTCCTTTAACCGGTCGTTCGGCCAGTTGAACGCAAGGTCCGCGCCTTCGCGCTGGAAGGCCGTCGCGATACCCCACGCGATGCTGCGCTTGTTCCCGACGCCCATGACGAGCGCCTTTTTCCCATCGAGCAGACCCATCGGTCGCGAATCATCCCAGATGGCCGAGCGCGCCGTCCATGGTGCGACGGCGGGGTTCGCTACAGCGTCATTGCAGTGAATCCAGCTCCGATCGCGTCAGTCGCATCAGGTACTCGGGATCGGGCTCATCGGGAACCTGGGCGACTCGCAGTGGCCTGAATCCCGCCTTCTCATACGCTCGTATCGCAGCCATGTTCTTCACTGAGGGCCCGATCACGCAGACGTCGATGCGGTGGAATGGGAAGGCGACGTCGCGGAGGAACGCGCGAAGCATGGCCGGCCCGTGGCCGCGGCCGACGAGCTCGGCCTCGCCGATGAAGAGATCGACCCCAACGGCCTCCTCATCGAGACCGAGCGCAGCCGCGTACTCGGGCGAGTCACCGATCCGGTAGTGCTGGAACATGCCCACCGGGCGCGCGTCGATGTGGGCCACGTAGCGGTAGGTCGGCTCGCCCTGGAGCGCGGCACGGTAGTGCTCGATCTCGGCCTCGGGATACGGGAGGCGCGTGCCCTCATCCCACCACCGACGCACGTGCGGCTCGAGAAGCCAGCGGCGAATGAGGGGAAAGTCCTCCTCGCGCAGCGGCGTGAAGGTGTACTTAGGCGTACTCGGCGATCTGGAGCCGTGAGAGCGTCTCGGGCAGGGGCACGCCCTGTTCGTTCCAGCCCCGCGCGGCGTAGTAGGCGCGGATCTGCCCGGCGAGATCGTCCTGATCGAGGCGGACCTTCGAAAGCGGACCGGTGACATGCGGCTTCGTGACCTGCCCCGGTAGCCGATCGTCGTCCGCGCCGAAGCCTTCGCGGATGTTGAACAGGCGCGCGAGCGTCAGCGACCGCTCCCCGATCTCGGCGAGCTCGGCGACGGTGATCCCCCACCCCGTGACCGCGTTGACGATGTCCGTGAGCTTCGGATCGTCGTACTTCAGGAAGAAGCACATGCCGACGGTGTTGCGCGCGCTGCGCGACGGAAGGTTCGCGTTCAGATGGTCGCCGCCGGACGGACTCGTCGCATAGCTGATGCGGACCTGCTTGCCGTACTCGGTGCGCTGCCGCGGATCGTGCATCGCGATCTCGAGGCCTTTCACCGTCGTGAGGAATTCCTTGCCCCCGAGCCGCTCCGCCGCGCGCGCCGAGCCCTCGGCGAGGACGTCCCCCAGGCCTTCGCGCTTCGCGATCGCTTCGAGCGTGGCGAGGAGGGCTTTCCCGCTGCCGAACTCGAGTGGCACCCCATCGACCTCCGCATTGGCAAGGATCCCGCGCCGCTGAAGGTCCATCGCCCACGCGACCGTCGCCCCAAACGAGATCGTGTCGACCCCGAGCGCGTTGCAGCGCTCGTTCGCCTTCGCGACCACGGCGAGATCACCGATGCCGCAGTCGGAGCCCATCGCGGCGATCGACTCGAATTCGGGGCCGCCGTACTTCGGATCGATCTGGTATGGCTGCTCGAGCTTCACGACCTTCTTGCAGCGCACCGTGCAGGCCCAGCATGCCTCCATCTTGATGCGATAGCCCGTTTCGACGAGGGCCTCGGCGCTGATCTCGGCCGCGCGATCGAACGGCCCGCCCTCGTAGTTGCGCACGGCCATGCCCCCGACCTTGGTGTACCCGTCGAGGCCCATGCCGGTCCCGAAGTTATGGAAGGCCCAGTGGTTCTCCTGAAGTGTGTCCGCCACCCAGCGCCCGATCTCCTTCACCTTCGGCGGATCCGCCAGCGGCAGGTTCTTCGAGCCCCTCACGACGATCGCCTTGAGCTTCTTCGAGCCCATGACCGCGCCGAGCCCTGCGCGGCCAGCGATGTCCTTGTAGTCGTTCACGATCCCGGCGATCTTCACGCACTTCTCGCCGGACGGCCCGATCTCGCAGACCCGCGCGAGCCGCTCGCCGACCTCGGCTTTGAGCGTGTCTTCGGTGTCCATGATCTCGAGGCCCCAGAGGTGCTCGGCGTCGCGGATCTCGACCTGGTCGTCCTTGATGTAGATGTAGACCGGCGAGGTCGCCGCGCCCTTCACGACGATCCCGTCCCACCCCGCGCGTTTGAGCTCCGCTCCCCAGAACCCGCCGACCTCGGCCTCGCCGAAGGCGTTCGTCAGCGGCGACTTCGCGCCGACGGCGTGCCGCGATGCCCCGGAGAGGGGTGTGCCGGTCAGGACGCCCATGGCGAACACCAGGATGTTCTCGGGACCCAGCGGATCGGCCCCGGTCGGCAGCTCCTTCAGCAGATAGTGGGCGATCATCGCGCGACCGCCCGGGTTGCGGCGGAACGTCGCCTCGTCCATCTCCTCGACGGATGTCGTTCGCGAGGTGAGGTCGACGCGCAAGATGCGACCCCAGGATCCGTGCCGTTCGCCCATCACGGATATCGTATTTGTTGCGCATGTCCGAGTACGACCTCGTCTGCGACGCATGCGGCCAGCCCTGTGAGCCGATGGACGCGGTCGTGTCGTGGACGTCGCGTGATGGGATCGAGAGCGCCTTCGCGCTGACGCATGCTGCGCATGTGCCAGGCGGCGCAACCGAGCGCGTCGAGGTCCGGAAGCTCGTCTGGCCGAACGGGTACCTGACGTTCGTGGGCGCGCGCCTTGGGATGAAGATCGCCGATCCGGAGACGCTTCGCGCGATCGTCTGGGCGCTCGCGCCATTCGTAATGCGTCACGACAACGCCGCTGAGATGGACGGGATCCGCGCGGCCTCCTTCGGCGCTATTCCAGGGGTGAAGCCGGGCACCGAGGCGACGGCGCGGAAGCCTGCGCCGGCGAAGGAGGAGGTCGAGGCCGGGAAGTGACCTCTCGGGGTCAATTCCAGCGTCGCGGCCCTTGGTCGTCGTCGATCCGGCGGCCGCGCCAATACCTGATCTCGCCGCCGCGACCACCGCCGCGACTCGGACGGTCGATGTCCTGCGTGAGCACGAACACCGCAGCGCCGAGGATGGCACCGACGGTCGGCCCGATCGAGTTCGCGTCCAGGGCCCATGCGGCCGTCTCGCCGGCCGCGAACGCTGCGCAGATAAGCAAGAGCCGTAGGTAAGCGGCCTGCGTCGGATTCACGTTCCGTTCCTTCGCACGAATGAGGCCTCCTTCGCCCACGCTCCACATTCGACGAGCTCCTCCTTCGTCACCCAGCCACTCCGAACGGCGAGACGAAGCTCGTCGCGGAGTGTCGTCTCGAGCATCTCGGGGCCGTCGGTGTTGAACGAGAAGCGGACCTTGTGCTTCTTGAAGGTTGCGATGTACTCGCCGAGCTCGTCGGCGTCCTTGACCACCTTCGTGTCCAGGTTCGACGAGGGGCAGATCTCGAGCAAGACACCGCGCTCCGCGAGACGCTTGCAGAGGTCGCGGTCCTGCGCCGCGTGGATGCCATGGCCGATGCGGTCGGGCTCAAGGTAGCGGAGCGCCTCGTCCACGCTCTCCCAGCCCTCTTCCTCACCCGCGTGAACCGTGGTGCCGAGGCCGGACTTGCGGGCCTTCTTGAAGAGCGACGCGTAGTCGCGGTAATGGAACTCGGGGTGGCGCGGCCCGGCGATGTCGATGCCGACGACACCCCGATGCCGGTAGGCGATCGCCTTCTCGACGAGGATGGTGTTCAGCCGTTCGTCGAACGTGCGGTCGAGGCAGAAGATGAGTCCCGCCTTCACCGGATACTCGAGGAGCGCGCGGTCCAGACCGCGGGCCGACGCCATGATGATGTGATCCAGGTCGCGCTCGCCGCCGCGGTTCCGCTTCATCGGGTTGTAGCGCAGCTCGAGGGTGGTGATATTGGCTTTGCGGTAGGCCCCGCCGACCACCTGATAGACGGACTGCTCGACCGCGAGCGGACTCGATTGGATCAGCTCGGTCCAGCGGTAAAGCGCCAGGAAATCCTCGAACGACTCTTTCGCCTGTTTGCGAATGGTGATGAGGTCGACGAACTCCCAGTAGTCCTTCGTCGGGAGGCGGATTCCCTGCTCGTGCGCGATGCCCCACATCGCCGCCGGATCGACCGCACCACCGAGATGTACGTGCAATTCGGTGAGCTCATCGCCGAGCGGGTGCGGCATCTTGCGCGCAGGCTAACGGAGCACCGGGCGGGAGACGCTGAGCGGGTGGCACGGGGGAGCGGGTTGCGCGCGAGCCGCTGACCGGCCGCGTCGCCGGGAGGCTGATGCAACGCGAGCAAAGCGGACCGGTAGGTGAGCGCGCGACCCCGACCCCGGGACAGGACCCGCTCAGCCGGACTGCTGCTAGCTGCCTTGCTCCCGTGTAGGAGGACGCCGCACCCGCCGGCGGCGCCGCGGCCGTGAGGGAGCGCCCTCGGGGTGCTCGCGCCAGACGATGTGCCCATCGTCGTCGGCTGACGCGATCTGCACGAGGCGGTCCCAGAACTCGGCCCGGCGGATGTCCTGCTCGGCCTGATCGCGGCTGACGTCTCGTTCCAGCATCACGTCGCAGTCGTAGGGCGACCCGACGACCTTCCAGCCGTTCTCGGTCAGCAGGTCGAGCAGCCGGGCGATCTCGGTGAGGCGCCGCGGTGTGTCCGCGACGTATTCACGCAGCCAACCGGAATATGTGCGCTTGCCGCGATCCGCCCGATCGAGCTCGTCGCGGACCGTCCCGAAGACGTGGATGAGGATGTAAGTCGGTGTCGCCGCCACGTCCGGAGTTTAGCCGCGCTCCTCCACGAAGCGGTAGCCACCGTCGGAATCCTTGGCGATCACGACGAGAGCACCGTTCTTGAAGCCGGTCTGGCCCTTGAGGGCGGGGCAGATCAGGTGGTAGTGCTCGTGCTCGGGCGGCACGCAAACGCAACGTTCGCTCTTGATCTCGGCGTCGAAACGCCGCGCGCCGATACGGAGCGCGACGCGCTCGCCGGGGCTCGGGAAGAGCTTCCAGGCGTCCTTTGTGATCAGGATGCGAGTCTTGCGAACGTCCTCACCGCTAAGCCGGTGCCGATAGGTGGAACGGGAAACGCTCATGCGTCACCTATTTTCGCATGAAACGCGTGTCGCTGCTCCCACCAAAAGTGCGCTCGGCCGCTTGACGCTTGTGCTAGGGGTCGGCTGCGATCGCCGCGTTCGGATCGTCGAGAAAGCGCGCGATGTGCATCACTCGCACGCGCGAGCCCGCCTCGCGCAGGCCCGCGGCGATCTGGAGGATGCAGCCAGGGTTGGCGCTCACGATCACGTCGGGCGCCGCATCGAGGATGGCGCGCACTTTGTCCCGCTGGAGCACCCGCGAGATTTCCGAGTGAGTCAGGTTGTAAATACCAGCGCTACCACAGCAGCGCTCCGGGTCCGCGATCTCGACGAGCGTCACGCCCTCGATCGCGCGCAGTAGGCCACGCGGCTGCGCGCGCACGCGCTGGCCGTGGGCCAGGTGGCAGGCGTCCTGGTAGACGACGCGCAGCGGCCGCGGCGCGCGCTGGAGGCGTGGCTTCGCGACCTCGCAGACATCGCGCACCCGCGCCGCGAACGCTTTCGCGCGATCCGCCCAGAGCGCGTCGGCGGCCAGCATCTCGCCGTAGTCCTTGAGATGCGCACCGCACCCGGCCGCGTTGACCACGATCTTCGCTTCGCTCCCGGCGAACGCGTCGATGTTGAGGCGCGCCAACTCGCGCGCGCCCTCGCCATCGCCGGCGTGGGCATGCAGCGCACCGCAGCAGACCTGCTCTTCCGGCACGCTCACCCGCAGGCCGTCGCGTTCGAGCAGTCGCACGGTCGCACGCTCGGTCTCCCCGAAGGCCTCACGCATGATGCAGCCGGCGAAGACGCATGCCTCCGGGTCGGGTCGCTCCGCACCCCGGAACGCCGCGCCCTCCCCAGGCGGCGCGAGGGACGCCGCCCACCCGAGACGACCCGGTAGCCGTGCGGCGAGCCGAGTGAGGCCGAGCCGCCCGGCGAGTCGAGTGATCCAACTGAAGAGCGCAAGTCGTCGGCGATCTGCGACCGTATCGAGCGCCGCGCGTACGACCGGACCGTTCGCGTCGCGCTCCCGCAGGACCTCGCGTGCGCCTTCCATGATCCGGCCGAACGGCACTCCGGACGGGCACGCCGTCTCGCACGCGCGGCATACCAAACACGCTTCGAGGTGTCCGACCAGGGTCGACGGCGGCTGTCGCTCCGCGCCCAGGGGCCCCTGCCCCCTCGAATCCTCTACGAGTTCGCGGATCAACTGAATGCGGCCGCGCGGCGAGTCGGCCTCATCACCGAGAACGCGATAGGTCGGGCAATCGTTCAGGCACAGCCCGCACGAGATGCACGTGGCGAGATCGTCGGGTCTTACATGGGATGAGACGGCGATGTCCCTAGCATACGGACGATGGCGATCGGCGCCGCCGGCATCGCAGCGCGATTGCGCGATGAGCTGCCGGCCGGTCGCGTGATCGACGATCCCGCAACGCTCCTCCCCTACGCGTACGACGCCTCTTTCTGGTCCCTCCGGCAGCGGCGTATCCCCGAGGCCGTCGTCGTGCCCGAGTCCCCGGCAGAGGTCGTGTCCGTCGTTCGCGTCGCCAACGAGACGGGAACGCCGATCGTCGCGCGCGGCGCGGGCACCGGGCAGACCGGCGGGGCGATCGCGCCGGAAGGCGGGATCGTCATCTCGTTCGCGCGCATGCGAAGGATCCTCGAGATCGATCGGCCCAATCTGCAAGCGGTCGTCGAGCCGGGACTCGTCTATGTCGATTTCCAGAACGCTCTCGCAAGTCACGGCCTCTTCTTTCCACCCGACCCCGGCAGCGGTCGCGCCTGCACGCTCGGCGGGATGGCCGCGAATAACGCGAGCGGGCCGCATGCGGTCCGCTGGGGAACGACCTCGGCCTACGTCCTGGGCGCCGAGGTCGTCCTTCCGGACGCCTCGGTCATCACCACCGGGGGCGTGCGCTCGAAGGCGCTCAAGTCCTCCAGCGGCATCGATCTCACGAAGCTGTTCGTCGGCTCCGAGGGGACGCTCGGGATCTTCACGCGACTGCGCCTTCGCGTGCAGCCGCGACCGCCGGCACGCGCGGTGATCCTCGCGGGATACTCGAAGCTCGAAGACACGGTCGCATCGCTCGACGATCTGTTCGCGGCCGGGATCCTCCCTTCGACGGCGGAGCTCCTCGATCGCAGCGCGGTCGAGGCGATACAGCTATGGAAGCCGGAGCTCGCGCTGCCCGAGGGCGAAGCCGTCCTCTTCATCGAAGTGGAGGGCACCCCCGATCAGGTCGCGGCGAACGTCCGCTACACCGACGGGATCGTTCGGCGTCGCGCGACGGTCACGCGTTTCGCTGAGGACGAAAAGGAGATCCAGCGCCTGTGGTCGGCGCGGAGCGGCCTCGCCGCCGCGACGGCGCTCGCGCATCCCGGTAAGCACCGCATCTTCGCCGGCGAGGATCTCGCGGTGCCACTCTCCGAGATCCCGCGGACGGTCCGCCGCGCGCGCGAGCTCGGCGCGGAGCTACGGATCGCGGTCGTCTTCTACGGTCACTTCGGCGACGGGAACGTGCACACCGCGATCCTCATCGACCCCGAGGATGCCGACGAGGTCCGCCGCGCCGACGAGCTCGCCGACCGCCTGCACAAGCTTGCGATCGAGGTCGGCGGGACCGTCACCGGCGAGCACGGGACCGGCGCGGTTCGCGCTCCGTACATGCGCGCCGAGCACGGTGACGCGCTCGACGTGATGAAGCGCATCAAGGACGTCCTGGACCCCAAGGGGATCTTGAATCCAGGCAAGATCTGGGCAGAAGACCGAGTACCGGGTGGCAGGCTGCTTGGCTCGGAGGACTAGTCTTTCGCCGGCCGGTCGGTGCCCGATCGGCGGCGCAAGGATGCGTATTGAGGACCCGCGTCCAGGGGGAGGAAGGGTGCGACAGATTCGCCTCGTTTTCGTCACTCTCGCGATCTTCACGCTCGCTCTGTCATCGCCGGTGTTCGCGGGCTCGAGCGTCGTGGCAGATGCCACAGGAGACGCGAGGGCCGGCTCGCCTGCGTACCTCGACCTCGTCCAGGTGAAAGTCACCGATCAGGTGGGCAGAGATACGCTCTACTTCTCGGCGGAGCTCGCCGCCGCCATTCCCGCCACTCCACCCGACGACTTCTTGGCATACAACTGGTTCGCCGACGTGAACGGCGACTCGACGTTGGACTACGTCGTCGTCGTGCGGTGGTGTACGGAGCGAACTGTCCCGCGGTGCGCCGCCCCGGGACCGCTTCCACGATGGGAAGCGTTCGTGAACCACCTCGGGGTCGGAAACACCTACTTCTCGTCGTTCAAGGTCGACGGCGCTACAGCGAAGGCTTTCGTCGATCCCGCGCTGCTCGGCGGTGTGTCCGCGTTCGAGTGGTTCGCGTTGAACCGCTCCCGTCCCGCGGGCAGCGGAGCGGCCCCGGTCGACTTCGCGCCGAACACCGGCTTCGCGTCTTTCGGTCGCTGACTCTGAAACCCCGGCGGAGAGCCTCCGCCGGGGAATCAGACACGGTTATCCGAAATACCCGTAGTCGCCGAACACAAGCCGGAGGAACGCGAGGCCGCAGAGGATCACGAGCAGCACGCGATGCGAGAGGATCGCGCGAGGGCGCTCCTTGGCGACGAGCGCGACCTGTCCCCAGAAGAAGAGCACGAGGCTAATCTCCGCCCACATGAATGCGGCGTGCTCGTAGCCGAGGCCACTCCAGCGGTAGGGCTGCGTCATGGTCCAGTTGAGGAGCGCGTTCGCCGCCTGATAGAGGTGGACGATCACGGTGATGAGCGCGGCACCCAGGAGTGCGCCGGCGATCTCGGCGCCGTGCGGGCGCCGTCGCCAGGTCGCGAGCTG
Organism: Chloroflexota bacterium; assembly: GCA_005881885.1. Taxonomy (GTDB): domain Bacteria; phylum Chloroflexota; class Limnocylindria; order P2-11E; family P2-11E; genus 3-1-20CM-2-70-9. The sequence continues at coordinate 33,863 of VBDX01000116.1, forward strand.
GCCCACGATGAACACGTTCACCAGAGGAATGAGGAGCGCGTCACCGATCAGCGCGGATGTGTAGGAAAGTGTCGTGCGGTAGTTCGCGGCGATCGGATCGTCCTGCCAGCGGAGCCAGGCGCTCCCGGCGGCCTGCACGATGAAGCCGAAGAAACACGTGACGCCGAAGACGAGACCGAGAAGAAGCCAGGGGCGCTCTTCGACGCGCGCGACCGTCCGCAGCATCGGCCCTTCCCCTCTCCGATTTCGGTAGCGGCAGCCTACCGGATTCAGTGCGCGGGAGCACCAAGCACACCAGCGTCATAGGAGCGCCGGTCGACACGCGGTAGCCGACGCGCGACCGCGGCCGGGATCAATTTGGTGTGCTTCGCCTCCGCGAGGAACTCGACCACCGGCCAGAGGTCCTCCTCAGCGGTCATCCAGCCGATACGGTCGAAACGCGCGAGCGAGAGTGGGCGCGAGTACGCGCGCAGGGATCGATCGCCGTCCCAGTTGAAGTACGCCTCGAAATAGCTCATGACGAGCTCGCGCACGGTGCGATACACGGGCGTGCGGAAGCGGAGTCCGGAGAACTTCGAGATCGCGACCGAACCCCAGAGGCCCCGATCGCGGTAGACCGCGAGCACGTGATCGTCATCGTCCTCGGCCTCGAGATCGACGAGCAGCGGAGGCCGACCGTTGACGCGAAATGCCGCCGCCGCGAAGAACGCGCCCTCCGCGCAATGCGCAGTGCCGTCGCGGAGGACACGCCGCGGAGAGCGCAGCGTGTCGCCATCGGGTTCGGTGTTATACGGAAGTCGGTCGAGATAGGCCTGCACGCGCTCCGGCGTGTCCAGACGCCGCAGCGCGGCGAGCTCGCGCGGTGTCAGTCCGTACACGAGCTAGAGCAGTTCCGCCGTGCCGTGCTTCCTCGCGAGGTAGTCGAACGCCGCCCGGATCGCGCCGGGATACCAGATCGTCTTCTTGCGGAGCGCCTCTTCCTCAGACGTGTGATGGATCTTGGCGTCCGCGGTCGGCTGCGCGAGGAGCTGGATCTCCGCGGCGCGCTCCAGCATCACCGCCGCGTAGCAGGCTTCGGCGACGGTCGGGCCCACGACCACGATTCCGTGGTCGCGCAGGAAGAGCGCGCGGGCTTTTCCGAGCGCGCGACCGACCGCCTTCCCCTGCGCCGGCGTGCGCACGAGATCGGTGAACTCTGTGAAGGTGGGTACGCCGGGCGGCCAAAAGTACGCGCCTTCATGAGAGACCGGCCGCAATTCGAGCCCGCGCGCCGCGAAGGCCAGGCTGAACCGCGGATGGGTGTGGACCACGGCGAGGACCTCGGGGCGCGTTCGCATGATCTCGGTGTGGATCGGGAACTCCTCGTGGAGGCGCTGCCACCCGTCGACCCTGGACCCATCGAGCTCGAGACGGACAAGATGCTTCTCGCGCACTTCGTCGAGTCCGACGCCCGACCCTTTCATCCAGAGCGTCTCTGACCCCGGGAAGCGCGCACTCACATGGCCGTAGATGTTGTCGACCTGCCCTTCGCCTGCGAGGATGCGGCATGCGAGGACGAGATCGCGCTTCAGCGCGCGCTCATCGGTCGTCGAGCGATCGACGATGTCCGCGAGCGGCTTCGCCACCGCTGCCTAGTATGGCCGCCCGATGCACGACGTCGTCATACGCAACGGGACGGTGTACGACGGCGAGGGCGGGATGCCGTACGCCGCCGATGTCGCGATCGACGGGGATCGGATCAGCGCGGTGATGCCTGCGATCGGAGATCGCGGCCGCCGCGAGATAGACGCGGCGGGCCTCGCGGTCGGCCCCGGTTTCATCAACATGCTGTCCTGGGCGATCCCGTCGCTGATCGCCGATGGCCGAGCCCAGAGCGACGTCCGGCAGGGCGTGACGCTCGAGGTATTCGGCGAAGGATCTTCCATGGGACCGCTTACCGACGAGATGCGGCGGGACCACATCGAACGCCAGACGGACATCAAGTACGACGTCCCGTGGACGACGCTCCGCGAGGGCCTCGAGCACCTCGTCCGCCGGGGCGTGTCGGTCAACGTCGCCTCGTTCGTCGGCGCGACGACGCTCCGCGTGCACGAGGTCGGCTACGACGACCGGCCCGCCACACCCGCTGAGCTCGAGCGGATGCGCGCGCTCGCCCGCGATGCCGCCGCGGAGGGCGCGCTCGGCGTGGGCTCCGCCCTGATCTACACGCCGGGAACTTTTGCGTCGACTGACGAGCTCGTCGGGCTCTCCGAAGCCACCGGCGGCACGTACATCTCGCACCTGCGCAACGAGGGCGACCGGCTCCTCGAGGCCGTAGACGAGCTCATCGAGATCACGCGCCGGGCGAAGGTCCGCGGCGAGATCTACCACCTCAAGGAGGCCGGCCGAGCGAATTGGTCGAAGCTCCCGGCCGTGATCGAACGCGTCGAAAGCGCGCGTGCCGCGGGGCTCGACATCACGGCGGATATGTACACGTACACCGCCGGCGCGACCGGCCTGAATGCATCAATGCCTCCGTGGGTGCAAGAGGGCGGGTTCAAGGCGTGGTTCGTTCGCCTCCGCGATCCGGCGGTGCGCGAACGGGTCGCCCGCGAGATGCGTGCCCCAGGCAAGGAGTGGGAGAACCTCTACCTCGCCGCGGGCGGCGCGGAGGGCGTGCTCCTCGTGTCCTTCAAGACCGCGCGGCTGAAGCAGCTCACCGGGAAGACGCTCGCCGAGGTCGCGAGGCTTCGATCGGTCTCGCCCGAGGAAGCGGCGATCGACCTTGTCGTCGAGGACGAGAGCCGCGTGGGCGCCTGCTACTTCGTGGCCTCCGAGGACAATTTGCGCCGTCAGGTCGCGCTCCCGTGGATGAGCTTCGGCTCAGATGAGGGCGCGCCCGCGCCGGAAGGCGTCTTCCTCAAGTCGAATCCGCATCCGCGCGCGTACGGCACGTTCGCGCGGTTACTGGGCCACTACGTTCGCGACGAAGGCCTTGCCTCGCTCGAGGACGTGATCCGACGACTCACGAGCTTTCCTGCTGAGAATCTCGGCCTGGCCAAGCGGGGGCGTCTCGCGCGCGGTTACTTCGCCGACATCGTCGCTTTCGACGCCTCGTCGATCGGCGAACACGCGACATACGCGGATCCGCACAGATACGCGACCGGGATGGTCCATGTCTTTGTGAACGGAGATCAGGTGCTGCGCGACGGCGAGCACACCGGCGCGCGCCCGGGACGCGTCCTCGCGCCCGGGCGGGACTAGGCGAGCCGAACCCTTGGGGAGTTCGTTCGTGTCAGCCGATATGCCAGGTACGCAGCCGCCACAAGCGGAAGTGACCCGAGTGTTCCGACAAAGAGCGGCGCGGCACTCCCCAGCGACGGCACGAGCGTCCCAACGACGGGCCCAACGAACGGTGCCGAGAGCGGGAACCCCATCGCGAACGTGACCGCCCCGATCGCCGTCGCGATCACCTTCTCGCGTCGTGTCCAGACCCGAGAGAGCAGCATCAGGATGGCGCCGACCGGCCAGGCCATGACCGTGAGCGCGATCGCCGCTACCTCGAGCCAGCTCCAGACGTAGGGTGCTGAGGCCGCCGGCTGCGCCACGACTGTGGTGGAGCCAACTTCACGCGCAAGATCGGCCGGTTCGCCGAGCCGGTCACATATCGCAAGGAGATCCTCGTCCGTTTCGTCGGCGAGCGCGGCCCGTGCCTCCGCGAAGTGCGCACGAACGTCCTCGACGAGCTCACGGCGGCGCTGGGGATCGGAACCACCCAGTCCAAGGTCGAGCCGTGCTAGGTACCCCTCGATGATGGCGGTCGCGTGCGGAGCGCTCATCGCGCACCTCCTTGTAGCGTTCGATCGATAGCCGTTCGAAGCGTCGCCCACTCCCGTCTGAAGGACGTGAGCGCTCGGTGGCCGGGTGCCGATAGCCGGTAGTACTTCCGCGGCGGGCCGGCGCTCGTCGTCGGACGCCGCTCGACGGCGACGAGACCTTCTCGATGGAGGCGCGCTAAGAGCGGATAGATGGTCCCCTCGCTGGTCAGCATTCCGTCGACCTCGCCGAGTCTCTGCACCAGCTCGTAGCCGTAGCGGGGCTCGCCCTCAAGCTGCGCCAACACGCAGAACTCCAACAGCCCCTTGCGCATCTGGGTGATGTCGACGGCCATCACCGCAGACTAGCAGCAACTACTATGTATTACAAGGTAGAGTCCTCTCAGCGAAGCTGTTCGGCCATCCAGTCGGCCATCGCCGGGCGGTACTTGTACGGGATGTTGTTGCAGACGTGATTGCCTTCGGGGTAAAGCAAGAGCGTCGCGTTGGGCGCCTCGCGCACGATACGTTCGGCCTGCTCCGGCGGAAAGAGCCGGTCCTTGCCGCCGTGTATCACGAGCAGCGGGCACGTCACATCCTTGAGCACGCCACGGAGCGTGAGCGCCTTCGATCGCTCGAACGCCTCGTTCTCGTCGCGGGACTTGGTGTAGAAGACGTACCCGCCCCGAGTGAGCGGGTTGAGCGCGGCCCAGCACTCGGAGAGGTCGTACGGCCCGGCGAGCGCGACGAGAGCACGTAGCCGTTTCTCCTCTGCCGCCGCGCGCGGCCCGTAGATGCCGCCCATGCTGATTCCCATCAGGCCCACGCGGCCGAGATCCACGCTCGCGCCCTCGGTCGCGAGGTGATCGAGCAGCGGAGTGATCACGCTCGCCCAGTCGGCGCGTATCGGAAAGCGCGGCGCGTTCTCCCCCTGCCCCGGGCCGTCGATCGTGAGCGTGGCGAGGCCACGCCGAAGGAACTCGTTCTCGATCGCGTAGAGCTCTTCCTTCACCGAGTCGAGCCCGGGGACGAGCAGGACGAGCGGAGGCTGGGGAACGTCGCGAGGCCGGCGCAGGATCCCAGGGATGACCGCGGCTTCGAATGGCGCTTCGATGCGCCGGCCGGGCGGGTCGAGGTGTGGCAACGCCTTCGCGTACGTGGCCACCGTGCGCTCGCGCAGCGCGTCGTGCAGTGGGAGGTCCTCGAACCAGAGGAACTTGCCGAGGTGGTACGACCACGCGGCGCGCTGGTAGGCGGCCGCTGCCGTCACGAGACGGCCCGCGCGTTCCGCTTCGTCGGCGAGCACACGGTGTCCATCGCCCACTCGCTTCCAATTCGGCGCCCAGTCACGCCACTCGACCGTCGCGGCCAGAACCTGCTCGAAGTCGTTGACGTCGATGCCGTTCGCGACGAAGCGTGGCTTCCAGTGCGCCGCAGCGAGCTGGACCCGATTGGCCGTCTCGACGGTCACAGGTCGGCGCGCTCGAGTCGCTCCGCGACCGCGGTGAGGTAGCGAGCCGCCGTCGCGCCGTCGGCGACGCGGTGGTCGACGGACAGGGTCAGCGTGGCGACCGGGCGGACCAGCGCGCTCCCGTCCTTTGCGATCACACGATCGGTCACCCGGCCTAGCGCGAGGATCGCGGCCTCCGGCGGATTCACGATCGCCGTGAACCGGTCGACGCCGAGCGTGCCGAGGTTCGAGACGGTGAAGACCGCTCCGCCAAGCTCGTGCTCCGCGAGCTTGCCCGCGCGCGCGTGCTGCTCGAGCCGCTCGCGCTCGCGCGCCAGCTTGCTCAGGTCCTTTCGGTCGGCGTCGCGCAATACCGGGACGAGGAGGCCGTCATCGAGCGCGATCGCGATACCGACGTGGATGGCGTCGGAGATGACCAGGGCGTCATCTTCGATTCGCCCACGCAGGCGGGGATGATCGCGCAGCGCCTTGGCGCACGCCGCGACGATCGCGTCGGTATACGAGGCGCCGGCCTTCGTGCGCGCCTCGTTCGCGGCGCTCATGTCGACGTCGCGGGAGATCGAGAACTGCGGCTGCTCCCGGACGCTGCGCGTCATTCGCTCGGCGATGGCGCGGCGCATGCGCGAGAGAGGCTCGCGACGCTCGCCAGAAGGAGCGGCGGGCGAGGTCGATGCGGTCTCGACATCTTCCATCGTCACCCGCCCGCCGGGACCCGAGCCACGAACGCTTGAGATTTCGATTCCAAGGTCCTGTGCCCGCTTGCGGGCCGCAGGAGAGGAGCGGACGCGATCCTCGGATGACTCCGCGAGGGGCTGAGCTTCCGAGGGCCCCCGCGCGCCGGGGGGACCCCCAGCCGACGAAGGCTGGGGGTCGGCGCGTAGAGAGGGTTTCGGAAGCTCAGCCCCGAGCAACTCCGAGGGCAAAGGTTCGTCTGCCGTGTCAGAAATCAGCGCGATGACTGTCGCGACCGGAGCGGAGGAGTCGGCGGAATAAAGGATGCGGCGGAGGGTCCCGGCGGCGGGTGACTCCACTTCCATGGTGGCCTTGTCGGTCTCGACTTCGAAGAGGACCTCGCCCGCCGCGACGGCGTCGCCTTCGCGTTTGTGCCACGCGACGATGCGCCCCTCGTCCATCGTCAGCCCGAGCTTGGGGAGGATGACGCGCGTGACGCTCAGCCGACGAGCTCCTTCGCGGCCGCGACGATGTCACCCGCCTGCGGGACCACGCTCTTCTCGAGGTGCTGGGCATACGGGATCGGCGTATCGAGACCGGCGAGACGCTTAGGCGGCGCGTCGAGCTCGTCGAACGCCTCCTCGGCGATCATCGCGGCGATCTCCGCGCCATACCCGCCACGCTTGATCGCTTCGTGAACGACGAGCACGCGGTGGGTCTTGCGCACGGATGCGAGGATCCTGGCCTTGTCGAGCGGGACGAGCGTCCGTACGTCGACGACCTCCGCCGCGATGCCCTGGTCCGCGAGCGTCGCGGCCGCCTCCAGAGCGAACAACACCTCGCGCGACCAGGTCACGATCGTGAGATCGGTCCCTTCGCGTTTGATGTCGGCCTGACCGAGCGGCACGACATGCTCGCCCTCGGGTACCGCGCCTTTGGTGCGATAGAGGAGCTTGTGTTCGAGGAAGATCACCGGGTTGTCGTCCCGGATCGCCGCAGTGAGGAGTCCCTTCGCATCCGCCGGCGTCGCGGGCATGACGAGCTTGAGTCCCGCGACGTGCGCGAACCACGCCTCCAGGGACTTGGAGTGCTGCGCCGCGTTGCCGCGGCCTGAGCCGCCCTGGGTGCGGAGCACCATCGGCACGCGCGCCTGCCCGCCGAACATGAAGCGGTTCTGCGCAGCCTGGTTCACGATCTGGTCCATCGCGAGGCCCGAGAAGTCGACGTACATGAGCTCGACGATCGGACGCAGTCCGGTCAGCGCGGCGCCGACCGCCGCCCCGACGATGCCGATCTCGCTGATTGGAGTCTGGCGGATGCGGGTCGGGCCGAAGCGGTCCAGCAGACCGGCGGTGACCTGGAAGGCGCCGCCATGTTCGGCGATGTCCTCGCCGATCACGATCACGCGCTCGTCGCGCTCCATCTCGAGGCGGAGCGCCTCGTTCAGCGCCTCGTTGTAGAACATCTCGCGAGTCGAGGAGCTCTGCCCCCCGGCCCCCGGCCTCGGCTCCGTGGTAGTCGCGGTCTTAGGTGGCATACACGTCCTCGGGAAGCTTGATCGGCGACGCCGGCGGACCCTGCTCCGCCCACGCGACGGCGCGATCGATCTCTTGCGCGACGCCGCGATCGATCGCCTCCAGGTCTGCCTCGCCGGCCAGCCGGTCGGCAACGATCCAGGCGCGCGCGTCGGCGATCGGGTCGAAACGCTTGCGCCAGCCTTCGATCTCGTCCTTCGATTGGTATTTGCGCGGGTCGCCGTAGTAATGGCCTTCGTGGCGGTAGGAGTCGGCGACCAAGAGAGTCGGCCCCTTTCCTGACCGCGCCCGTCCCACGGCCTCGCCCGCGGCCTCGTGGACCTTCCGCACATCGCGACCGTCGACGCGCAGGCCGGGCATCCCGTAGCCGGAGGCGCGCACTGCGATGTCCTCGACGGCGAATGCACGCTTCACCGGGAGGCTCTCCGCGTACTGGTTGTTCTCGCACACGTAGATCACCGGAAGCTTCCAGATCGCGGCCAGGTTGAGCGACTCGTGGAAGGTGCCCTGATTGGCCGCGCCGTCGCCGAAGAACGAGACCGCGAGCTGGTCCGTGCCGAGCTGCTGTGCGGTGAGCGCGGCGCCGGTCGCGATCGGGATCCCCCCGCCGACGATGCCGTTTGCGCCGAGGTTGCCCTTGGACGTGTCGGCGATGTGCATCGACCCGCCCCGTCCACGGCAGTACCCCGTCTCTCTTCCCAGGAGCTCGGCGAACATCTTCCCGAGGTCCGCTCCTTTCGCGATGCAGTGACCGTGTCCGCGGTGCGTGCTTGTGATCCAGTCGTCGTCGCGCAGGTGCGCGCACACGCCTGCGGCGATCGCCTCTTCCCCGGCGTAGCTATGGATCGTCCCCCAGATCTTGTTCTCGCCGAAAAGCTGCGTCGATCGCTCCTCGAACGAACGGATGGTCCGCATCACCCGGTAGAGCTCCAGGGCGGTCGCGCGATCGATCGTCATGTGCCGGCCTGCGGATGGAGCATCACGCGGATGGCGCCCTCGCGGCGCTCCATGAACGTGCGCCACGCATCCTCGAACCGTTCGAGCGGGAAGTGATGCGTGACGAGACTCGTCACGTCGATCTTGCCCTGCGACAGCAACTCGAGCGCGCGGCCCGAGACGCCCTTCGGGTTGGCGAGCGAGCCGAGGACGTCGAGGTTCCCGCGCACGATCGTCGAAAGGTCGACGCCGGTTAGCTCGACGCCGGCTCCGGTGGCGCCGCCCAGCACCACGCGACCGCCGCGGCGGGCGGCCGCGATCGCATCGCGGGCCGCGTCGGCCGTCCCAGCGAACTCAACGACCAGGTCCGCGGTCCCGTGGAGTCGCGCTACGTCCGCGGCGTCGACGACCTCGTCGGCCATGTCGCGGACACGGGCCAGGCGTTTGCCTCGACCAACGAGCGTGACTCGCCCGGCCCCGAGCGCGCGGGCGAGCTGCGTCGCGCAGAGACCGATCGCGCCGGGGCCAATGACGACGACACGCTCTCCCGCCCGGAGCCGCCCGCGCTCGATCGCCCAGAGCGCGACCCCGAGGTTGTCGGTCCACGCGCCCTGGTCGAACGTCACGTGCTCGGGAAGTGTGTGCAACGCGGCGATGGGGACGGCGGCGTAGTCGGCAAGACCGCCACCGATCGTGAAGCCGACGTGCGCATGCCCGGTCTCGCGCTTTCCGTAGTTGAGGCAGAGCGTGTACATCCCTTCGCGGCAGCGCTCGCACGTCCCACAGCCAACGTGCACTTCCACGCCGACGCGGGTCCCGGCGGGGACGCGCTCATCCGCCGAGTCCACGACGTCGCCGGCGAACTCATGACCAGGCACGTGGGGGAAACGCGTCGCCGGGAACTTTCCGGCGAGGATCTTCGCGTCGGTGGCGCAGACCATCGATGCCCGTACCCTGACGAGCGCCTCGCCCGCACCGGCCCGCGGAGTCGGCACCTCCTGCAGCGCGAACGCGTTCGGGCCGGTGAAGACGACCGCACGCATGAGTCGGGGGACTCCGCTCCCCGGCCCCCGTGAGGCGACCGCAACGCTCTTCATGCGCGAGGTCGACCGGGATACCGGTCGACGTAGACGAGCTGGTCGATCGGAAGCCGATCGGCGGTGGGCGCCTCCGCGGCATGGCCGAAGGTGAACGTCCCGAGGAATGTCCACGAAAGCGGGACGTTGAGGACCTTCTTCGCCTTCTCGGTGATCCAGTGCTGGACGAAGACCGCGCCGTACCCGAGCGAGTACGCCCGCAACCACATCGCGTAGATGGCCATCGCGGCGGCCCACTCGAAGCCGTTGTCGGCATGGACGTTCGTCAGGCTCCTGGAGGGATCCGCGATGACGGCGATGACCTCCGGGGTCTCGAGGTCGTTGATCAGCCCGCTCGGGCCGTCGGGGCGGAAGATCGGATCCCAGTAGGCAGAGAGCTCCTTTGATTCCTTCGCGAGCTGCTGCAATTCATGTTTGACCGATGAGCTCTTCACCCAGATGAAGCGGGCGGGCTGGCGATTCGCGGGCGAGGGCGCCCAGCGGGCGGCCTCGAGGATCTCGTTCACATCGGCATCCGGCACGAGCCCCGGCTTGAACTTGCGCACGGCGCGTCGTGTGCGGATGAGCGTGCCGACCGATCCACGTACGTCGACGCCCACTAGGGCTCCACGATAACTTTCAACGCCCCGTCGACGCGCTCGTTGAACGTACGGAGGGCGTCGCCGAAATCGGCGAGCTTGAAGTGGTGAGTGATCAGCTTTGCCGCGGGGATCCGGCCGTCGGCCATGAGCGGGATGATCTCCTCCATGGTGTTGCGGTTCGCCCGCACGCCATAAAGATCGATCTCCTCGAGCACGATCTTCTGGAAGTCGATCGAGGACGGCTCCTTGGGGATCCCGGTGAAGGCGACCCGTCCGCCCTTGCGGACCATGCCGATCGCCTGCCGCACGGAGTCCTTCGTGCCGGCGGAGTCGACGGCGACGTCCGCCCCGAGACCTGCCGTCAGCTCGCGCACACGGGCCACCGGGTCGCCGCCGTGGTAGTCGATCGTCTCGAAGCCGAGCGCCGCGGCGCGCTCGAGGCGCTTCCCGCCGCCGACCACGAGCACGCGCGCCGCGCCGAGCGCCCTAGCGCACATGCCGACGAGGATGCCCATGCCGCCCGACCCGACGGAAGCCACCGTGTCGCCGGGATCGATGTGGGCGCGCTTGACCGAGTGGAGCGCGATCGATGCCGTGTCGCAGAGCGCGGCCACGTCGAAGGGCATCGCGTCGGGGATCACAAAGACGCTCTTGATCGTTTGCGTCACGAATTCCGCATACGCGCCCTGCGTGTAGTGGCCGTACTGCCGGTGCCCCAGGTCTTCGCGGCCGTAATTGAGGCAAAGGTTGTAGCGGCCGATCCGGCACATACGGCAGTAGCCGCACCCCGAGTGCGAAGTGCCCGCGACGCGTGTGCCCGGAACGAAGCCGAACTGGCGTGCGATCGCCCCCGCCTCGACGACCTCGCCTGACCACTCGTGGCCCGGAATGAACGGATAGGCCTTCGGCCACCGGCCCTTGAAGGTCCCTTCGATGATCTCGGCGTCCGTGCCGCAGATCGCGATCGCCCGTACGCGGCACAGGACCTCGTCGGACCCCGGCGAGGGACACGGGACTTCCTTGACCTCGAACGCATGGAAGGCGACGACGCGGCAGATACAGGCCTCACCGCCGATCCACCGCCACGGGAAAGCGCCGACGGCGACGCGCCGTCCCGCCACGTCCGCCAGCTCGCCTCCGAGGTTCTCGAGCATCGGGATGTTCTCTTTGGCCATGTGGTAGTGGATGTGCTCGAAGTCCTTCATCGGCAGCGTTTCTTCGACCGGCTTCCCGGTCTGCTTCTCGTACTCCTTCACGAGATCGGGTCGGAAGTGGCGGACCCGCACGTGCAGCGAGTGATCCATCGAGGCGAGATCGGCGCCGATCATCTTGACGCGCCTGTCGATCAGGTAGTCACAGACCTCGGGCTGAGGACCGGGGTGGCGGTCGAAGTACATGACGTCGTCCCGCGTGGCCTTCGTCCAGTTGTACCGATCCCACCCGGTGTAGAGAAGGACGATGTCGCCCTCGCGGATCTCCTCGCCCTTCGGCAGGCAGCCCAGGACGTCCTTGATCGAGTAGTACGACCACGGCTTGGTGATCGGCCGCAGGTCGATCACCAGCGCCGTGCCGTAGAGGTCCTGGACAGGGATCGCGCCGAGATCTTTGCCCGTCGGCCAGTAATGGATGGGTGCGTCGATGTGCGTGCCGGTGTGCATGTTCGTCTTCACCAGCACGGTGCTTTTCCCATCGCGGTGATGCGTGGTGATGTCGGTCACCTCGATGGACGCGAACTGCGGCCACGTCGGCATCCGATCACCCCATGGTTGTGTGAGGTCGACGAGCCGCGTCATCCGTTGCGTTCCCAGTTCAGTACGGCCAATCCTTCTTTCCGAGCTGCGCGACGATCTTGTTCGAGAGCGTCAGGTCGACCGCGTCCGCGAACGAGATCGTCCGGTCGATCTGCTTGAGATCGAGGAGGCTCTTCACCGTGCCCTCGATGTTCTTCTGCGGGATGCCTTCGTTCTGGGGCCAGGCCTTGCCGCTCTCGAGGGTCTTGTAGGCCGCCTCGACGACGTCGCGGTCGGCCTTCGTCTCGCGGACGGCCATGTCAAGGATCCGCGAACGAAGCGTCGGGTCGTACATCGCCCGGTTCGCGCGGATGACCGCGCGGAGCATGCACTCGGTCGTTGCGCTCTTCGCCTCAGCGGTCGGAACGGCATAGACCGCGTACTGGTAATCCGTGAGCACCTCCCACATGTTGGCCAGCACCGCGATATTGGGAGCGGTCTTCTTGACCGTGAGGACCTGATCGACGTGCAGGATCGCGGTGTCGGTGCCACCAGAGACAAGCTGCTGCACTCGCGCCGCCGTCGTTGTGGTCACGAATTGGACGTCAGACGCGCTGATCCCGTTCTTCTGTAGATACGCATGCGACAGCGCGTCGGCGAACCCACCCGGCTCCTGGATACCGATCTTCTTTCCCTTGAGGTCCGCCGGGGTCTTGATGGTGTCTCGAACCGCGAAGACCTGGCTGATATTCGGTGAATAGGTGTTGACGATCTTCACCGCGACGCCCTGAGCGATCGCGCTGATAACCGGTTCGGTGGACGTGCCCGCCATGTTCACGCCGCCCGCGGCCATCGACCGCAGTGCGCCGACCCCGCCCTCGAATCGCACGAGCTCGACAGTCAGGTTTTCATCCTTGAAGTAGCCGAGCTCCTGCGCGACGTACGGCGGAAGGTGCACGACGTTCGGCGGCGTCACCGGGACTGCGATCTTCAGCGACGTTGGCTGGCAGGTCGCCTTCGTGGCCACGGTCGCCGTCGGGCTACCTGCCGGGGAGGCGGTCGGCGCGGTCGTGCCGCCACCTCCGGCACACGCCCCGAGGATGGTCGCGAGGATGACGCCGAGTGCGAGCTGGTGTCGCATGTTTCGCCCCTCCTGCTACTGCTCGCGTCGCGTCCACGGCGCGACGCGGCTCTCGACGAACTGCACGAGACCCATGAGCGCGATGCCGAACGCGGCGACGACGATGACAGGCACGAACATCTTGTCGATCCGGAATGTGTTCTGGTACACGATGATCAGGTAGCCGAGGCCCGCAAGGCCGACGAGGAATTCCGCGATGATCATGCCGATAAGAGCTCGCCCTATCGCCAGGCGGATCCCCGCGAGGATGAAGGGCATCGCCGCCGGGACGATGACGTCGCCCCAGAGCCGGCGCTCGCTGGTGTTGAAGGCGCGCGCCACTTCGAGGAGGCCCGGGTCGACGTTGCGCACACCCTGCTGGGTGTTGATGAGGATCGGGAAGATGGCGAAGAGCACGACCGTCGCCACTCGTGGCGCGTCGCCCGAGTACTGGAACGCGACGGCGATCAGCGGAACGAGCGCGACCGACGGCACTGAATAGAGCGCGCTGATCCATGGGTCGAGGACGTTGTAGATCACGCGCGAGCGCCCTGAGACGATCCCGAGGGTGATCCCGGCGGCGAGCGCGATCGCAAGCCCGGCCCCGAAGACGCGCATGCTCTGCACCATCGCGACCCCAAGCTCGCCGTTGGCGATGAGGTCAGCGAACGCTCGGACGATCTGGCTCGGCGGTCGCAGGATGATCGGATTCAGGAGCGGCCCGAACAGCTCCCAGATGCCGAGCACCACGAGGACCGAGGCGACGCGGATCATCGCATCCGACGGCCGCGCCCGCCACCACCGCCGTGCGGGCGCGATCGGCCGCGCGCGCGCGTTGACCTCCCCGACCCGAGGAACGGTCACGCCACAAGCCTCTCGCGAAGGAGGCGCCAGCAGTGGTCGCGAAGCTCGACGAAGCGCGGGTGCGCCACGACGCTCGCGACGGTGCGTGGCCGCGGGATATCGACGAGGATCGTGTCGCGCACGCGCGCCGGGCGCGCGGTGAGAACGACGATGCGATCGCCGAGGGCGATCGCCTCCTCGATCGAGTGCGTGATGAACACGACGGTCGAAGGGGCCCCGCCACCTCGAACCCCCGGCGTCTGCAGAATGCGCAGGAGCTCGTCCTGCAGGATCTCGCGCGTCTGGGCGTCCAGAGACCCGAACGGCTCGTCCATCAGCAGGATGTCCGGCTCGAGCGCAAGGGCGCGAGCCAGCCCCGCGCGCTGCTGCATGCCTCCCGAGAGCTGATACGGATAGGAGCGCTCGAAGCCCGTCAGGCCGACCATCTCGGTGTAGCGGAGGACGCGCTGGTCGATGGTCTGCCGTTCCAACCCCGCGAGCTCGACGCCGTATGCGACGTTCTCGCTCACGCGCTTCCACGGCATCAGCCCGAAGTGCTGGAAGACCATCGCGACGTTGCGTCGCGGCGCGCGTACCTCGAGGTCGTCGATCACGATCCGACCGCCGTCGAGGTGCGCGAGCCCATGCATGCAGCGGAGCAAGGTGGTCTTTCCGCAGCCCGACGGTCCGAGAATGCAGAGCGTCTCGCTGTCGTGGATGGCGAGCTCGAGCCCGTCGAACACGGTGAGGGCACCCGAGCCGAACCGCTTTGTGGCGCCCTCGACGACGATCCGGTTCATCTCATGCCGTCTTCTGCTGAGACCGAGAGGGGGCGGCGGTGGAGCCCCGGACGACGAGATGCACGTCCATGGTCACGCGACGCGTATGCGCGGGTTGGCCCTCGATCCGCGCGATCAAGAGGTCCGCTGCGCGGACCCCCATCTCACGCTGGGGAACGTGCACGGTAGTGAGCGGCGGGCCGAAGAATTCGGTGAGCGGCATGTCATTGAACCCCACGAGCGACACGTCGGCCGGGCACTCGAGCTCCGCCTCGCGCGCCGCGCGGAGGACGCCGATCGCGAGCAGGTCGTTGGCGCCGAAGACCGCGGTCGGCGGCTCGACGCCCCCAAGAAGGCGGCGCGCCGCCCGGTAGCCCGCCTCCTGCGAGAACGCCTCGGCGACCGAGACGAGTGAGGGATCGAGCTTGACCCCTCGAGCGCGCAGGGTGACGCGCGCGGCGGAGAGGCGCTGGCGGCCGGTCATGGTCGTTTGCGGCCCGGCGACGATCCCGATCCGCCGGTGGCCGAGGTCGACGAGGTGATCGATCGCCGCTGCGACGCCCTTCTCGTTGTCGACGAGCACGGCGAGGTCGTCGGCGCCGCGCGTGCCGCGGTTCACGAGAACGAACGGGAACCGGTCACGCCGCAGCTCCGCGATCGTCGCGTCGGCCATGAAGCTCGATGCGATGAGGATGCCGTCGACCTGCCGCTCCCGGAGGACTCGCAGATAGGCGTCCTCGCGTTCGGACGAGTCTTCCGTGTTGCAGAGCACAAGGTTGTATCCGCGCGCGTGTGCGGTGTCCTCGACGCCTTTGATGATCGGCGGGAAGAACGGGTTGTCGATGTTGGGGACGAGCATCCCGAGCGTGAAGGTCCGCTGCAGCCGGAGGCTTCGCGCCAGTGCCGACGGCCGGTACCCCAAGCGCCGCGCGGCGGCGATCACGCGTTGCCGGGTCTCCGGAAGCAGGCTCAGCTCGGCTCGCCTGTTGAGCACGCGCGAGACGGTCGACGGATGAACGCTTGCGGCACGAGCGACGTCGATGATGGTGATGCGCGGTTCCGTCACTCGCACTCCTTTCAGGGCCACGATACGTGGGAGCGCCTCGTCGAGGCGCCCCCACGCGCTCGGTTCAGTTCTTGGGTGCGAGGCTCGCGAAGTCGTCGGACGCCCAGCCGACCTTGCCACCGGCGATGGTCAGGACGGACACAATCGAACGGATGTCGTCGACGGAGACATTCCAGTAGTCCTTGCTCAGCACCGCGAGATCCGCATATCGGCCGACCTCGAGCGTTCCGACCCTGTTCTCCATGTGCATGAACCACCCGCAGTTGGAGGTCGCGGACCGAAGGGCCTGCTCGCGCGTGAGCCTCTGCTCCGCCGGAACTCCTGGGACGGCAGGATCCGGGGAATGACCGCTGATCGTGTACCAGAGATTCCACATTGGCGGGTAGGGCGCCACGTTCAGCGCGTCGGTGCCAAGGCACATCCGTACGCCGCTCTCGTACGCGCGCTTGTACGGCGGCGTCTGGGCGGCCTGCTGGCCCTGGCCGCCGCTGTCCGTGAGGACCACGCCCGCGTTCAGCGCCTTGAGGCGGCTGAGGATCTCCGCGGTCGGATATTGGGGGCCGCCGCCCGGGTGAAGCATCCGCCAGCCGAGGTCCTTGATCGATGACTTCGCGTCCGCGCGCTCCCAGGCCGACGTGACTTGCTCCTGCTGGGGCGGCGTTGTGGCGTGGTGCTCGAGGTTCCAGCGCTGTACCGCGAGGTAGTCGACGGCGTTCTGGTAGTCAGGCATCGGGTAGAGGCCGTTGGGCATATTGGTCGTGAGCTCCTCGCCCATGCCCCCGATGAGCAGCCAATCGTCGCCGACGAGGCTGATCGCGTTGTACGTGCTCCGCTTGACGCAGTCGAACGCGGGATCCGGGGTGAAGCACGAGAAGTGCAGCACGATGCGCGTGGTCATCTCGCCGGTTCGGTGCAGCTGATTGATCGCCTGATAGCCGTGGTCGCCGACAAGCAGCTCGAGCGACCTGCCCTGCGGGTCGAACTGATCGTTGCCGGCGGGATCGTCCCAGGACGTCAAGCCAACACGGTTGGCCTCCCGCATGAAGGCGCGCATGCACTCGACTTGCTGATCGATCGAGAGCGCGCGAAGCTGGGCGCCCATGGCCTGTCGTGCGGCGGCCGCGGCGGTGCCGCTGAGCTGACCGGTGGGTTGCCCTGTCGGGTCTTTCGCCACCCCAGGATCAGTCGTGCTCGCGGTGAAGCCGAGCGCGTTCAAGGCGCGGCTGTTGACCTGGATCCCCGAGAAGCCGGTCGCCTGGACCATTACCGGGTTGTCGGGAAGGACCTTGTCGAGCTCGGCCTTCGTGAGCATGCCAGGCTGATCGAGCTGGTTCGGGTTCCAGCCCGACCACGTGTAGAGCCAGGATCCCGTCGGAAGGCCCTTTGCCTTCTGCGTGTACGTCGAGAGCGCCTGCTCCCGGGTGAAGACCTGATCGAGACGCACGTCACGGAGGAAGCAGTCGCTGCTGTTGCGGACGCCGTGCAGCGTGCCGTCGATCAAGCCTGGGATGACCACCCGACCACCGAGGTCGATGAGCTGCGCCCCGGAGCCGGCGGCGTTCTTCACCTGGTCCGTCGTGCCGACCGCCAGGACCTTGCCGTCCCGTATCGCGATCGCCTGGACGACGTTGTTGCCTGCGTCGAGCACGGAGATCTTGCCGTTGTAGAGGACGGCGGTGTGTCCTTCAACGCCGACGCTGGCGAGGCCGCCGATTCCGAACGTCGCGGTCGGCGTCGTGCCGGCCGGCGTGGTCTGCTGCCCGGTGCACGCGACCGCGATGAGAAACACGGCGACAGCACGAGCGGATAGATGATCGAGGCGCGAACGCGCCAGGCTTCTGATCATGGTGGTCCCCTTCCTTGTCCTTGCGTCCTCCCCGGCGGGAGTCGGGCCGGATTATAGGCAATCGATTGTTTTGGGCTGACCGCGCGGAATAGGCTCTTGGCGGTGCTCGGACGCCCAGCGCTCCTGCTCCTGGCGCTCGGATTCGCGAGCGCCTGCCTGGGCCCGGTCGCCCCGTCAACGCCTCCGTCCAGCGCGGCGTCGCCGGCCGCGGCGCCGGCCTCCGCCGGGAGCGGCCAG
>VBDX01000117.1 GCA_005881885.1 Chloroflexota bacterium
CAGAGACGAGCCGCGGAGTGCGCCGCCGAAGGGATCGTGGGCTAGCCGAGGCCGACCTTACGTCCGTGCTCGTTCCTCTCGCGCGCGCTTGAGGATCACCTCCAGGAAGGGTCGCTTTGCCCGACGAAAGCCTGCGATGTCATCCTCGAATACGAGTGCGAGCGATTTCTTGAGCTGTCCGTACGCTCGAGCGACTTCGGGGTTCCTCCGAAGATAGTCGCGCGGCAGCGTGTACTCCTCCCACCGTCCGCCCGTGGGTTCCATGAGATGTGCGTGATGCGTCCAGGGTCCCGGCGGGCCTTTGCGGAAGAGCATCTCGTCCGGCAACCAACTCTCGTACTCCGCGACGTAGACGTAGCCGAGTGCGCGCATCGGCTGGACCGCGGCGGCACGTGCCTCGTCCAAACCACGCACGCCGACGAGCAGATCGATGATCGGCTTCGCCGCCAGGCCGACGACGGACGTGCTCCCGATGTGCTCGATCGTGACGACCAGGTCGCCGAGCGCTGCTTGGATTCGCGCTCGTTCCTCGGCGAATCGGGCGGGCCATCGTGGGTCGTAATCGTGGATCACGATCGCGCCGCCACCGTACCGCTCGCTGCCCGCCGGTTCGCTGCCGGTCATCTGCAAAAGGGTAGGTCGTGCCCAGCGCATCCGCGGCCCGCGTGTCTTCCACTCCCAAGGCCGCCCCGTTCTAGGCCGCGGTTCGAAGGGCGAACCGGCCCAGGGCCGCGAACCACGCGCAGTGGCAAGTGCTAGGGTCGCGAAATCGGCGGAACACGCCGAAAGCTCGTTGAACAGCGCGGGGCTCATGGCCGTTTCGCGGCGACACCTGCGGCTGGAGTCTTCGGCCCTGAGGAAGCGTCGTGCGCCGTTGATGTGATGCGATGCTATCCCGGGTGCCGCGCGCGCTGAACGAACATTCGCCCCGCGAAGATCCGGTCGGTCAATTCCTGACGTGGCTGGCCGACGCGCGCACGGCAGGCGGCGCCTGGGCGGATGCCATGACGGTCGCAACGGCCACACCGGGCGGGCGGCCCTCGGCCCGCGCCGTGCTTCTGCGCGGGGTCGACGAGCGCGGTTTCCTTTTCTTCACCGACTACCACAGCCGTAAGGGCCGAGAGTTGACGGCGAACGCTCGTGCCGCGCTCGTCTTCATCTGGCCCGAACTCCACCGACAGGTCCGCGTCGAGGGCACCGTACGCCGCATCTCGGCGAAGGAATCGGACGACTACTTCATGAGCCGACCGCGCGGCAGCCGTCTCGCCGCGGTCGCTTCGAGGCAGGGTCGCGCTATCGCTTCGCGCGAGCTTCTTGAGCGGCGCGTGCGCCAGGTGAGTAAGCGCTACCGTGGCCAGCCGATCCCGCGCCCGCCGCGCTGGGGCGGATACCGCGTCGCGCCGACCACGATCGAGTTCTGGCAGGGTCGCGCGAACAGGCTGCACGACCGGCTCGGCTATCTGAAGCTCACGGATGGAAGCTGGCGCCGTCAGCGGTTGCAGCCTTAGGCAAACGCCTCTGTTTCGGCGTCGGTGTGCTCGCCCTCTGCGACCTCAGGTGGTGCGCGCCGCCGCCGCAGGGTGACGCTCGGCCGCGCGCAACACGATCAAGAGCGGGATGACGATGACCGCGCACAGCGCCGCGGAGAGTCCGGTCGCAGCCGGGGCGCCCAGTCTGTCCGCGAACGCGAGCAGGAGCGGCATGGCGACCGCGAGCCCCAGCTCGAACAGGAGCGCACCGAGGGAAAGAATGGTCGCGCGCTGCGCACTGGGGATGAGGTCGTTGATTCGCGCCGTCAGGAGCGGTCCGACGAGCGCCGGTACGAGCGCGATCGCGAGCATGAGCGCGACCGACGGGATCGATGGGAACGCTCCGAGGGTCCCAGCCGCGGCGAGCAGCACCGCGACACCTGCCGCGACGATGGTCGTGAGCTCTACGCGTCCCGCCACTCTGTGCGCGAGCCACGAAGCGGCGACCGTGGTCACCTGGACGGCAAGCACGATGATGCCAAGCGACGCGAGCGGCACCCCGACGCCAATGGCATACGGCTGAAGAAGCACGTAGTAGACGACCAGCGGCATAACGAGGATCGCCGCGTTCAACACCAGCAGAGCGCGGACGAGCGGACGGCGGGCCGCGATGCCTATCGCCGTGCTGAGGTTCTTCCAGTAGCCGAGCGGGCTCTCACCGTCGTCCCCGTGTCGTGGTGGCTCCTTCACGGTGAGCACGAGCGCGGTCGCGGCGAGGCCCCCAAGCCCGCAGATGGTGAAGCACAACGTCATGTCGATCGTCGCGAGCGCCGCACCGACCACGGACGCGATGCCCTGTGACGCCTGCTAGATCGCCGCGTATCGCCCGTTCTGCTTCGGCGCCTCGGACGTGCGGCCGCCCGCTTTCAGGCTGTCGTACAGCAGGGCCGAGTCGGCGCCGCTGACGAACGCCGTCGAGGAATTCCAGAGCGCGTAGCCCAAAAGGAATGCGGGCGAGAGCGCCTCCGCGAGGATGAGGAACATCGCGACCGAATAAAGGAACGCCCCCATCGCGATCGACGCTTTACGACCCCAGCGATCGGCGATCGCTCCGCTCGGCACCTCCAGCGCGGCGGTCAGGACCCAAGCGAATCCTTCGAGCAGCCCGATCTGGGTCAGGCCCAAGCCCTTCCGCTGAAGAAAGACCACCCAGATGGGCACCCACAGGATGAACATGAGGAGCGCCTGAACGGTGAAGAGGCGCCATATGTTGCCGCGGTACGCAGAAGATGCCGCGAGGCCTGGTGCTGCGGCGACCATCACCCAAGTTTGCCCGGAAGTCGTGTTCGGGAGACGATTAGGTTCGCCTCAGTTGAATTAGACAACACAGGGGGAGATACGAGATATGGCTTCTACTTCCGTCGCAGAGGGCAAAGAGACGAAAGCCGCCGGCCAGTACGCCGACGTGAACGGCATCAAGCTCTATTACGAGATCCACGGGACGGGCGCACCGCTCATCCTGCTCCACGGCGGTCTCGGTGCGATCTCGATGTTCGGGCCGAACCTCCCTGCGCTCGCCAAAGGCCGCCAGGTCATCGCTGTCGACCTGCAGGGCCACGGCCGCACGGCCGACATCGATCGACCGCTCAGCCCCGAGCTGATGGCCGACGACATCGCGGCTCTGATCAAACACCTGAAGCTCGAGCGCCCTGACCTGATGGGCTTCTCGCTGGGCGGCGGCGTCGCGCTCCTGACGGCCATCAAGCATCCTGAGCTCGTCGGCAGACTCGTAGTCGTCTCCACGCCGATCCGGCGCGACGCGTTCTATCCCGACATCCTCGCCCAGCAGAAGCAGGTCACTGCAGAGGCGGCGGAGGCGATGAAGCAGACGCCGATGTACCAGCTCTATGCCAGCATCGCGCCGCGGCCCGAGGACTGGCCGAGGCTCCTCGCCAAGATAGGTGAGGGGATGGCGAAGGACTTCGATTTCTCGAAAGAGGTCGCCAAGATCGAGGCGACCACGCTGGTGGTCGCGGGGGACGCGGACATCTTCCCGCCGGCGCACGCCGTCGAAGTCTTCGGGCTTCTGGGCGGCGGTAAGCGAGACCCGGGTTGGGATGGTTCCGGACGCCCGAAGTCACAGCTCGCCATCCTGCCGGGTGTGACGCACTACACGATGGGAAGCGCGCCCGCACTCTCGGCCGTGGTCATACCGTTTCTTAACGAGCAGTCAGCCGCGGGTCGGTGAACCGCGTCGCCCAGTTCACAGGCTGGCGACGCCACCTCCTGCCGTGACCGCAGTCGCGCCGAAGTTGAAGTTGTGGTCCACCCCTAACGCGCGCGCGCGCGGCGCGTTTCTTTGGCATGCCGCCTCGTTTGATGATCGGCCTGATCTGTGTCGCCAGAGCCCACCGCACCGATCCCCGATCACAAGGCCGAGTGACCAAGCAAGACGGCCTATGGTGCTTTTGCCCCGCCGACACCGTGAGTCGGCCGCATGAATGGCAAGCGGTAACGCCGGCGGTGGCTCTGAGCGATATCGCGAGGGGCCGATTCCGTGCCCTGGGCACGAGTCTCAGGACGCCGTGGCCTAGCCTGAGCGCCGGTAAGAAGTCATCGCGCCAGGCATGAAGACCGGAAATCTCCCGCAACGATGGTCTTTCCTGCATTTACCGTTCGCTGACCTGCAAGTCTCCAAAACTGGCGTAGCCTGAGTGCTAGCCAGGCAGGCAATACGGTGGGAAGTAGGCCGGGGATGAGCGAGCCAATGATCGAGTACCGCTGCGGAGAGCCGAAGCACGTGACACCGATCACCGATCGAGCAGCGACGCGTTCGCCGATCACAGTCGTCGAAGGAAAGTGGGCGTACTGTCCGACGGGCGCAGCGAGCGAACACAAATGGGAGCTCATCCGTCCGACGGCGCTCTCTGGTCTTAGCGCGACGCGCGTGATTCGCCGAAGCGTCGAAGTCATCGGCTAGTCGCGTCCCGCCTCGAGCCCCGCGAACCTTTGGCACCGCGCTGCTCCGGCGCATGACCACATGGCCCTTACACTTCATCTGCGCGCGGGCCGCTGGTCGGCCGGAAAGGTGGCTCGCGTGAGATCAGGCGGTTTCCCCTGTCGTTTCGAAGGCTGTCGCGTTTGTTTTGTGGTGACGGAAGAAGGCTCGATGTCCGCGCTCGCGGCGGCAAGTCAGCGCCGCAACGAGCACGAGATCGCCGTCCACGATTACCGCCACCAACGTCTCGTCGAGCACACACGTGTTCAGTCCGGCGCTATGCTCGCGCCAAAGCGTCCCGCTTCCTCCTAGCCCCGGTCGCCACGACCGCGATGTAACGCGACCGACCTGCCGGCTGCAGGTTTTGCGAAACCCTTGTGCAGCGGTCGCGTAAGCGCCCTTCACCTTGACAGGTGTGCGTCGTCGCACGACGATTTCGCGGACACCGAAGAGCGCCGCCGTAGGGACGCGCGCTCTTACATTGGGGAGGGGCGCAGTGCACTATCTACTTCCGCGCGTGATTCGCGCGGGCGCGCTCTCGGTCGCGATCACCCTCGTCCTCTCGAGCATCCTCACCGTTCCGGCGAGCGCGCAGGGTCCGACCCCACCGAGGACCGGCGATGATCCGATCTTTCTGCCTGGCGCGCAGATGCCCACGTTCGATGAGGCGACCGAAGAGATCCTTCAGCAGCGCGACATCGCCTTCATTACCCGCCGAACCGCAGGCGACAACCCACTGAGCGAGCACGATGCCGCCAAAGCACGTGCCGCGGCCGCGAAAGCCGCGGACCAGCTCAAGAAGAAGGGCGCACCGCCCTCCGGACCGGCCACATTCGTCGCCAACTGGGCCGCACTGGGACCGAACCCGATCGTTTCGGGCCTCCGCACCCCCGGGCGGCAGGCCTTTGGCGCGATGAGCGGTCGGATCGCTGCTCTGGCGATCCGGAAGAGCAACGGCCAGTTCATCCTTGGCGCCGCCCAGGGCGGAATCTGGCTCTATGACGCCGTGAGCGGAACGTGGTCGCCTCAGACCGATGACCAGGATTCGCTCTCGATCGGGGCCCTCGCGATCGCTCCTTCGAACGACGCGATCGTGTATGCCGGAACCGGCGAAGGGGCTCTTTCCGGCGATAGCTACTTCGGCGACGGCATCCTGAAGTCGACCGACGGCGGCATGCACTGGCGGCAGGTCTCGGGCGACTTCTTCGTCGCGGTCTCGGTCTCTCGTCTCATCGTCGATCCCGCGAATCCGAACCACCTCTACGCGACGGTGCTGCGCGGCCGCGGCGGTGCACGGCGGACGACGCCACCGATCCATTCGCGGTTCGGGATCTGGGAGTCAAAGGACGGCGCAGTCACCTGGACGCTTTTGAAGGAAGCCGTATCGCAGGCCAACGGCGCCACCGATATCGAGATGGACCCCCAGAACACGAGCATCCTGTACGCCTCGTTCTGGGGCGACGCGATGTACAAGAGCGTTGACGCCGGCGCCACGTGGGCGCCGATCATGACCGGCCTTCCGGCCGGCGACTTCGCGGCGAATCAGACGCGCTTCTCGATCGGGATCTCGCATCCCGTCGGGCAGCCCGCGACCCTCTACGCGGGCTTGGACTGGCGGGACGCGGCGGGGCACCACCCATCCGAGGTCTTCAAGTCGACCAACCAGGGCGCGAGCTGGACACAGCTCCCCGGTGACTCCGAGACCGGGGACAAGGTCGAGGACTACTGCGGCGGCCAATGCTTCTACGACAACGTCATCGAGGTAGACCCGACGAACGCGGACATCGTCTACGCCGCCGGCCAGTTCGACTACGGCATCGGCTCCGGCGGGATCTTCCGCTCCGACGATGGTGGGCAGACGTGGAAGGACCTTGGGTACGACCAGCACCCGGACTTCCACGCCCTCGCGTTCGATCCAAACGACAGCAAGCGGATCCTGATCGGCAACGACGGTGGTGTGTGGTTCAGCCCCAATCGCGGTGGGCGCACCACCAATCCGAGCGCGCTGAGCGACGCCGACTGGCAGAGCCTCAACGGGACTGTTGACCGTCTCAGCGCGGGCGTGACCCACCGCTCGAACCTCCAGATCGGCCAGTACACGTCGATCGCGACGGTTCCCCAGGTCCCCCTGCGCTTCTGGGGCGGTACGCAGGACAACGGAACCCTGCGCAAGTCGGGTGGGACGCAATCCTGGTTCGACATCCCCAGCGGGGATGGTGGCCAGGTCCTCGTCGATCCGACTCCGGACGCCGCCTGTTCGCCGAACGTGCCGGGCTTCGCACCGTCCTGCTTTATCTACGGCACGTACTTCGGGGTCTCGCCCTACCGGATGTCCGATGGTGGCGCGTTCTTCTTCAACAACCAGGGCATCACCCACGGCATCAACCTGAGCGACCGGTCGGACTTCTACATCCCGTTCGTGATGAACAAGGCAAACACGAACCAGCTCTTCCTCGGCACGTATCGCCTCTACCGCACGAACAACGCTCGCGCTGGCAAGGCCGGCGACGTGACGTGGAAGGCGATCAGCCCCGACCTGACGTCGGGCTGCACAGGCATCGCCCCGAACGGCGCACGCAACTGCACCATCTCGGCGATCGGCGTTGGCGGCGGGCAAGCCGTTTACACCGGCTCGCTCGATGGTCTGCTACACATCAGCACCGACGCGCAGGCGAACGACAACCCCACCTGGACGCGCATCGACACGAAGATGCCCGCACGCCCGGTGACCCAGTTCGCCGTCGACCCGAGCAACTACCGGATCGCGTACGTCGCCTACGCGAGCTTCGACGCGGCGACGCCGAAGACACCCGGTCATGTGTTCAAAACGACGGACGGCGGCAATTCGTGGGTGAACGTCACCGGAAACCTCCCAGATAGCCCGGTGAACTCGGTGATCCTCGACCCCTCCTACGCCAACACGCTCTACGTCGGGACCGATGTCGGAGCTTTCGTGAGCTACAACGGCGGCGCCGACTGGTCGTCGCTCGGCACCGGATTCCCGAACAGCGCGATCTGGCAGCTCGACCTCGACCCCTCGCACCGGGTCATTGCCGCGGGCACGCATGGCCGCGGGGCGTTCCGGATAAACGATACGTTCACCGTGCCCGCGCTCGTCCTCTCGAAGGTCGACGCCGGTATCCCGGTCGGCCCCTCCAGCGACGTCACCTACACCATCACGCTCCGGAACATCGGCAACGCCGACGCGACCGGTGTCGTGATCACCGACCCAGTCCCGGCGAACACCACGTTCGTCTCCGCGACCGGCGGCGCGAACGTCGACGGCACCGTCGTCTGGACGAACCTTTCTGTGCCCCAAGGCGGCAGCACGTCGGTGCAGCTCACCGTAAGCATCGCCGACGCGCTCAAGAAGAAGGTCAATGCGATCGTCAACGACGGGCTGAAGGCGACCTCCGCCCAGGGTCCGTTCACGACGGGCTCGCCGCACGTCACGCCGATCGCGCCGCCGTACGCCGTCAGCGTCTCGCCGGCGACCCAAACGGACGGTGGCAAGGGCAATACCAGCGTCTCGTACAAGATCACCGTGAAGAACCTCGGCTTCAACAGCGACAGCTACACGTTGTCGGCCACCAGCACATGGGCAACCACGTTCTACGACCCGACCTGCGCGACGACGATGACCACGACAGCGGCCCTCGCCGCCGGCGGCACCGCTGACGTTTGCGTCAAGGTCGCGATCCCGGCCGGTACCGCGAACGGTGCGACGAACACCGCGACGGTCACCGCGACGTCGGTCGGCAACCCGAGCGTCTCGGGAAGCGCGGCCATCAAGACGATCGCCGTGGCGGTGGACACGCTGCTCGTCGACAACGACGGCAACACGCCCAACACGCAGTCGTTCTACACGGCGGCGCTGACCGGTGCCGGCGTGCAGTTCAGCACCTGGGATCTTTCGACCGACTCCAACCTCCCGCAGAACTACATGCTGGCCTTCAAGAACATCGTGTGGTTCACCGGCAACAGCTTCCCGGGTCCGATCCTGCCCTACGAAGCGAAGCTCAAGATGTTCCTTGACGCCGGCAACCACCTCTTCATCTCAGGCCAGGACCTTCTGGATCAGTCGGCCGGGACCTCCGCGTTCGTCCACGACTATCTCCACGTGACCTGGGACGGCACTGAGGCGCAGAACGACAAGGCGACGACGGCCGTCCACGGCGTGGCACTAACGATCACCAACGGCATCGGCGCGGTCCCGATAGACCACACGATCCTGGGCAACAAGTTCGAGGACCGGATCACGCCGAACGGCACCGCGACGGCCATCTTCACCGACGACTCGACGGCCGCCGACGGCCTGTCCTTCGCGGGTACATTCAAGGTGGTCTTCCTGGCCTTCCCGTTCGAGGCATACGGAACCGCCGCGCAGAAGACCGACCTCGTCACGAGGGTGATGACCTTCTTCAACGCGCCGTAACAGCACTCACGGGCGAGCGAGAGCGGGGCCGGCAAGCTGCCGGCCCCGACGTTTTCCACCAAACCGCCTCTTTTCCTCCGGGTGACCGCGGATATGCTGCCGGCACCTATGGGAAGGCTCGCCGCGTCGCTAACCCTGATCGCGCTGGCGGTCGCGCTCGTCGGAACTCCGAGCGCCGCCGCGACATCCGTCGCGGCCAGGTACCAGCTCCGCGGTCACCTGCCGGAGCTCGGCGAGAAGCCGGCGCTCCGAGTCTTCCAGACGAATGCGGCGTACGACGCGTACCGCGCGAGCCTGGGCGACGCGAACGTGTTCCCCGCGGCGAGCTCGATGTTCATGAGCTTCGACAAGGAAATCCTCGCCTTGTATGTCCGCGGCAATGACTCCGGCGGCCGTTGCTTCGCCACCACGACCGGCGCGAACCTCGACGGCGACGCGGTGACGCTGGACCTCGCGTGGCAGAACGGCACCTGCGGCGCGCCGATCACCGCGCATTACCCGTTCATCCTGCTGTCGCTCTCGCGGACCGCGGCTGACGGCAGCTCCTGGATCACCCCAACCAGGTCGGTCTGTGGTGCCGCGCCAGGCGTCTTCGACTCGCGCGCGTGCGCGATGCTATCGGGTGCGTCGCCCGCACCGACCACCTCGGCGCCGGTAGCCCCGACGACCGCGGCGCCGACGCCGACGCCGTCGGCGACCGGTACGCGGACGCTCACCCCGACCCCCGTTACGACGTCGCCGGCGGCGGCCGCGTCGCCGACGCCCGGCTCGACGTCGGCACAGGCGTCGGCGAGCCGTTCACCCGTCGCCGCCGCGGCGAGTCCGGCATCCACCGGCGCCGATGCCGGAACGAACTACTTGCTCTACGGAATGCTCATCGCGATCGGGGTACTGATCGGGATCGCTTTGATGCTGTCGCGCTCGTCAGCGCGCCGCGGGCGCTAACTCCCGCCGCAGCTCCACGGTCCAGGCGGCGAGGAGCGGGATCGTCTCGACTAGGTTGTAGAGGAAGTGCAGATCCGGTCGCGCGATCGGTAGCCCGCCGAAGATGAGCCCTCCCGACGAGAGGAGCCCCGGGCTTCCGGCGACGCCTGTGCGCAGATAGGTCGCGATCATCACGCAGTGCTCCAGGAAGTGCCATCCCGCGAAGAGCGTGACCCCGATGAGCCACGCATTCGTCCTGAAACGCGGGAGCAGCACGAGAACCGCGACGAGCACCCAGCCGTTCCAGATGAAGTGGACCCACTCGATGTCGAGCTGCCCGACGATCCCGCGGGCGGCCGGGCCGGAAAGATGAAGGACGTGAATTTGGATCATCTGCGCGACGTGCTCGAACAGGTGCGCCGTCTGCGAAAGGGCGAGGATGCCGAACAGCGCGAGCCACGGGGTCGCCACGAGCCGCTCCGGGTACTCCGAGACTCTCGTCGCCATCCCGGCATCCTCCTCCCCGAACACCAGACCGGTCAAGGAAGGGTCAGCTAAGAGGCTCGACCGCGAACTGAACTTGGACGCGTATGTACGTGTCGATCTCCGCCGGCGGGAATCCCGGACCGCCGACGATTGGGAACTTCCCGGTGGGCACTGGGCCTGCGTATGGCGAGGCCTGCGGCCGGACGTCGGTGACGCTGATGGCCGGGCCGAGCTTCAGCCCCGCGGCCGCGGCCGTGATCTCGGCCTGCGCGTGCGCGCTGGCGATGGCCTTCTCGCGTGCGAGACGGTACGCGGGTCCTTCGGTGCTCGGCGCGTAGCGGACGGACAGGGCGCTCGTCGCGTCGTCTTTCACGAGCTCCGAGATGAGGGCAGGCATGCCGTCGATCTCGTCGCACTCGATCGCGATCTGCTGGTAGGCGTTGAACGCGATGACCTTCTGGCCTTTTGACGCGTCGTAGGTGAACTGCGGCTGGAATTGGAGCGGACCCAGGATGATGTCGCCGTCCTGGACGCCGAGCGCCCGCGCCTTCGCGAGCAGACGCTCGACACGCGATTGGAGCTGGCCCGCGACATCGGTGCCGATCGCACCACCGGCCTGGACGGCGAACGCGAGATAACCCTCGCTCGGGGCCGCCCGGACGCTCGCTTCGCCGGTGGCGATGATGCCGGGTGGCGGCGCGTTCTGCGACAGCACCTGAGCGGGTCGTGCCCGGTCCGGCGCGACCGCGAGAGGAGCGGCCGTCCCCTTTTCCCAGATAACGATGCTGACAGCGACGAAACCGACCGCGACGAGAGCGAGCATGGCTTTCTGGAATGGCGTGAGCACGAAACACCTCCGGGCGATCCTCCGTGCCGGATCTGGTCGCCCGAGATGAGAGATTGCGGCGCGGAGCGCGCCGTGTCGTCCGCGTTGCGCGCTCGATGTCGTATCGGGCGGATACGAGTTAGCCGACGACTCCGGCGTAGCGGCGCACAAGCTCGATGATCTCGTCGGCGAGCCTGCGCACCTGCCGGACAGCATCGCTCAGGGACGCGACCTCGATGCGGCCGCCGCGAAGGACGGGCAGCACGCCCGATTCGCCCGAGTCCACAAGGTCAGCCGCCGCGTTCCCAAAGCGCGTCGCCCTCAGCCTGTCGACGGCGGTGGGGGAGCCGCCGCGCTGCAGATGGCCAAGGACGACCTGACGCGCTTCGATGCCGGTGCG
This sequence comes from Chloroflexota bacterium, assembly GCA_005881885.1. Classification (GTDB taxonomy): domain Bacteria; phylum Chloroflexota; class Limnocylindria; order P2-11E; family P2-11E; genus 3-1-20CM-2-70-9. The sequence goes on from VBDX01000117.1 coordinate 11,539, forward strand.
TTGCTCGATATGCCGCGCAAGCACCGCCCCGATCGCTCGCTGGTCGAGGCGCACGTGGCCGAAGGCATCCCGGTCGACGGCGGCCTGGGCCTCGAGACCGTCGATCTCCACGGCTTCCGAGACGACCACGAGGATGTCGGGATCGCCGATGGCCCGGCGGTGCTTCATCGTTCGGACGATCTCGTCACTCGTGACCGGGATCTCCGGGATGAGAATGAGGTCCGCGCCGCCGGCAAGTCCACCGTACGCGGAGACCCAGCCGGTATCGCGTCCCATGGCCTCCACGACCACGACGCGGTGGTGGGCGCTCGCCGTCGTCCGTAGCCTGTCGAGCGCATCCGAGACCACCGTGACCGCCGTGTCGAACCCGATGCAGTAGTCGGTCTCCGAGAGATCGTTGTCCACAGTTTTCGGGACGCCGACCACGCGGACGCCTTCCTCATGAAGCCACTGGGCGACGCCGAGCGTGTCGTTCCCGCCGATCGCGACGAGGCCGTCGAGATGCCACCGCCGGATGCTGTCGAGCACGGCTCGGCGCGATCGCTCGTCTTTGCGCGGATCGGTGCGGGAGGTGCCGAGGATCGTTCCGCCCTCGGCGAGGATCCGTGCGGCATCGCGCGGCCGAAGCGGCCGCGGCGCCGCCTCTCCGAGCAGACCGGCCCAACCGTCCGCGACGCCGAAGACCTCATGCCCGAGAGAGCTGGCGCGGAGCACGACGGCACGAATGGCCGCGTTCAGGCCGGGTGCGTCGCCTCCGCCGGTAAGGACCCCGATCCGCACGTTACCCGCGAAGTCCCAGCCGAATGTGCACTAGCCCTGGGTCTCGCGTTTCTGCCGCTGGACGGCCCTGTCGAGCTGCTCGGGCGTGATCGCACGGATCAGCGCCAAGACTTCGCCCAGCCGCCGCGGATGGCCTTTCGCCTCGAGGCTGCGCTGCATCTCGAGCGCCTCGCTGAGCTGCTCGTGCGTCAGGATGCCCTCCTCGATGAGGTACTGCCCGAGATTCTGGACCGCGGGTGGGTCGCCGAGCAATCCGCGGAGGGTGTTGATGAGATCGATCGGCCCGAACGGTTTGACGAGATAGTGTGATGCCCCCGCCGCCATCCCGGCCTTGCGGTCGGACGCGCTGTCGCGGGCGGTCAGCATCACGACCGGGATCGCTTTCGTCGCCGGATCGGTCTTGAGCTGGCGGCACACGTCGAAGCCGGTCGGGCCGCCATCCTCGCGGAACATGACGTCGAGTAGCACCGCGTGCGGGGGGTCGCGCCGGGCGAGGTCGAGCGCCTGTTCCGGCGTGGCCGCCTCCGCGATGGTCCAGCCCTGCGTGGACAGAGTGATTCGGACCATATCGCGGATGAACCTATGGTCGTCGGCGATCAGGATGTCAGCCACACCGCACCCCGCGTGAGCCTAGCCGGGCGACCGGCGACTTTGTAGGTTCCCCCAGCCGCCGCTCGCCTCCTTGTTGCTCCTCTGCTACTGCGTCTCTCTTAGCACCCAGGCCCCTGAGTTCATGTCGCTTATCACGATGAGCCCGTCGTCTGTTACGACGACTCCCCAGACAAAGGCCGAGTTGCCAAGACACGCACACGAGCCGACGGGGTCGTTGGCCGCGGGCGGCACGAAGTAGGCCGTTTCGGTCGGCGTTCGTGACGTTCCACTGCGCACGGGCGTGATGTCCAGGATCCGGACCCCATCCGAGTACCACGAAACGGCCACCTTGGCTGAGCCGCCCCACACCGCGTTCACTGCCGTGTGGTGGATGGAGTAAAGCCCGTTGCTGACCTTCGACTTGAGCGAATTCTCGGTACGGAACTCCCCCACCTGCACTAGGTTGCCCGCAGCATCCCGTGACGCGAGGTCGAAGATGCGTAGGAAACCCCAGCCGGGCTGCTGCTTGGAATCGTTCGACTGGCATTCGTCCTCGTCTTCGACGTAGAGATACCGGGCGTCAGGCGTCTCCGTCGACGAGTGCGTGTCCATATCGCCGGCTTGGTCCACCGGATACGCGGCACGGCGGACGAACGCTGGTGCGGACGGCGTGGTGATGTCGACCACGATCTCGCCGCCGTCGATCGCGGAAATGTAGGCCGTCCGTCCGTCATGGCTGGCGGAGACCGCGTGGACATACGTGCGTGCAAAGCAACCCACGCCGCTGAACTGGTTGGTCACGCCGATGCTCGCCAGCGACCAGTTGCCGATCTCCACGGGATGCGCGGGGTCCGTCACGTCCGCGATCCGCAGCCCTCCGCGGTGGGCCGCGTCGTACGTCTCCGAGTAATTCACCCCCTGGAGCGCGAGGACCTTGCCGAGGTCTGGCCGCTGGACGACCGAGAGCTCGTGGACGCCGCGGATGTTGTCACCGCTCGGAAGGAAGCCTTTGAGCACCGGGTTACGAGCGTTCGTCACGTCGAAGAGCTGGAGGCCGCGCGGGATCGAGTTGTCCGTTCGGAAGCAGGCCTGAATGCCGATTGCGGCAATATCACGCCCGCCGGCCGTGTACACGACGATGTCCTCCGCGCTCGTGCGCGGCGGGTTCTGCAGCGTCGCCACGATCGGGATGCCCGGAGCGCGTAGATCGAGGACCTTGACGCCCGACTTGTCGCCGGAGGGGCAGAACTTCGGGATGTTGCTGATGCCGAAGCCCCATTGCCCGATGTAGGCGAACCCCTTGTAGGCGTAGATGTCGGCGTTGAAGCCGCGGTTGCCGATGTCGTTGTGCCCGATGACCTCGAGATTCCGGATCGCGCCGTTGTTCTGTACCTGCCCGGCCTTCGTACCGTCTCCAGTCCCGCCGCCACCGTTCTTCTCGATGAAACTGGTGAGCGGATCGTCGGCGAGATCGTCCGGGCTTGGAGTAGCCAAGCTGAGGACTGACGTTCCGAGAAGTATCACGAGGATGCTGGGCATCACGAGCAGCAACCGATGCATCATTTCCCCCTTCATGCGCGGACGACGGCGATACGAAAGACGTGACTGCACATTCGCGTCAAGGAGACAGGGACGTCGAGGCTCGCTCGGCTGGTACGGAAGCGTCGCGTCGCATAGACTCGCAGACAAAGTTCATACGCGTTGCCGGTCAGAGGTGCGGCCGTTACGCAGCGTCGCGGAGGAACGAGCTTCCGCCGATGCGACGCCAGGGAGCGACCGCCGAAGTCGCCGATCCGCTTCGGGATCGGCGGCTGGTCCGCCCACCGAAAGGAGGCGGACTGTCGCGACGGGGGAGACCCCGCCGCGAAGCGCTGCCGTGTGACCTGGTCTTGCACAGAGGCTCGGGGAAGCACGTGGCGCACCGGGCCTCCTTCTAATAGAGGGCTCGGTGGCCGGACCGTGTCGTGAGGAGGCACGCGTGCCGATCGAGCGCTTCGCGATCATCGACTCAACGCTCCGCGAGGGCGAGCAGTTCTCGAACGCGCACTTCACAACCGCGGACAAGATCGCCGTCGCGAAGCTGCTCGACGAGTTCGGCGTGGAGTACATCGAGCTCACCTCGCCGGTCGCGTCTCCCCAGTCGTTCGAAGACTGCCGCACGGTCGCGGCGCTCCCGCTCAACGCGAAGGTGCTGACTCACGTGCGTTGCCACATGGACGACGCACGCGTCGCGGTCGAAACGTGCGTCGACGGCATCGACATCCTTTTCGGGACGTCGTCCTTCCTCCGCGAATTCAGCCACGGGAAGAGCGTCGACGAGATCATCGAGGACGCCCGCGAGGTCATCACTTTCATCCGCGACCACGGCAAAGAGGTCCGCTTCTCGAGCGAGGACAGCTTCCGTTCGACCGAAGGCGACCTCCTGAAGGTGTACACGGCCGTCGACGGCATGGGCGTGAATCGCGTCGGTGTCGCGGACACGGTCGGCATCGCGACGCCCCGCCAGTGCTACGCGCTCGCGGTGGAGCTGCGCCACCACGTGCACTGCGATATCGAGTTCCACGGCCACAACGACACCGGCTGCGCGATCGCCAACAGCTACGCCATCCTTGAGGGCGGCGCGACCCACGTGGACACGAGCGTCCTCGGCATCGGGGAGCGGAACGGCATCACCCCGCTGGGCGGCTTCGTCGCGCGCATGTACGCCGACGATCCCGCCGGCATCCGCAAGAAGTACGATCTCCCGAAGCTTCGGGAGCTGGACGAGCTCATCGCTTCACTCGTTGGGATCGAGATCCCGTACAACAACTTCGTGACCGGGAAGTACGCATTCCACCACAAGGCCGGGATGCACACGAAGGCCATCTACCTCAACCCCAACACCTACGAGATCCTCGACCCGGCCGACTTCGGCCTGGCGCGGACGATCAACGTCGCGCATCGGTTGACCGGCAAGCATGCGATCAATCACCGAGCAAAGGAGCTCGGCCTCGAGTTCGGGGAAGATGAGCTGAAGGAGATCACGCGGAGGATCAAGACCCTGGCCGACGCCGGTCCGTTGTCGATGGACAAGCTCGACTCGCTGCTCCGGGAGTGGGTCGTTGCCTAAGACCCTGGCCGAGAAGATCCTCAGTCGCGTCTCGGGGCGCGATGCGCAGGCCGGCGATCTCGTGATCGCGCCGGTGTCGCGCGTGATGGTCCACGATTCGGTGATCGACGCGGTGATAGCCGGGCTGCGCGACCTCGGTGATCGGCGCGTCTGGGATACGAGCCGGGTCGCGGTGTTCGTCGATCATGCCGCCCCCGCCCCGAGTCCGGTCGTGGCCGATTCACACCGCGTCCTTCGCGAGTGGGTTCGAGAGCAGGGGATCGCGACCTTCTACGACGCCGGCGAGGGCGTCTGCCACCAGATCATGGTCGAGGAGGGCTACTGCGAACCAGGGACCGTGATCGTCGGGAGCGACTCGCACTCCAATTCATACGGCGCCGTCGGCGCGTTCGGTGCGGGCATGGGCGCGACCGATGTCGCCGTCGCCCTCGCGCTCGGCCGCACCTGGCTCCGGGTGCCCGAATCCATCAAGGTCACGTTCACCGGCAGGCCCCGCAAAGGCGTGACGATGAAGGACGCGATCATGCGGGTGGTCCGTGAGATCGGGACCGACGGCGCACGGTATGCGTGTGTCGAGTTCCACGGCGCCGGTTCCTTGCCACAGGGCGATCGCATCACGCTCGCCGGCATGACCACCGAGATGGGTGCAAAGGCGGGGATCGTCGCGGATACCCCCGAGGCGCCGGGGTGGCTCTTCCCGGACCGCGGCGCCTCGTACGCGAATGAACTGACCGTCGATCTTTCCACGCTCGAGCCGCAGATCGCGGTCCCGCCCCGCGTCGACCAGGTGGTCGACATATCCGAAGCGATTGGGCAGCCCATCGACATCGTGTTCCTCGGTTCGTGCACCAACGGCCGACTCGTGGACATGCGCCAGGCCGCGGCCATCCTGCGCGGGCGGCGCATCGCGCCGGAGGTGCGGCTGGAGGTCGTGCCCTCCTCGCGCCGGCAGTTCGAGGATGCGATGGCGGACGGCACCTTGCTCGCGCTCTCCGCGGCGGGCGCGGTAATCGGCAGCTCGGGCTGCGGGCCATGCCTCGGCCGGACGGGCGGGGTGCTCGCCGGGAGCGAGATCTGTCTCTCGACGGCCAACCGCAACTACCGCGGCCGGATGGGATCGCCGGATGCGTTCATCTACATCGGATCGCCGTACGTCGCCGCGGTCGCCGCACTCACCGGCGTCATCGACGACCCGCGTCCCTACCTCGAGGCGACCGAGGACGAGCTCGACGCGCTCGTTGCGCGCCGACGAGCGGAGCGCCCCGGGCGCGGCGCGGCGTCGGTGCGGTCGGGCGACCGCTCGCGGGAGCTCATGGTCGCCGCCGCGCGAAGTGGCGTGGCCGCGGAGATCGACGATTGAGTAGAGCCTGGGTCTTCGGCGATGACCTCGACACGGACCAGATGGTGCCCGGCCGGTACGCGCCGTTCATGGTCGGCCAGGACAAATTCCACCTCTATGCGTTCTGCGACGCGCGTCCCGGATTCGCCAAAGAGGTGCAGCCGGGCGACGTGCTCGTCGGCGGGAAGAACTTCGGATGCGGCTCATCGCGGGAGTACGCAGTGGCGGCGCTCAAGAAGCTCGGCGTCGGCGGCATCGTCGCAAAGAGCTTCGCGCGGATCTTCTTCCGCAACTGCATCAACCTCGGCATACCGGTGCTCGAATCGGGGGATGCGGTCGCGTTCGCGCGCGACGGGGACCAGGTGGCGCTCGACCTCGGCGCCGGAGTCTTGCGGACGCCTCACGGCGACGCGCGGCTTCGGCCGATCGCCGAATTCGCGCAGGAGATCCTCGCGGCCGGCGGCGTCGTGGCGTATCTCCGCGAGCACGGGGACTTTCCGAGCATCCTATGAGCGACCCAAGACGCGGGCTTGGAGCGCGTACTTGCCGATCGGCTAACTAAGGTCGATCGCGACCGGCAATGCCGTCCGCGCCCACCCGCTGAGACGCCTTCCGTCGCGCCAGTCCTGGTACTTCCCGTCGAGGAGCTGCCGCGCCATCCGGTCTTCGGGTGTGCCGGCGCGGAGCACGCGGGCCTTCGCTGAGGTCGACTGCGTGCCAATGCGCACGCGTACGGTGGGGTCCTTTAGGAGGTTGCGGACCCAGTCCGCGTGGTCGCCGCCGCCCGAGAGCAGGTAGACGCGTCCGTCGTGGAGCGCGAACCAGATCTCGATCGTGTGGGCCCGGCCGGTCATGCGCCCCCTCGTGGTGAGGTACGCGAAGTCCTCGTTCGCAAGACGCTCAAACATCTCACAGGAAGTAACGACGGCGGTGTTGACGCGATTCCGTAGCGCGCGTCACATTCGGGACCGAACTGTGGAGCGCGCCCTCTACCTGGCCTCCTGACCGTAGCCCGCCGCCTCGCTGTATGACCAGCCGTCGAGGTCAGGGCGTTGAACCCCGAGGTCCGCCATCGTCACCTTGATCTCTGTCCGATGCTCGACGCCGTGCTCAATGGCGTGCAGCAAGAAGAAGCTCATCGGGTAGCGATAAACCTTGCCTTGCCAGGGCAGATCGACCTGAGGATCCGCGTCGATCGCATCCGCGATTTGGATCAGTTCATCGCTGGTGCTGACAGCGATGCTGGTCATCACGTCAAACCCCGGCCAGGCGCTGCTCCGGGCGAGCTCGCCACCCTCGTGCTGACGGCCTTTCGTGCGCAGGATGAAGGTCTGCTGTGCGCCCACGACATGAGTGAGCAGTTCTCGGATCGATCCCGAGGTGCCGGGAGCGCGCGCATCCAACTGCTCGGCGGTCAAATCGCGACAAGCCTCGATGAGGCGGAGGTTCGCCCACCGGTTGTACCGAAAGAGGTCGGCGAGAGGTCCGTTCACAACCCGCATTATTGGCCGCCCACGCGGCGCGTCCGCCGAATGCACGAACCGCGCCGATCTGACCCAGCTCTGGGGAGACTTCACCTAGCTCAAGCTCCCGCGCATCCAGTCCGCGATCGTGGCGGCCATCCTCGCACGTGGGGCAGCCGGAGCGAAGTCGTGATCGCCGCCTTCGATCGTGACCAGCTCATTTCGCACACGCGCCTGGGTGAGCACGGCAGCGTAACGCTCAGCGTTCTCTATCGGCACCGCGGTGTCGCGCGAGCCCCAGATGAGCAGCACGCGAGCGCGCGTGCGCGAGATCTCCGCGAGAGGCTTCCATTTCCCGTCGTTCGACCACGCCGTGAAATTCGGTCCCGCCACCGCGGGCGCGGCCGCGAGGACCGCGGCGCGGATCCGCGAGTCGCGCCCGGCGACCAGCGCCGCGACGGTGCCGCCGAAGGAGAAGCCGACGACGCCAAGGCGCTCCGGAACGTCGGGATGTGCCTTGAGAACCCGGATCGCCCCGGCCGCGTCGGCGAGACCACTCGCGAGGGTCATTCGCGGCGGCCGATGGTCGCGATATGCGAAGCGCAGCGCCGCAACGCCGACCTTCGCAAGCGCGTCGCACGTCGCGACGATGTGCGGCTGGGCGGGGTCGCCCCCGAAGCCGTGCAGGACCGCGGCGCCGCCAAGCGCTGTCCCTTCGGCAAGGTGGAGGATGCCGTCGAGCTCGCGATCCTCGACTTTGATCGAGAGGCGCTGCGCAGGCATTAGAGCTGCTTGCGCACGACGGCGAAGCGCTCGAACTGCGCGCTCACGGCGAAACCCGCCCGCAGGTACATCTCGAGCGGGCCGGTGTGATTGTGGGCGGTCCACGGGATCTGATCCGCGTAAGGCCCGGATGGCAGAGCGGTGGTCGGATAGCCCTCCGCGATGCTGAGTCCATCTCGGCGGAAGCTTTCGCAGGCCGCATCGAGCAACGCGCTTGCGACGCCCTTGCCACGGTGATCCTTCGCCACGATGAAGCAGACCGTCGATCCCACGCGGTCCGCGTCATTCGCCGGCGTCTGCGCGATACGTCGGGGCATGGTGTACGCAAGCCGCGCCTTCGCATTGCACCAGCCAACGACCTTCCCGTCCGCGTACGCGAGCAAGCCTCGATGGCGGCCGCTCTGAATGAGATCGGTCACGAGCACGCGGTATCGCTCGCGCCGCTCTGGTCCCGACTCACCCTCGGGATCGGTGGGATCGTCCCAGAACCGGCAGTAACACGCCGACCACCACGGGAAGTCGACGAAGGCGTCGCGGTCGAAGAACGCGAGGTAGTCCTCGAGTAGCGCGGGCGCGAGCTCGCGGATATCGAGCGTCATTGCTCGGTCGTGGCCGTCGCCTTCGCGGGAAGCTCGGGCATGGCCAGGAGACTGAACACGCTTCCGCGGTCCGGGATCGGCGTGCGCTGGTGGATCAGCTCGAGAACTTTCTTGCGCCCCTTCATCTTGCCGACGAGGATCGCGCCGACGAGCCTGTCCCCGAGGAAGAAGAGCCGCTTGTAGTTGCGGCCCTCGTAATCCACTTCTACGAGCGCCTCGGCCTCCGGCTCTTCCTCCGTGGTCACCCCCATGACCGAGATGTTCGAGTTGAACATGCCGGAGGCGTACGTCGGCACTTCGACGTATGGCTCTTTCGCGCCGAGCATGTTCTTGGCGACGTGCCGGCCGTGGTTGAGGGAGTTGTCCCAGGTCCCCATGCGGTGGTGCCGCTGTGAAACGACGTCGTAGAACTCGGCGACGTCGCCGGCGGCCCAGACATCCGGGATGTTCGTGGCGAGGAACTCGTCGGTCAGCACACCCACGTTCGTCTCGAGCCCCGTGTCCGCGAAGACGTCGATGTTCATCGTCAGGCCAAGCCCGACACCGACCATATCCGCCGTCGCGGAGAAGTCCTTCGTGCCCGTGACTTTGGTCTGCCCGTTGATTGGCTCGAGCTTGTCGATCGCCTCGTCGTAATGGAGATGCACGCCGGCGTCGCGCGCGAGGAGCGTGATGACCTCGCCGCCTTCCTTGTCGAGGGCGCGCCGGAGGAACCAGGGGCCCCGCATGAGCCAGTGCGTCTCGAGCCCGCGATGGGCGAATGCCTCGGTGAGCTCGTATCCGATGAAGGAGCCGCCCAGCACGACCGCGACCTTGGACTCGGGGATCCGCGCGACCATGCCCTTGGCCTCGTCGAAGTACTGGAAGTTGAAGAGGTACTTCGCGCCCTCGGCCCCGGGCGCCTTCAGCGGATTCGGGCGCCCGCCGGTCGCGATGAGCAGCCGGTCATATGGGACCTCGCCGCCCGGCTCCATATGCAGCGTCTTCTCGTCGAAAGAGACCTGGTCGACCTTCGTCTCGAGCCGGAGGTCGATGCGATTCTTGACGTGCCATTCCATGTCCCGGACGTAGACGCGCTGCTCGAGAAGCACGCCGCGTAGGTAGCGCGGCAATGAGACGCGGTTGTAGAGCGTGTACGGCTCGTCGTCGATCATGAGGATCTCGCACGCCTCGTCGAGCTTACGGAGCTGCTCGGCGCAGTAGGTCCCGGCGGCACCGTTGCCGATGATCACGAAGCGCGTGGGCCGACTTCCCATCTTCGCCAGTTTGGCCGAAGGGCTCGTCGGTTGCTCGCGGCGTCAGACTGGGGTCGTGCCGAAGCGGATCAGCAAGAGCGCGGTGCTCGCGCGGGTGCGCCGGATCTGCCTCGCTCGACCTGGGACGACGGAACGCGCGAGCCACGGTGCGCCAACGTTCTTCGTGCGGGACAAGAAATCGTTCGTCACCTATGTGGACGACCACCACGGTGATGGACGTCTCGCGCTCTGGTGCGCGTGCCCGCCAGGCATGCGCGAGGGCCTCGTGAAGGCGAACCCGGAGGCGTACTTGTGCCGCCGTACGTCGGCTATCTGGGATGGATCGGCGTGCGCCTCGATCGCGGGCTCAGCTGGGACGAGATTGAGCGGGTCATCCGAGATGCGTACGTCGCGGTGGCCCCAAAGAATCTTTCATCCCGCATCGTATCTGGGTGATCAGGTCATCTCTAAACTTGTACGCGCCGGCGTAGTCCAACGGCAGAGACGACTCCCTTAAGAGGAGTTCAGTGCGGGTTCGAATCCCGCCGCCGGCACTAGTCCGCAGGTCCCGCCACGTTCACGACGAGCTCGCCGTCTCCCGAGCGGATGACCACGATCTCGGACTCCTCGAACCCGTCGTTGCCCTCGCGGTGGATCTCTCCGCGGGGCACGTAGATGCAGTCGCCGGGCCCTGCATGAAGGGTCGTCTTGCCACCCGGACCGCACTCGAGCTGCACGGCGCCCCTGACCACGTAGATCACCGATTCGTGCGTCCCGTGGTGGTGCCATCCCGAGAACCGGCCGGGCTCAGTGAACACGACCCCGGCCCAAAGGGCGGGCGTGCGCAGCGCTTCCTCACGGACCATCCCCGCGGTCTGCCCGGTCTGGCGATGCCGATCGCTCGGCCGGATGATGCGCGCTTTCTGCTCGGTCGTTCCGTCTTCCTCCTCGGCCTCCCAGCGTTCGTGTTGGACATGCAGCTGGGCCCCCCGCCGCGCGATCCAGTTCCGAATGCGCTCGCGCGCCGCAGCGTCCGTCGGCAGCTGGACGGTGTGACGATGGCGGTTGGCGCACTCAAGCGTCACCTGCCCGTCATCCTCGGCGAGAGGCGTCATGGGCAGACCGCACCGCTCGCATTCGCGCGTGGCGTCCGACAGAAGCTCGCTCAAGTGCCGGCCGATCTCCTTGAGACCGATGCGTTCCGCCGCTCCCTCCCGTACACTACGTACATCCGCTGCGGCAACTGGCCGCGGCGCCTTTTCGCCCCGGGCCGCTGGTCCGCGGCAAACCCATGGAAAGGACGACCGATCGCCCAATGCGGCCATACGAGCTCATGTATCTCTGTCCCCCCACCGTCGACGAGGAGCGCCTCGGCGCGGTCAGCGAGCGAATCCAGCAGGCCATCGCCACCCTCGGCGGGAAGGTGGAGAAGGTCGTACCCCTCATCAAGCGGCGCCTTGCGTACGAGGTCGCGCACCACCGCGACGGGCAGTACGGCGTGGTCGAATTCGCGCTCCCGCCAGCGCAGGCGCGCGAGCTCGAGCGCACCATCCGCCTCACGGAAGATATCCTCCGCCACCTCGTGGTGAGAAGGGACGAGTGACATCGTGGCATCAGTGAGCAGGATCATCATCATCGGCAACGTTGGGCGCGACCCGGAGCTCCGGATGACGCCGAATGGCCGTCCGGTCTGCGAGTTCAGCGTTGCCGTCAACCGCGTCACCGGCCGGTCCGACGGCGGGGACCGTCAGGAGCAGACCGACTGGTACCGCGTCAGCTGCTGGTCGCAGCTCGCTGAGCGGGCGCAGCAGTTCATCACCAAAGGCCGCCTCGTCTACATCGAGGGGCGCTTCACGCCCCGCACGTACACCGACCGCGAGGGCAAGGAACGGATGAGCCTCGACATCAGCGCGAACGACTTCCAGATGCTCGATCCGCGTCCGGACCGCGGCATGGCCGCCAGCGATGCGTCGACCCAGTCTCGCGGGACCGAGAGCGACAAGACCTTCGATCCCGACGAGATCCCGTTCTAGGAGCGGCGGATGGCCCAAGAGACCTCACCGAGCTCAGAGGGCGGGACCCGCTCGGGACCGCCCCGCAGCGGCCCGCGCCGGGACGGACCGTCCGGCGGGGGCGGCAGCGGCGGTCGCTACGGCGGGCCCCCCGGGCTGCGACGCCCCCGCCGCAAGGTCTGCACGTTCTGCGTCGACAAAGTGCAGCGCATCGACTACAAGGACGTCGGCCGTATTCGCCGGTACATCAGCGATCGGGGCAAGATCGACCCGCGACGCAAGAGCGGCACATGCGCCAAGCACCAGCGCATGCTCACCACCGCGCTCAAGCGCGCGCGCCTCATGGCGATGCTGCCGTACACCGCCGACCACGTGCGCGGGTTGATGTCGCCGCAGGCCCGCGCGATGGCGGGTGGCCCGCCGCCGCCCAAGCCGGAGCGTCCGCCGTTCCGGCCCGCGGGGGAGTTCCGTCCGGCGGGCGCTCCGCCGCGTCCGGCGCCGGCACCGCAGCCGACTGCGCCGGTACCCCCGCCCCAACCTCCGGCGAACGAGGGCTAGCGCGGAAGGAGCGGCGCGCCGCTCAGGACGTACGGGACCCCGAAGACCGCGATCGCCATCAGGATGATCACCAGGATCGCGATGAAAGTCTTCGCGCCTGGGCTCGTCCAGGCGTGACCCGCGGCGGTGCCCGCCACCGTACCCATCGTGACCATCGGATACGGGTAGAAGAACAGGAGCGCCAGCCCGATCAGATACCCGATGGCGAGGACGATCGCGTTCGTCGGGATCCGTCCCGACTTGAGCGGCAAGTAGATCACGGCGGCGATGATCGCCGGCACGAGGACGAAGATCGTACCCGTTGCCACGAGGCCGGGGATCGCGCTCGCGAGCGTCGATCCCGCGGTGGCAGGGAAGAAAACCGCGTCGATAGGAACAGCGACGCCGACGCCAAGGGCGAGGCCGATCGTGTAGAGGGTCGTCGGGATCAGGCTTCGCCCGGACCAACGATTAGTGGCCCAGCTCCAGCCCCAGAGGATCGCGATCGGCACGAGGATCTCCGTTGCAGCGAGGGCGCCGTTCCCACTGAGCGCGAACGGCCCGACCGGCGGGATGAGAGAGCCGTAATGCTCGAGTGCCACGAAGCCGGCCGCGATCAGGATGCCCGCGATGAGTCCGGTGATAAAGCTCATGCCGGCGAATCCTACGGAATGCGGGAGGCCGGCGAGCCCACCTGCTCACCAGCCTCCGCGTGGAGTTGGGGGTGGTTTTGTGGTAGTCGGGTCAGAGAAGCAACCGCTCGGCATGGTCGGCGCGCCTGACGCCGGTCGCCGGCGCAGCGTCACCGGTCGCGCTGAAAGCGAAACGGAGAGTGGCCCACTCGTCGTCGATCGGCGCCACCGCGTAGGTATCGGGAGCGACCGCTTCGTTGATGAAGACGAGGCGGGCGTTGGCGCCGCCGCCCCAGACGATCATGGCCGTGCTGCGGGTCGCGCCGTGCATGATGCCGTCGTCCGCGCGGTACGCCGCCAGAACACCGGACGCGGTCGCGAGAAGCGCGATCGAGCCCAAAGTGACGGCCAGAGCGAGCCTTCCCACATCGGACCTCCTTCGTAGTCGGAGGCAACGTACGACCCTCGCCAGGGCAAGGCGACCATCCGCTTGACGCGCGCGACGTTGCCGTCTTACACGGCGTTATGTATCCGGCGATGCGCTGGGCAGTGCTAGCGGGTCGGGGCGCGGTGATCGCCGGCGTCGGCGATGGTATCTGGACATGATCCTCGACTCATGTCCGGGAACCAAGAGACCGACCCTCGCGGGCCGGCCTCTTGTCGCCAGCGGAGGACCGCTGCTACGCGCTCTTCTGCTCGTGCAGCGCTTTCTTATCGATCTTGAGGATGGCCTGGTCCTTCGCCGGGACGGTGAAGGGGATGACCCCCGGAACGAGCCACTCGGTCCACATCTTGTCGACCTCGGCCTGGAAGTGCTCCACGTCCTCGTCGATGAAGTGAGCGAAGCGGCCCTGGCGCTTCAGGTACTCGTACACCGGCTTGCGCTTCTTGCGGCCCTCGGCGATCTGCCGCGTCGGACCGGTGAGGTTGCACACGCCGTCGATGACCTCGTAGAGCGGCCAGATCCCGCACTCGACGGCGAGATGGCCGAGCTCCTGGCTGTACTGCGGGTGGTAGTCCCATCCTTTCGGGCAGGGGTCGAGCGTGTGGACGAACGTCGGGCCGCCGAGCTCGAGGGCCTTGCGGATCTTGTTCATAAGGTCGACCGCGTACGCCGCGCATCCCGCCGCGATGTACCGCGACTCCGGGTGGCCCGCGGCGAGCATGCCCGGCACGTTCTTCTTCCAACGGGTGTGCATGAGGCGCTTCTTGCTGCCGCTCGGGGAGAACGTGGTTACCGCGCCGTACGGCGTCTGACTCGAGAGCTGGATGTCGGTGTTTGCGTAGCTCTCGTTGTCATAGAGGAGAACGAGGCAGTTGTATTCCTTGTGCGTCAAGGTCGCGGAGATGGCACCGATGCCCATGTCCGCTCCGCCGCCGTCACCACAAAAGGCGATGACGTTGATCTTCTCGTTCTTGAGCTTGCCCTTGCGCATCAGGACCTTGAGCCCTGCGGCGGTGCCGAGCGCCGCGGAGCCGGAGGCGCCGAGCTGGGTGTGCATCCATGGCACGACCCAGGGCGTCGTGTAGTAGGTCGTGTTCGCGACGTACATGCAGCCGGTCGAGCCGAGCACGATCGTGCGCGGCCCCGCGGCTTTCACCATGTGCCGCATCACGAGCGCCGACTCGCAGCCCTGGCAGGTGCGGTGGCCGGAGACGAAGAGCTCGTCATAGGGGACGTCCTTGACACCCTTGATCTGGGGGAGCGTGGTCGTTTCGACTGCCATCTCTTGCCTCCTTAAGCCCGCACGCCGATCCAGTGAGTCGTGTCACCGGACTTGAGGTCGCCGCTTGCGGCGGCTTTGGTCTTCTCGAAGATCTCCTGTGCCATTGGCTGCTCGATCTCGCGACCGCCGAGGCCGGCGATGAACCCGACGACGACCGGCCGCTTCGGCTGCGAGTAGAGCGCGGAGCGAACCTCGTTGTACAGGACCCCGCCGTAGTACGGCGAGCCGAACGAGTAGTCGCGGTCGATGACGCCGACCGCCTTGAAGCGCGAGAGGCTCCTCACGATCTCGGCGGTCGCGAATGGCCGGAACCACTTAAGCCGCACGAGGCCGACCTTGTGGCCTTCCTTGCGCAGGCGACGGATCGCGACCCTCATCGGCAGCGCGAGCGTGCCCTGGCCGAAGAAGACGAACTCCGCGTCGTCGGTCATGTACTCGTCCAGGAACGGGCTCTCCCCGCCGCGGCCGAAGAGCCGTTTGAAGTCGGCGTGCGCCTCGCGGATGACGGTCTCGGCCTTCCGCATCGCCTGGTCGTTCTGCATGCGGATCTCCATGAGCCAGTCCTGGTCGACCTGCGGCGCGATGGTGATGGGGTTGTCCGGGTGGAGCAGGCGATCACCCAGGTCGAAGGGCGGGAGGAACTTGTCCACCGCGGCCTGCGTTGGGATCTTCACGATCTGCTGCGAATGGGTGAGGAAGGCGCCATCCAGCCCGATGGCGACCGGGAGCGACACGCGCTTGTCCTCGCCGACTCGCCACGCCATGAGTGCGAGATCGAGCGCCTCTTGCGCGGTCTCGGCCCAAGGCAGGAGCCAGCCGAGGTCGCGGACCGCGAGCGAATCGTTGTGCTCCGTGCCGAACGCGCCGGGGTCGTCGAGCGCACGGTTCCCGCAGATCGCGACGACCGGGAGCCTTAAGCCCGCGGTCACGGCGATCGCCTCGAACGCGTAGAACCAGCCCACGCCGGACGAGCCCACGAACACGCGCGACCCTACGGCGCAGGCGTGCTTCACGATCTCGAACTGGCTGTGCTCGCCGTCGGCGACGATGTACTCGACGTCCATCTTGCCGTTGGCGATGAGCTTCGCCGCTGCCTGCATCACGCCGTCATATGGACGGATGGGGTACGCCGCCATGACGTCGACGTCGGCGAGGCGGATGGCCTCGGCGATCGCCTCGCAACCCGTCGCGAGCTGCTCGGTCTCGACGTCGCTTGATTCGCGCGGCTTGACTTCGACGGCCATTTACTCCTGCTCCTCGCGCTCGGCCTGCGGCCTCGCCGCCCGCTCCGCTGCCCTCGGACTCGCTCCTCGCGGGAGACCCGCTCGTCGCTCGTTCATTCGTCACCTCCGGCGGCAGTCGTAGGGTTCGCGGAGGGATTCGCGTTGGACGAGCCCGCCTGGCGGGCAGGCGGGGTCCTTACTTGCGGATTCGCCGAGACCCCGCTCTTTTGCTCGAACCACTTGTTGTAGCCGTCGTGGTCCTTCTTCCAGAACTGCCACTTGTCGTCGTTGTCTTCGAACTTGAGCTCGTCGACCATGACGATGCAGTCCTTGACCGGGCAGACCTGGGCACAGATCCCGCAACCGATGCAGGCTTCGTAGACCACCTCGTAGTGGCCTTCGGGCGTGACCTCGAAGCACTCGTCCGGGCAGTCGAGCCAGCACATCGTGCACTTGATGCACGTGTCGAAGTTCACGACCGGGCGCAGCGTGCGAGCCGTGTACTTCTTGTACTGCGGGTTGCGCTCGCCGGGCTTGCGGGCGTCGACGACGATGCCGGGGCGCATTGTGGTCCAGCCCGGTTTCTCGAACTGGAGCACCTCGTGGCTGCTCGTGCCCTCGCCCGACTTCACGGCGCGGAGCTTCGCGCCGTCAAAGCCGTACTGCGCGGACTGCACGGCGCCTTCGTCTTTGGTCTGTTCTTTGATGAGCGCCTTCACGTCCTCGAGGCGGACCCAGTCCGGCACGACCTTCGCGAGTGCGCCCAGGACGCGGTAGTCGGTGTGGTCGTCCTTGAAGACCCAGAGACCGGCGAACGACGCGCCGCCGGGAACGATGACGAGCGTGTATGGCCGCTCGGCCGTATCGGTCTGCGCAAGCACCTCGGCAGGCGTGTTCTCGCTGGTGACGAGGAGGAAACCTTCCTTGCGCAGCGGCTTCCAGATCGGCTGACGGCCGTACCAGGCCCACGACTCGACACCCTTGACGAGCGTGTCGTCGACGGCGATCGACACGTCGACGACGGCCGGCTCGTACTTCGCCATCGACGCTTCGAGCTCGAGATCGTTGATCGCGACGACCGCGAACTGCTTCGCCGGCACGCCGTTGCGCTCCGGGGAGTCGCCATAGCGCGCGAACGCGGTGCCCGTGTGGCCGCGCTTGCGGGCGGCGAGCACGATCGAGCGGCAGATGCGCTGCGCCAGCGTCTTCTGGAAAATCCCCCGATAGACGACTTCGACGGTGATCGAGCTCTCCGTCTGTGTCATGTGATCTTGCCCCCTCCGATCAGGCGAAGGATCCCCTCGCCGACCGCCTTGATGTGCTCGGCGGCCGCGCGGCGCGCCGCATCTGGATCGTGCGCGGTGAGTGCCGCGAGGATGCGGCGGTGCGCGTCGAGTGACGAGTGCGCGCGCTGGTTCGTCTGTAGCCACTGCTCGCGGGATTCGCGGAGGACGTCCCAGATCACGCCGAGCATCGTGGTGAGAAGCTCGTTGCGCGACGCTTCGCCGATGACCTCGTGGAACCGCGTGTCCTCTTCCGCGTACGGCTCCCCGACCTCGATCTTTCGTTCCTGCTTGGAGAAGATCTCCTCGAGCTCGCTGAGCTGCGACTGCGTGATGCGCTCCGCGGCAAGCGCCGCGATCGCAGGCTCGATCAGACCGCGGAACTCGATCACGTCGGCGAGGGAATGACCGCGTGCGATCAGGCTCGTGAGCGGGCGCGCCAGGTCGTCGGGCGACGTCTGGCGGACGAACGTACCGCCGCCCGCTCGGGTCTCGACGACTCCGAGAAGCTCCAGGCTGCGGAGGGCCTCGCGTACGGACGCCCGGGAGACCTGGAACTGCTCCGCCAGCTGACGCTCAGGCGGCAGCTGGTCGCCCGCGCGGAGATCGCCTTTCTCGAGGAGACCCTCGATCTGCTCGACGATCCCCTGGTAAAGCCGGCTTCGCCGGATGGGCTCGATGACGGTCAGGGTCTTGCCTCCCCAGGCGCTCTATGTCGCGAAACGGACCGTTATCTGTGCTCTGGTCAGGTGGTCAGACCACGCGCGGCAAGAGTAGTGCGCTGGCCTGGGAGGCGTCAATACGCACGAACGGAGGTGGGCAATGGAGCTTCGGACCACTCGTCGCATCCCGCGGATGGCCTCGGCGCTCGCGGTCGTCGCGGGCATAGCCAACGTCGCGTCCCAGGCGCTTGCTTCGACCGAGCTCTCCGGCCCGGCGGCCGTCTCGGTCATCGCCGGCGCGCTCGCCCCCACGCTCGCGATCCTTGTCGCCTGGTGGGTGCCTTCACGGATGCTCGGTGTCGCGATGCTGTCTGTCGCCATGCTCCTCGAGCTGCCGGCACTCGTCGCGGCCGGCAGCGCCTTTGCGCTTGCGGTCGAGTGCCTGCTGGTCGTCGCCGTCATGGCGACGTATCTCGATCGACCGGAGCGGCCGCGCAAGCAGCGAGAGTTCTCGATCATCTTCTGATCAGCGGGGTGGCTGGCTCGTCCGCGAGCCAGCCCGCCCGCCGAGACCCGGACGCCCAGCCGGCGTAGGCTCGCGCCGGCCGTGCGCGCCCTGATCTTCGATCTTGACGGAACGCTGGTGGACACGGTCTACGCGCACGTCTTCGCGTGGCAGCGGGCGCTCACCGAGGCGGGGTTCAGCGTCGAGGGCTGGAAGGTGCACCGGCGCATCGGAATGAGCGGCGGTCTCTTCACGCGGGCCGTCGCTCGGGAGGCCGGACGTCCGCTCAGCGACGATGAAGCCAAGAGCATCCAGGCGCGCCACGGCTCGCTCTTTCGCGATCTCCTGCCGGAGCGCCGCCCGCTGCCCGGGGCGGTCGAGCTTCTCCGGTGGCTTCGCGATGCCGGCATACCGCACGGCATCGCGACCTCGGGTCGCCACCCCGAGATCGATGCCTCGCTCGTCGCGCTCGGCGTGCCGCCGGAGACGGTGGTCATCGATCGAGGCGATGTCCTTCGCGCGAAGCCCGAGCCGGATCTCTTCCTCAAGTGCCAGGAGCAGCTTGGCCTGGTGCCAGCGGACTGCTATGTCGTCGGCGACGCGGTGTGGGATCTTCTCGCGGCGCGTCGCGCGGGAATGTTGAGCGTCGGTCTGCTCTCGGGCGGCTACGGCTGGGACGAGCTCATGTCGGCGGGCGCGTTCCGGGTGTATCGCGACCCGGCGGACCTTCATCGTTCGCTGGACGAGCTCGGGATCGCTTAACGGGGTCGTGAGCCTGTCGGGTACACCCCGGGCGTAGGCTTCCCGGGTCACGAAAAAGGGGAGGATCGACATGCACGCACGTGTCACCAAGTTCGAGGGATCACCGGACCACCTCGATGCGGCCATCAAGCTCGTGAAAGAGACCATCGTCCCGGCCGCCAAGAAGCTCCAAGGGTTCAAGGGAGGCTACTGGCTCGTCGATCGCGCCAGCGGCAAAGGGTTCAGCGTGACGCTCTTCGAAAGCGAGGCGGCGCTCAAGGCGAGCGAAGACGCGGCGGCGCAGCTTCGGTCCCAGGCGTCGCCGCTCACGAAGATCACCGGCGTCGAGCGCTACGAGGTCGTGGCCCAGGTCGAACCGGCGCTCGCGACTCGCTAGCCCTTGCCCTCCTTGACGTAGGGGACGCCGTCCGCGGCCGGCGGAGTCGAACGTCCGACGACGCCGGCCAGGATGACGATCGTCATGAGGTAGGGGAGGGCGGCGTACCAGTAGCTCGGGATCGATCGCATGATCCCGCCGAGGTCCCCTTCCGGGACGCGGACAGCGACGACGACGCCGAGCGCCGTCGCGGTCCCGAACAGGAGCGCGCCCGCGAATGCGCCGATCGGCGTCCAGCGGCCGAAGATCATCGCCGCGAGCGCGATGAACCCCCGGCCGTTGGTCATCCCGTTCTGGAATGAACCCGTGGACTCGAGAGTCAGGAACGCGCCCGCGAGACCAGCGAATGCGCACCCGAGGATCACATTGAGATAGCGCTGGCGGTACACGTCGATCCCGACCGTGTCCGCGGCCTTGGGGTGCTCGCCGACCGCGCGCGTTCGCAACCCCCAGCGCGTCCGAAAGAGGGCCAGCTGCAACGCGATGACGATGAACACGAGGCTCATTGCGATAGGGCCCTGGTCGAAGAACATCACGAGGATCGGTCCGACGAGGGGCAGGTTCGCGATCTGGTCGGGCAGGTGGAACGGAGTGATGACGCCGGCGCCGCCGCGGCCGGACGGCGTGATGACGAGCCGGTTCAGATAGCCGGTCACGCCGAAGGCTGCGATGTTCATCATCGTGCCGGCGATGATCTGATCTGCCCGTACCGACACGGTGAGCCACGCGTGCAGCACACCGAGCAATGCGCCAACGAGCACGGCGATGAGGATCCCGAGCGCGATCGAGGGTCCGCTCCCCATCGCGTCATGCAGCGCGAAGCCCGTGAGGTACCCGAAGAACGCCGCCATCAGCATGATCCCCTCGATGCCGATGTTGACGACGCCGGAGCGTTCGTTGAGCACGCCGCAGAGCGCCCCGAGGGCGAGCGGGGTCGCGAGAGCGAGGATGATCGGGAGCAGGTCCGGGAGGACGGTGACGAGGTAGACGCCCAGCTCCCAGATGAGGCGCACCAGCGTGCCCACGACTTCCATCAGCTCGGCTCCGCCGGGGATGTGCCCCCCGCCCAGGTCTGTGTCACCGTGGCGAGCTCGGAGATGACCGGCTTGGCTGCGCGGACGCGGAAGACGCGCCGGACGATGAGATCGGCTGCGAGGAACAGGATGACGAGCGCCTGGATGATGTCGATGACCTCGATCGGTACGCTCGTCTCGATCTGCATGAGCGGCGCGCCGGCACGGAACGCGCCGAAAAGGATCGCCGCGAACAGGATGCCGATGGGATCGGAGCGCCCGAGCAGCGCGACGGCGATCGAGTCGAAGCCGACCGATGCGGTGATGCCTGGGGCGTAAAAGCCGATGACGCCCAGCATCTGGATCGCACCCGCGAGGCCGGCGAGCAAGCCAGACAGGGTCATCGTAAGCGCGGTGATGAAGACCGGGCGCATGCCGGCGTAACGCGCCGCATTCGGGTTCTGTCCGACGGTTCGAATCTCGAATCCGATCGTCGTCCGATCGAGAACCCAGCGGACCGCGAAGACCGTGAGCACCGCGAGCGGGATGCCGAGGTGGACATTGCGTCCGAGGAGGATCGGCAACGCGCTGTTGCCGATGTCACCGGTGCGAGGGAACGAGAACCCGGGAGCGCGGACGAGGTCGTTCACCGCCCACGTGAGCAGGAGGACGGCGGCGTTGTTGAGCATGATCGTAGTCACGACCTCGTGCGCTCCGGTACGCGCCTTGAGGAAGCCCGGGATGAACCCGAAAGCCGCGCCGGCGACGGCTCCGGCGACGACCGCCAACGGCATCCCGACAGGCGTCGGCGACGTCGCAAGCGACGAGCCGACGACGGCCGACGCGAACGCCCCGACCAGGAACTGCCCCGCGACGCCGATGTTGAAGAGACCGGCCTTGAATCCGAGCCCGACGGCGAGCCCGCCGAGGATGAGCGGCGCCGCGGCCACGAGAGTGTTCGAGAGCGCCGTGCCGCTCCCGAACGCGCCGGCGAGGAGGCTCGCGTACGCGCCGAACGGCAGGAAGACGTCGAAGCCAGTCGACGTGAACGTGCTCGAGATGACGACAACCACAGCGGCGACGATGAACGCGAGCACGATCGCGAGGAGCGGGATCGACGCGACCTGCCAGAGCTCTCGGGCGACGCTGCGCAGTCGGATCACGCGCGAGAACCGCCGGTCGCCATGAGCAGGCCGACTTTTTCGCGTTGCGCTTCCTCAGCCGGGAACGTCCCGACGACCAGGCCCCGGAACATCACCAGAACGCGGTCGGAGAGGTCGAGCACCTCGTCGAGCTCGGCCGAGACGAGCAGGATCGCGACGCCCTCGTCGCGCCGCGCGATGACCTGTTTGTGGATGAACTCGATGCTGCCGACGTCGAGTCCGCGTGTGGGCTGATCGAGCACGAGAAGCTTCAGGTCGTGCCGGAACTCGCGGGCCACGACGACCTTCTGCTGATTTCCGCCTGACAGTGTCGCGGCGGGCGCCGTCGGCGCCGGGGCGCGCACATCGAACTCCTCCATGAGCCGTAGCGCGTTCTCGAGGATCGTGTGGAAGTTGCGCACGATCCCCGCGAAACCGCCGGCGAAGGGTGGCTCCGCATACCGCGTCAATGCCAGGTTGTCCGCGACCGAATAGGGCAGGACCAAGCCGAACCGGTGGCGGTCCGCCGGGACGAACGCGATGCCGCGATCCCGCCGCTCGTCAACGGAGGTCCGCGAGATGTCCCGGCCGGCGACGCGGACCGAGCCGGCCGTCGGTCGACGGAGCCCGATGAGCGACTCCACGAGCTCGCCCTGACCGTTCCCGGCCACTCCGGCGATCCCGACGATCTCGCCGGCGCGCGCGGTGAGCTCCAAGCCGCGGACCGCTTCCTGCCCGCGGTCATCCTTCGCCCGCAGGCCGGACACCTCGAGCACGACCGCGCCCGGATGCGAGCGCCCGCGTTCGACGCGAAGGCTCACCGCCCGGCCGACCATGAGCTCGGCGAGCTCGCCCTCGGTGCAGTTCGCCGGCGTCCGGCTGCCGACGACGCGCCCGCGGCGGATGACGGTGATGCGGTCGGCGATCTCGAGGACCTCGTCGAGCTTGTGGCTGATGAAGATCACGCTCGCGCCCTCGGCCCGAAGACGGCGCAGCACCTCGAAGATCTCGCGCGTCTCCTGGGGCGTCAGCACCGCGGTCGGCTCATCCAACACGAGGATCCGCGCGTTGCGGTAGATGGCCTTCAGGATCTCGACACGCTGCTGCTGGCCGACGGAGAGCTGGTCGACCCGCGTTGAGGGGTCGATGTCGAAGCCCAGCTTCTTCGCAAGGAGCCTGATCCGGTTCGCGGCCTCGCCGAGATCGAGGACCTGCCCCGCCCGGACGATCTCCTGGCCGAGCACGACGTTCTCGGCGACCGAGAGGACAGGCACGAGCATGAAGTGCTGGTGCACCATGCCGATCCCGCGCGCGATGGCATCCGCGGGGTCGCGGATCGTGACCGGCTGTCCGTCGATCAGGATCTGGCCGGCGTCCGGTGTGACCAGGCCGTAGAGGATGTTCATGAGGGTCGACTTGCCTGCGCCGTTCTCGCCCAGGAGCGCGTGGATCTCCCCGCGCCGTAGGTCCAGATCGATCGCATCGTTCGCGAGCGTCCCGGTCGGAAAGCGCTTCGTGACCCCGCGCATCTCGAGGACGGGCGGTGCCTCGCTCATCTGATCAAGCAGCTCGTCCCGTCGGCATCGCCTCCGTGACTCGCCACGAGCTCACGACTGACGGTTTCGCTCCTCGCGGCTGAACCGTTCGTCGCTCATTCATTTCATCCTCACGCGAGAGCGGGCCGACCCGGAGGCCGGCCCGCTCGATCTCGCTCGATGGCGCCGTGGGTTACGGAACGGGCTTCAGCTTTCCGGATTTCATGTCGGCGATCGCCTGCTTGAGCTTGTCCTCGAGCCCGGCGGGGACCGGATTCAGGTTCCGGATCGGCGAGTAGCCGATCCCGTCGTTGGTCGCGTCGTTGGTGAAGTTGCCGCTCTGCTTGCCCTTGTCCTTGAAGCGCTTGATCGCGTCACGGGTCGCGTTCTGGAGGCGCTTCTCAGCGCTGGTCACGATGCAGGCCTTCGCGTCCGGGAGGGACTGGTACTGGTCGACATCGACGCCGATGCCCCAGATCTTCGCGTTGCACGCCGCGCGGAGGACGCCCGCGCCGGTGAGCCCGGCGACCTGGAACACGACGTCGGCGCCCTGGCCGATCATTGTCTTCGCCGAGGCCTCGCCCTTGTCGGGAGCGTTGAAGTCCCCAACGTAGTTCACGAGGACCTGGACCCCCGGCTTGACGCTCTTCGCCGCGTTCTCATACCCCTTGATGTAGTTGACGACCGGCGGCACGTCCTCGCGTCCGCCGACCGCGCCGATCTTGCTGCTCTTCGTGATGGTGCCGGCGACGATGCCCGCGAGATACCCGGCCTGCGCTTCGTTGAAGAGAAGGCCCTGGTAGTTGGCCGGAATCGGATCCGGGATGAACTGGTCGACGCCGAAGAACTGGATGCCCGGGTTGGCCTTCGCCGCGGCGAGCGTGTCGGTCCCGATGAGGAAGCCGACCGTCACGATAACGTCGTACTTCTGATCGACGAAGCTCTGGATGTTCTGCTTGTAGTCCGCGATGTCCTTGGTGACGATGTTCTTGGCCGAGCCGCCGACGGCGCTCGCACCATCCTGAACGCCTTTCCACGAGAACTCGTTGAACGACTTGTCCTCGAGCTGGCCGATGTCGGTGACCATCCCGATCTTCAGCCCGCCGCCGCCCCCGAGCCCACCGCCGCCGCAGCCTGCGACCACGAGCCCGAAGGCGAGACCGAACGCGAGGAGACGCTTCATGTGTCTTGTCCGACCTCCCTCATCTTCATCGCGCGAGGCTAGGTTGCGTCCGAAGCGCGCGACGCGGCGGATTCTAGGTCAGCCCAGAACGCTCCACAGAACGTAGGCGAGGAACACGACGTACAGGCTGCCTCCCAGCATCAGCGACGAGAGCGGAAGGGCGTTTTCCCGCGCGCGAACGCGCAGTTGCACGTAGATGAGGAGTCCGGAGAGGAGCGCGAACACCGCCGCGACCGTGCCGAACTGGCCGAGCTGCCAGGGCGTGAGCAGGACGCCGATCGTGACCGGGATCGTCGACTGGAAGACCATTGCCCCGGCGACGTTGCCAAGCGCGATGACGTCCTTGCCGTCGCGCGTCCAGATGAGGCTGTTCGCGGCCTCGGGAAGCTCGGTGGCGAGGGGCGCGAGGATGAGCGCCACCAGCAGCGTGTTGAAGCCCATGGCGTGGGAGAAGTCCTCGACAAAGTCCGCGAAGAAGCGCGCTCCCAGGATGATCGCGCCGAAGGAGATGACCGTCTGGGCCAGGACGAGCCAGAGGGGTGGCGAGGACGGCAGGAAGCGAACGCCGGTCCGACCGAGCAGCGACGCGAAGGTGAGCTGGTCGAACGCCTCGCGCTCCTCGAGCTCCTCCTCGATGTCCTCGGCAGTGCGTCTTCCTTTGCGCAGGACGAGGAAGAGGTAGAGAAAGTACGCCGGGATGAAGATCCAGCCGAGATACGACTTGACGAAGTGGGTCTCAGGGGGAATGAGCGCGAGCGCGAGTGCGATGGTGTACATGACAAGGAAGAAGGAGAGATCCCGCAAGGCGTGCGGCGCGTCGACGTGGAGCGTGTTGCGCTTGCGGCGCGCTCGGAGCGCGAACGCGGTGACGCCGATGAGCAGCATGACGAGCGTGCCGAGCATGAACGGGGCGCCGAGGATCGCGCCCACCCCGATCTCGTCCGCGTCTGGCGTGTTGGTGAAGAGGATCGCGACGATCGGGATGAGCGTCTCCGGAGTAGCGGTCCCGATCGCCGCGAGGATGCTCCCGGTGGCGCCCTCGCTGATGCGGAGCTTGATGCCGAGCCACTCGACGCCGTTGGTGAAGACCTCGGCGCCGACCAGGATGAGGACGAACGCGCCGACGATCAACGCGATGTCGACGGCGCTCATCCCAGTTCGGCCCCCGGATCAGTGGGCCACGCCGGCGGGGCGCGCGACGGCGCCGCGACGACGGGCGCGAATGGTGCGCACGAGGGGGATGAGGACGAGGACGAGCGCACCGAGCATCAGGAGGGTGGAGAGCGGGCTGTTGAAGAAGTAGAGCGGGCTGCCGTGGCCCGCGATCAGCGCCTTGCGCAGCTCGCGCTCCGTCGAGTCGCCGAGCACGAGCGCGACGACCAGCGGCGCCAGTGGGTACTTCAGCTTCCTCAGCCAGTAGCCAATGAGGCCGAAGATGACCGTGATGAAGACGTCGAGCATGCTGTTGTTCAGCGAGTACGACCCGATGATCGAGATGACGATGATGAAAGGCGTGATGATCGCGTATGGCACGCGCATGATCATCGCGAGCAGCGGTACCGCGAGCAGACACAGGATGAACGTCATCAAATGGCCCAGGTAGATGCTGGCGATGAGCCCCCACACGAAATCCTGGTGCTGAATGAAGAGGACGGGACCGGGCGTGAGGCCCCAGATGAAAAGTCCGGCCATCATGACCGCTGAGGTCGGTGATCCTGGGATGCCCAGCGTGATCATCGGGACCAGCGACGCGACGCCGGCCGAGTCGGCAGCGGACTGCGGGCCCATGATCCCGGAGATCTCACCCTTGCCGAAGTTCTCCTTGTTCTTCGAGTACTGGCGGGCGAGGCCGTAACCCAGGAAAGACGCCGCGGTCGCGCCATGCCCCGGCAGTACGCCGAAGAAGAATCCGATGATCGAGTTGGACAGGACGAGGCGAATGCGCTTCCCCAGCTCGACGAAAGCCTCACGGACGTCACGCAGGCCCAGGCGGGCGCTGATCTGCTCGACGTATCCGATGCCCTGCTCCTCGGCCGAAGCGAGGATTTCGCCGATCCCGAAGAGGCCGATCGTGACTGGCACGAAGCCGATGCCCGAGAGCAGCGGGACCTGTCCGAAGTTGAGGCGTTGCTCGCCGGTGATCGTATCGAAGCCGACCGCCGCGAGGAGCAGACCGAGAGCGAGCATCGCGACGCTCTTCATCGGCGCCTCCGCGCCGAGACCAATGAGCGTCGCGAACGACAGGACGAACACGGCGAAGAGCTCCGCCGGCCCAAATTGCAGCGCGCGTTCGGCGACCGGTAGAGCGAAGAACGTGAAGAGCACGGTCGCGACGAGGGCACCCACGAACGACGAGACGAAGGAGCTCGCCAGCGCGAGGCCAGGGCGCCTGAGCCTTTTTGCGAGGGGAAACCCGTCGAAGAGGAGGACGACCGCCCAGGGCTCGCCGGGAATGTTGAAGAGGATCGAGGTGATCACGCCGCCGAAGAGCGCCCCCCAATAGATGCCGGCGAGGAAGATGATCGCGGTCACCTCGTTCGATCCGGGGAGCGCTCCGTTCTTGATGAAGAGGCTGATCGGCAGAAGGATCGCGACGCCGCTCGTGCCGCCCAGCCCGGGCAGGACGCCGATCACGAGTCCGAGGACGATGGCGACGAAGAGCATGGCCATGTTGATTGGCTGCAGCGCCGTCGCGAAGCCGCCTGCGAGCTGCCCGAAGATCTCCATCTAGAAGGGGAGGATCCCTTCGTCGTAGAGGAAGCTCTTCGGCAGGCTAACGCGGAAGCCGAGCTCGAAGGCCGCAAAGATGACCAGTGGGAACGCGACAAGGATCAGTACGACCCACCAGATCTTGTATCGCCCGATCCACCACGCGAATCCGCCCATGTACAGAGCGGTCGCGATGTAGAAGCCGAGCGGCGGGATGACCGTGTAGTTGATGTCGCCGTCCCTCCAGCGGATGCCGCCGATCAGCGTTGCGTAGACGAGCATCGGGATGGCCAGCTTGAGCACCGAAAAGATGCTCGTGCGTCCCGCGAAGACGCCTTCGACCGCTTGCGGAGTCGTGAGGACACGGTAGGCGACGATGAGGGCCGCGCTGCCCATGATCGCCGCCGCCCAGAAGGGATACCAGCGCGCGCCGACGTCACCAGGAGCCGTACCGGCCGAGGGATTGAACGCGGCGAGAGAGTCGAACATGGCGACGGCGGCGATCAGCGCGATCGCCGCCGCCGTCGCTACTTGGTAGGGCCGCACGCGCGGATCATTGGACCCACTTGAACTTGGTGGCGATGTCTTGATGCAGCTGCTGGTACTTGCTGAGGAATTGCCGGAATTCGAGCCCCGACTTGAAATCGGGCGACAGGAAGAATTCGTCGATCTTCGCCTTCCACTCGGCGGAGTCGTTGACCTTCTTAAAGACGTCGACCCAGAACGCCTGTTGCTGCGGTGAGAGGCCGGGCGGGCCCATGACGGCCCGCATGATGTAGTAGTCGTCGATCGGGATGCCCTGCGACGCGCACGTCGCCAGACCGGTGTAGACGCCCTTCGTGGGGCTCGACGGTGTGAATGCACAGAGCGGCCGCAGCTTCTTCTGGCTACCGCTGTAGAGAGGGAGCCCCTCGCTTGGGTTGTTGACCGTCGCGACGACGCCGCCCTGGTGGCCGGCGAGCGCCGCAGCGACCGTCGCGCCGGAGGTCTGCGAGATGTAGGTGAAGGGCTTCAGCTTCATCGTGTCCTCGATGCGGCGGAAGAGCGCTTCATCCTCCTGCTTCGCGCCGGTGCCCGCGACCGTGACCGAGCTTTCCTTCGCGGCAGTGACGAAGTCCTGGGCCGTCTTCCATGGGCTGTCGTCGTTCACCCAGAGGAAGAAGGGATCGAGGGCGAGGTTCGCGATCGGCGTGAAGTCGGTCGCTTTGTACGGAAGCTTCTGGGTGATGATCGTGGTGAAGAAGGAGTTGAGGGTGACGAAGATGTAGTGCATGTCACCCTTGTGGTCGTAGATGTACGTGAATGCCACCGCGCCAGAGGCGCCTTCCTTGTTCAGTGGCTGCACCGGCTGCGGCGAAAGCTTCTGGGTCTCGATGATCCCCTGCCATATGCGCGCGTAGACATCCGAACCGCCGCCGGGCGCGGTGCTGATCACGAACTCGACCGGATGGGTCGGCTGCACCGAGGCCGCAGCGGTCCCCCCGCCAGTCGGGCTGGGGCTCGCCGCCGGGCTGGCGCACGCGGTGAGGGTGATGAGCGCCGTCGCTAGGAGCGCTACCGTCGCACGTCTCGCCATACGCACCTCCAAGACTCACTACGGCCGCAGGTGTCTAAGGGGTCACACCGGCGGTCTGACCGCCACCAATCCTGTCACAATGCCGAAAGCGGGTCGGCACGGCAGTCGGGGGGAGCTGCTCCCCGGCCCCCGAACTGCATAAGGAGTTCGCGTGGTGCAGGAGCTGACCAGACCGACCTCGCTCCTTCGCGGGGCCGCCCCCGAAACGGCATTCGTCTTCCTCGACGGCGAGTTCGTCCCGGTGCGCGAGGCCAAAGTGAGCGTGCTGACGCATGCCTTCAACTACGGCACCGGCGTCTTCGAGGGCATCCGCGCGTACTGGAACGCCGAGGACGAGCAGCTGTATGCGCTCCATCTAAAGGAGCACTACGCCCGGCTCCACCGCTCCTGCCGGATCATGCGTATTTCGCTTCCGTACGCGGTCGACGATCTGGTCGGCATCACCCTCGAGCTCCTCCGCAAGTGCGGCTACCGCGAGGACGCCTACGTCCGGCCCATCGCCTATAAGTCGAGCCCGCTCATCGGGGTCCGGCTCCACGACCTCGATGACGCCTTCACGGTGTTCGCCGTCCCGTTCGGCACGTACATCGACATCGACCGAGGCATCGCTTGCGGCGTCTCGAGCTGGCGGCGTACCGATGACAACGCCATACCGGCGCGCAGCAAGATCACCGGCGCGTACGTGAACGCGGCGCTCGCCAAGACCGACGCCCAGGAGGCCGGCTTCGACGAAGCGATCGTCCTCACCCAGGACGGCCACGTCTCCGAAGGAAGCGCCGAGAACCTCTTCCTCGTGCGGGACGGCGTCCTGATCACGCCGCCAGCGAGCGACAACATCCTTGAGGGGATCGTCCGCTCGAGCGTGCTCAAGATCGCGAATGATTCCGGCATTCCGACGGCGATCCGCTCCGTCGACCGAACCGAGCTCTATGTCGCCGACGAGGTGTTCCTCTGTGGCACCGGCGCTCAGATCTCGCCGGTGACGAGCATCGACCACCGGGCGATCGGCAAAGGTGAGGTCGGTGCGATAACCGCAAAGATCGCGCGCATCTATTTCGAGGCCGTGCATGGCAAGGCTCCCCAGTACAAGAGCTGGGTCCTCCCCGTCTATAAGCGATGACCGAAAAGAAGAAAAAGAAGGGCAGCGCCCTCACGCGCATCGCCCGCGCGATCGACGCGGCGGGGCGCGATGCGGACGTCGCGCGCCGAAGCGCGAACGATCCCGAGTTCCGCCGCGGCGTCCGCGAGGATCGGCGCAGGACGCTCTCCTCGTTCCAGACCGTCAAGCAAGCACTCGCCGACCGCGAGCGAATCCAGAAATCTAGGAAGACGAAGAGCTAGCGCGCGCTAGCGGCGAGACGGTGGCGGTTGCGGGTGGCACGGCGAGGAGTAGGTCTCTCGCGATGCACGGGTGCCCCGGGGACCCGCCCCCACGGCATGAGGAAGCGAATGGCGCGGCCGGCGGGGAGGGTGCGCGAGCGAGAGACCTACCCGAGCCGGGACAGGACCCGCAACCAGATCGTTTAGCGCGCTAGGTCCGTCGCGAGGCCTCGGAAGTCGGATCCAACGCGCACGACGATGTCGGCGCTGCTCGACTCGCCGGCAGGCAGCGTGTCGACGGGAAGCCCGCCGAGCTGCTGCGCCAGCGCGTTCGCGGTGTAGCGCTTCGCCGCATTGCGCACGAGCACGGCCGAGCGCCCCGAGGCGCTGCCGTTGGTGACTATGGACACCGCGAACGAGCGCTCGACGAGGCGATCCGCGACGCTCTGCGCGAGTCCGGTCCGGCCGCCGGTGTTGCGCACCTCGATCGAGGCGGCTTCCGACTTCACCTGCGGGTCGTAAAAGATCGACGCGGCGAAGTCCCGCACCTTGGCGCGGTCGGGCACGAGGAAGAATCCGCCGTCGCTGCCCGAGTACTGAAGCTCGCAGTGGGGGTAATCGCCTCCACATGGGTAAAGCACTTCGCTCCGGATGGCGCTGCCATCTATCCCTCTTCCGAAGAGCGC
>VBDX01000016.1 GCA_005881885.1 Chloroflexota bacterium
CGGCGTGATCCTGCTGATGTTCGGCGTCGGCATCCATTTCTCCCTGCCGGACCTCTGGTCCGTGCGCTGGGTCGCGATCCCAGGCGCGGTGGGGCAGATCGTCATTGCGACGGCCGTGACCGCGCTCGTCGTCCCGCTCTGGGGTTGGACGTACGCGCACGGCATGGTCTTCGGCCTCGCGATCTCGATCTCCAGCACGGTCGTCCTGATCCGCTCGCTCACCGATGTGGGTCTGCTCGACTCCGCACACGGTCGCATCGCGGTGGGTTGGGTCGTGGTAGAGGACCTCGCGACCGTCGTGGTGCTCGAGATGACCGGATACGCACTGCACCGGCTGGGCGTGTCTCCGCAGGAGATCGCGCTTATCGCGCGCGGACTGCGCTCGCGCTAGCTAGGCCCCGCTGCTTCTTGTGTTGGGCAATTGCAGCACTGAGTAGAGTGCTCTGGCGTGTCTCGACCTCGGACAAGCGGGTTGCCCCCGCTGCCCGAAGACGTGCGTCGGTCACCTCGTACGGTGGGCAATTACGGCGGGAAGCACCTCAAGGGCAGCCGTTCCCGCACGTCCCGACCACGCCAGCGCTTCCGCTGCATCCCGCGGCGGGGAAGACGCAGACGTTCACGCGCGGCAACAGGCGGCGCTACCGCGAGCTCATCCCAGCAGCTGGCCGAGGCGAAGGGCGTCGCGCCGTGGCACAACCTCATCAACGCCTCCTCCCGTTTGCAGTTGCGCGAGCGACGCGCCGTCAGTCGTTTGCGTGCGACGCTACGCACGTGAGGCCACAGCGACTCGCGTCCCTGGCGCTGCGCGATCGCCTCGGCATCCTGAGCGCGGCTGACCCGGAGCGGACATTCTTCGTCGCGTCGGAGGATGCACGCCTGCACCTGCTACGTGGCGAGACGCTCGAGATCGCGCACAGCTGGCCGCTCCCCACGGAGTTTCGGGGGTGGCACGCCGCATCGCCAATGGGGCCGACCGCGCTGCTGAGTGGTCCGGACGCGGTGACCATGCTCGAACCCGACGGCAAGGTCCGCTGGACCACGAAGCACACGCCGTGGTCGGACGCGCGTGAGTCGGGCTGCGCGTGGTTCGATGAGGCAGGTCGCGCGTTCGCCGTCATCCCCGATCCGCAGAGCGAGTTCTGTCTGGTCGTGCACCTCGACACACGCACTGGTCGCGTGCTCGCACAACACGGCATCGCCGGCGAACCCGCCGGCATCACGCCACTACCCCAGCGCAGCTGGGTCGGTCTCTCTGAAGGCGAGGGGCAGGACGCTGCTCGCGCCTGGTGGGTACGGCTCGCACCGAACGGCGAGCTTGAGGTCCGTGACGCCGGATGGGATCACGAGGTCTTGACCGACTGCGATCCTGCCGGCGGTCGCATCCTCACCGCCCCGCACGGCGACACAGTCTCTCTCCGTGTACGCAGCTTCCCCGAACTGCGTGTGCTCCGACGCCTGGACGAACCGTCCGAGGCATCGTTCTGGGACCACACCGCGTGCTTCGCCGGCGAGTACACCGTGGCGCAGCTGCTCGGCGACGGCGATCGGCTCGTGGCTGTGGACGCGCAGGGAGTGATCACGACGCTCGATGCGGGACCGGGCTTCGGTCCAGGGGACGGCTACGTCGTCGGCGCAAGCGACGGCACCTGGCTCACGGGCGGTCGCAACGAGATCGCGCGCTGGTCGCTGATCGATCGCTGATGGCTGCCGGGCGGTCTGAGCTTCCTTCTACCCGACACGTCTGATCGACCTGCATCCGTCTCGCTATTCCCGACAACGCTCAGCCGTGCGTGTCCGGTCGGACCGATTCTCAACACCACAAGCAGCGGGGGACTAGCTAGTTGGAGGGCACCGCCCAGTCGACGGGCAATATGTGGGTCCACGTCTGACCCGGTGAGAGCAGCACCTTCTCGCCTTGGTCGGTGTAGAAGGTGAACGGGTCGAACCAGCTCGAGCGGTACCAGGTCGCCTCCTGCCGGCGCCCATCACGGAAGATCGAGGCGTGGCCGGTGCCCACAAGACGCATGTCCAGGCTCTGCGCACCGCCCGCGTCGTCGCGGACCTCGGTGGCCCAGACGTCGGTGTTGATCACGACGATGTTGCGCGCCGCGATGGCAACACCATTGGCACCGTCGACCTCGCGCTGGTAGCTGTTGCCGTCGGACTGGTAGCGGGCGTACGTCTTCGTGCTCGGGTCGTAGTCGTAGCGGACCGCGGCGTCGACGCGGTAGGGAATGTTGAGAGTGATCGCGGTGCGTGCGCCCAGGAACCCGCCCGCTGTCGGCGCGTGATCGACGGTCTTGAGGAAGCCCCACCTGGGGACGTTGACCGGCGCAGCGCCGCCGACGCCGTTGGCAGCCGTGCGCAACGCCGCAGTCGACGTGAAGAGGTTGTGGGGGATGACCTTACCGTCGACCCCCGACCGATAAAAGGAATTGCCTTCACCAAGCTGCGGTGAGACGCCGACATAGTTGCCGTTCGCCATATCCGCGTAGACGAGATCCATCATGAGCTGCGACCCACCCGAGAAGACGAGAACGCCGCGCACCATCGGCGTCGTGTAACGGTCAGAGAAGCGCACGCTGCGGACCGCGCCGATCTCGGCGGCGTCCTGCGAGTGGAAGTACGCGGCGAGCCGCGTGATGTTCCCTTCCACGAGCAGCTCCACGACCATATCCGCCTGGCTGATGCCGTGGTGCGGCCGGCCGGTCGGCGCGTTGTCGATCTTCACGGCGAGCGGCCGGCGCGTGACCGGGCTGCCGCTCGCCGTCGGCATGCCCGTGAGCGGCCAGCACTCCGTGCACGCCGCGTTCGCGAGCTCGGCCGCGGGCGTGACCCATGCGTCGAAGCTCCATGCCAGCGTGCGCGGGGCGCCCACGAACTCAGCGTTCGAGCGAAGGACTCCCACGTGCGTCGAGCCGTCGTCGAGCGAAGTGAGCGTCGCGAGATCGCCGAAGCCATCCTTGTTCCAATCGCCGGCGACGAGCTGCGTCTGCAGCCACGGCATCGAGAACGGCGCGAACACCGCGATGCCGAACGGGCTGGTGAACGCGAGGCTCTTGCTCGCGTTGAAGGCGTGGACCCGGACCGAGCCGTTGTCGTACCAATAGAAGGACAGCAGGTCGGTCAGGTGGTCGCCGTCGTAGTCGACCGCGACGATCTTCGCTCGGGAAAGGTCATACGCACCTTCCGACGACTGCCATACACCGGCCCAGCCGTTCACCGGCTGCAGGCCGCTCGGCGTCGGCGCGAACACGTGGACGCCGATCTTCAGGTTGGGGTACTGGTAGATCGACGCCACCTGATCGGGACCGTCCGGACGGGTGAAGTGCCCGACCGCGAAGCGCGCGCGAGCCGTGTCGTACTGTCCAACGCCCGAGTCGAAGACGCCCTGGTTCCCGCCGTAGACGAACTGCTTGCCATCCGACTCGAAGGAGTGGATGCGCATGTCGAAGTTGTCGTACTGGTAGATGGAGAGCAGACCGCTGCGACCGGAGGTCGAGAAGGTGCCCGCGAGGAGGGCCTTCGTCCGGCTCCACGCATAGGAATCGCTGCGCCACCAGCCTTGCGGACCCTGGTACACGAAGCTCGTCCCGTTCGAGAGCCACACGAGGATACGCACCGACGTGCCGCCGTCGTCGTAGAGGGCGACGATGTCCGTCTTTCCATCGGAGTTGACGTCTGTCGCCGCGACCTTCATCCGCCCGAGGTCGAGCGTGTTCTCGCCGCTCTGATACCACGGGTTGGCGGTGAACTTGTCCTCCGGGCTGGTGCGGTCGAGGACCGAGATGCGCACACCGAGGTTGTCGGCGGGGTCGAAGAGCGACGCGATCTGGGTGTAGCCGGCGCCCTTGAAGTCCCCCGAGACGACTAGCCCATTCGCGAGCGTCTGCGCGCTCGCGGTGTGGCCGCGGGGATCGGCCGCGGGGATGAGCCAGAGCACGCAAATGACGACGGTCAACAAAACGGTGAGAAGACGCTTCGTCACTTGCCTGGTCACTTTACCCGACGTTGCTTTCCTTCCGTACAAGCATGCAAGGGCCTGAACGCAAATTGCGGGCCACCCGATACGCCTGCCTGCGCGGTTTAGTGGTGCAGCACTTCCTTTAGCAGGCGCGGGATGTCGCTTGGGGCGCTGGCGACGGGGATCCCGGCTTCCTCGAAGCCGCGCACCTTCGATTCCGCGGTGCCCTGATTGCCGGAGACGATCGCACCGGCGTGGCCCATGCGCTTGCCCGGCGGGGCCGACCGCCCGGCGATGAATGCGACCGCGGGCTTCTTGCCTTCGGCGCGCAGGTACTCGGCGGCGCGTTCCTCCGCGCTGCCGCCGATCTCGCCGACGATGACGATCGCTTCCGTCGCGGGGTCCTCGTTCAGCAGGCGGACCGCGTCCGGTGTCGGAAGGCCGATCACCGGGTCGCCCCCCACGCCGATGCAGGTCGACTGGCCGAGGCCCGCGCGCGTCAGCAGGTCCGCGATCTCGTAGGTGAGCGTGCCGCTCCGCGAGACAAAGCCCACGCCGCCGGGCGAGAAATTCTCGGCGGGCATTATTCCGATCTTCGACTGCCCGGGTGTGATCGCGCCGGGACCGTTCGGCCCGACGAGCGTCGTGGCCGCCGTCTCGAGGACCGCCGCCACCTTGAGCATGTCGGCCACGGGAATCCCCTCGGTGATCGCGATGACCAGCTCGATCTGCGCGTCGATCGCCTCGAGAAGCGCGTCCATCGCGGCGGGCGCCGGGACGAAGACGATCGACGCGTTCGCGCCGGTCTCCTCGACCGCACTCGCGACGGTGTCGAACATCGGGATCCCGTCGATGAACGTCCCGCCCGCGCCGGGCTTCGTGCCGCCGACCACCTTGGTCCCGTACTCCTTCATGCGGTCGGCGTGGAAGCGTCCTTCCCGTCCCATGCCCTGGACGATGACGCGCGTGTTGCGATCAAGAAGAACGCTCACGCTCGCGCCGGCTCCTGCGCGAGGCGAACGGCCTCGGCCGCGGCCTCGTCCATCGTCGCGCGCGACTCGAGCGCCGCGCCCTCGAGCAATCTCCGGCCGGCCTCGGCCTCGGTGCCGGAGAGCCGCACGACGAGCGGCACGCTCGGCGGATGTTTCTCGATAACCGCGAGGATGCCTTTCGCGACCTCGTCCCCGCGGGTGATCCCACCGAAGATGTTGATCATCACGCTGCGCACACGCGGGTTCGAGAGGACGATCTCGAGCGCGGCCTTCACGACCGCTTCCTTCGCGCCGCCACCGACGTCGAGGAAGTTCGCGGCGCGGCCGCCGGCATTGCGGACCGCGTCGAGCGTCGCCATCACCAGCCCCGCGCCGTTCCCGATGATCCCGACGTCGCCATCGAGCTGGACGAAGCTGAAGCCGAGCGCGCGCGCGCGCTCCTCGGCCTCTTCGTCCGGCGACACTTCCTTGAGCTTCGCGAGCTCCGCCTGGCGGAAGAGCGCGTTGTCGTCGACGTCCAGCTTCGCGTCGCCGGCGAGGACCGAACCGTCCTTCTGGACGAAGAGCGGATTGATCTCGACGAGGTTCGCGTCGGTCTCGGCGTACACGCGATAGAGCCGCCGCGCGATGTCCACCACGGTCTCGCGCTGCGCCTCGGCCACTCCGGCGGCGAACACGAGCGCCCGCGCCTCGAACGCGAGCAGGCCAAGCAGCGGGCTCGGCCATCCGCGCGCGATCTTGTTTGGAGATGCAACGGCTACCTCTTCTATCTCCATGCCGCCGACGGTCGAGAGCATCACCACTGGACGGCGGCGGTCGCGGTCGAGGGTGATGCCGAGGTAAAGCTCGCTCGCGACGTCCGCGGCGCGCTCCACGTAGACCTTCCCGACGCGCAGGCCCTTGATCTCCATGCCCAGGATCGCGGTCGCGGCGGCCTTCGCGTCGGACGGGGACTTGGCGACCTTGATGCCGCCGGCCTTTCCGCGACCGCCCGCGTGCACCTGCGCCTTGACCGCGACTGACGCCCCGATCGCTTTCGCGGCGCTCTCCGCTTCGTCGGGCGTGGTCGCGAGGCGACCGTCCGGAATTGGAATGCCCGCGCGCTGGAGGATCTGCTTCGCCTGGTACTCGTGGACCTTCACGCCGCGCTGGCGACTATATCGACCGTCCTACGGGAGCGTATCGACGTTTGTCGAGAACTCCGCTCCTTCCGCGGTGACAAAGAAGGCGAGGAACTTCGCCTGACCATCGCCGGTGTTGGTCGCCTGCA
The DNA here is from genome assembly GCA_005881885.1 of Chloroflexota bacterium. Classification (GTDB taxonomy): domain Bacteria; phylum Chloroflexota; class Limnocylindria; order P2-11E; family P2-11E; genus 3-1-20CM-2-70-9. The sequence continues at coordinate 6,227 of VBDX01000016.1, forward strand.
GGATGGTGCTCGGCGGCACGACCGCGCCCTTCCCTTTCGTGAGGGTCTGCGCCGGCTGGCCTGCGACGCGGAGCTGGATCGTTCCGTCGAGGACGATCAACATCTCGACTCCGCCGTGCTTGTGCGACGCGGTGCGGCCGCCCTTCTCGAGCGTGACGACGTTCAGCTGCTCGACGTACTTGCCGACCGGTAGCGCGTTCGCGGGCAGGTCAGCCGACTCGTACAGGGTGCTCCCACCTGGGAACGGG
>VBDX01000017.1 GCA_005881885.1 Chloroflexota bacterium
CGAAAAGGGAAGGCAAACGCCAACCTCGAATCAGCTCGTAAGCGGAGGTACGGTCTCGCTCGGTCGTTACGTTCTCGCGCCCTGACCAGCGCATAGTCTCCGCCGAAGGAAGAGAGCGGATGCGAGCCCTCCGCCAACGATCGCTGAACGAGCGCGCGCTTGCGGTGACACTCGTGTTCGCCGTCGTGCTCGACGGCATCCTCGCGCTTCTCTTCGCGTGGTGCGTCCCGGTCGTCATCGCGTCATCGCAGGAAAAATCCGCGCTCCTGGTCGAGATCGCCGGCGATTACAACGCGCTGCGTCCCCGCGTCGGCACTCGCTGCGTTCGTATCACGGTCAATCGCATGGCGTCCGGCCAGGTGGAGGAAGCGCTCGCGACCGATTGGGATCCACGGACCGACGGGGATCCGCCCGTCGTCTGGTCACCTGCGGCGACGAGCTGGACGGTCCTCCTGCGCCAGCATCGGCTCTCGCGCGGCGTGCCGGATGTGCTGCCTCCGACCACGCCGAGCATCATGCAATCGCCGCTCGTCCTCGCGATGCCAAAGCCGATGGCGGTGTCGCTCGGCTGGCCCGACAAAGCCGTCGGATGGTCCGATGTCCTGACGCTCGCGCGGGACTCGGGCGGATGGACGCGGGAGAGTCACCCGGAGTGGGGGCCGTTTCGCCTGGGCAAGACCAATCCCACCGTCTCGACATCCGGACTGCACGCTCTCGTCGGAGCGTATTTTGCAGCGACGGGAAGAGCGCCGACCGACGCCGATCTCACGAACCCATCGGTCGTGGCGTTCGTTCGGGACGTCGAATCGTCGGTCGTGCACTACGGCGATTCGGTTTCGACCTTCCTCGTGAATCTGCTTGCGGCGGATCGCCGAAACGAGGAGCTCAAGTACGTCTCGGCGATCGCGATGGAGGAGAAGCAGGTCGTCGACTACAACGATGGCAATCCCTTGTCGCTCCTACACCCCACGGAGCTCCCTCCAAAGACCCAGCTCGTGGCGTTCTATCCGAAGGAAGGGACCCTCGTCGCGGATCATCCCTACGCGATCCTCGGCGCGCCGTGGGTCGATGCCTCGCAGCGCGAGGCGGCAGAGGCGTTCCGCGGCTACTTGCTTAGCGAGCCCGTGCAGCTTCGCTTCGCGAACGCGGCGTTCCGTAGCCACGATGGTGCCCCGGGGCCGCGCATCAAGGACTCAAACGGCGTCCTGCCCGGCTGGTCCGGCCTGGTACTGCGCCCGCCGGTCGGGCCGCTCCTCGAGCGCATGCAGCGCTCATGGAACGACCTGCGAAAGCGGGCACGCATCCTCATCGCGATCGACGTCTCCGCGCCGATGGGCGAATCGGTCACCGGAGGTGGGACGAAGCTCGGGCTCGCTAAGCAGGCGGCCGCCGCGGCCCTTGACGAGCTAGCCCCTGACGATGACGTCGGCGTGTGGATCTTCAGCGGGGGTGCCGCGAATACGAGCGCATGGCGCGAGCTCGGACCGGTGGCGCCGCTCGCTTCCCGGCGGGAGGCGCTCAAATCGCTCATTGGCGACCTCAGCCCCGGGTCCGGCGACACGCCGCTGTACGCGACGACACGGGCCGCCGTGCGGCATGTCGCGGAGCGCTTCGATCCGAAGCGGATCGACGCGGTGATCCTGATGACGAGCGGTCGCAACAGAGATCGCGACGATGACCTGACCGACCTCCTGCGGGTGCTCGGTTCGCAGCCGGAGGGAACCTGGGTGCGCGTATTCGGAGTGACCTACGGCACGACCGCCGACGCTTCGACCACCGAGCAGATCGCGCGAGCTTCGCGAGGAGCGGCATACGAAGCGCTGGACTCGGCGACGATCCGTCGCGTCATCGCCGCGGTCCTCTCGAACTTCTGATGCGCGCGCTCGCCGAGGCTCGCGATCCTTGGGGGCTCGCGATCGCTCTGGCCGCTGGAGTGGTCGCGTTCGCGCTGACCGTTCCCTGGCCGCTCGCGCTCGCCGCGGCAGTCGCGGTCGTGTGCGTCCGCGTGACCGCGGGTCTTGCGCTCCGTGGGCCGGCCCCAGCGCCGCGCTTGCCGGCCGGCTCGGCCTCCGGACCGGGCGGGACGTTGTCGCCGAAGGAGCTCGAGGTCGCGCAGCTCGTCTACGAGGGTCTCAAGAACCGGGAGATCGCCGAGCGGCTGTTCAAGTCCGAACGCACGGTGGACAACCAGGTCCGCGACATCATGACCAAGCTCGACTTCCACAGCCGCACCGAGATCGTTCGCTGGTGGGCCGAGCGAATGACGACGACAAAGAAATGAGCACCGCCTAAGCCTTTTCGCCGATTCGTCGTGACCGTGGCTTTCCTAGGTTTCCGTCGTGTTCGATCTGCTGCGCCGCGCGGGCCTGCTCGCGCTCAGCGCATTCGTTCTGGTCTTTGCCCTCGAGGGCGCCGTCTTCGTCGTTGCGACGGGCGTGATGGTTCTGCAGGTACTGACGGGCCACGGGCCAGAACGAGAGCAGAGCGCGATTCTGGCGGTTCTGGCCTTCCCCTTGTCGCTAGCCGGATTCTTCGCGCTCGCCCTTCCGGGCTTTCTCTTCGTCGCGAGTACGGTGCGGTCGGTGTTTCGCCACTAAGCACACGAAAATGAGCACCCGCTAAGCCCTTTCCCGGATTCCAGGCGAGCCTTCCCTCCCTACCTTGCCCGGCATGAACAACCGACATTGGACCGAATACGGACAAAGCCCCTGGCGGCTCTTCTGGCTCGGCGTCAACGCGACGGCGGCCGGCACCTGGTGCGGGATCTGTGTCCTGGACCTCGCGTTCACGGTCGCTGGGGCGGTCGCACCTAGCGCGACGGGCGCAACGATCGGACTCCTCATCGGTCTCGCCTGGCTCCTCGGCGCGATCCGCAGCGTGCGTTCGGAACCGCGTTTCCCGGGCGGTCTCTTCTGGTTCGCGATCAGCGCGACGCTCGGCGCGGCCGGGTCGCTGCTCGCCGCCGCCGCCGTCGACGTCACCCGGAGGACCGAAGCGCTCGATCGGGAAGGTCTCGCAGCGCTCAGCCTCGCCCTTGTCTGCGGGCTCGTCTGGTTCGGCGGCTCGATCTGGGGCGCGGCGAGCCTCGCTTCGCGCGTGAAGGGAAAGGGGTTCTAGATGTACGAGTCAAGGACATCACGGGATCGCCGCAGCTTGGTGATCGCGATCTTCGTTGCGATCGGCATCGTGGGGTATCTGGCGCTCGCGCGCGGCTCGAGCGGCGTGGTGCGCGCCAACTGCATCACGCTGAACGTCGCGGCCTCGCAAGAGAAGTCGGGGCTGCTTGCCGAGCTCGCAAAGGCCTACACCCAGCGCGGACCGACCGCCGCTGGGCAGTGCGTCGATGTGAAGATCACGCAAAAAGCCTCCGGGGCAGCAGAGGAAGCGCTCGCGCGCGGATGGGATGAGAAGGCCGACGGTGCGCGGCCTGACGTGTGGTCGCCGGCGTCGACGTCCTGGATCGTCCTCCTCCGCCAGCACCGCTCCTCGCGCGACATCGGCGGCGGACTCGTCCCGGACGCCGCATCGAGCCTCCTCCAGTCGCCCCTGGTCATCGCGATGCCACGGCCCATGGCCGAAGCGCTCGGCTGGCCGCAGCGCGAGGTCGGCTGGGGCGACGTGCTGCAGCTCTCGCGCGACAAGGCCGGCTGGGGCAGCCGCGGTCATCCCGAGTGGGGCGAGTTCCGGCTCGGCAAGACGAATCCGAACATCTCGACCTCGGGCCTGCACGCGCTCATCGGCGCGTACTTCGCCGCGACACAGCGCTCGAGCGACCTGACCGAAGCCGACGTCAGCGATCCGAAGGTCGTTGACTTCGTGAAGGGCGTCGACTCGGCGGTCGTCCATTACGGAGACACCGTCTCGACCTTCCTCCGGCACATGCGCACGGCGGACGAGCGCGGCGCGGCGCTCTCGTACGTCTCCGCGATCGCGGTCGAGGAGAAGCAGGTCTGGGACTACAACCGCGGTGACGCTGGCGCGCGCCCGAGCATGCCGCTCGTCGCGATCTACCCCAAGGAAGGCACTCTCGTCGCCGATCACCCCTATGCCGTGCTGAACGCGCCGTGGGTCGACGATCCCAAGCGCGCGGCGGCGAACGGCTTCCTCGATTTCCTCCGCTCGCCCGAGGCACAACGCACGTTCCTCGCGGCGGGCTTCCGCGACGCGCAAGGCCAGGCCAGCCCGCAGATCAGCGCCGCTCTTGGGCTCTTGCCCGAGGGACCGAAGCAGATCATTCGCCCGCCGGCGCCGGCGGTGCTCGAGCTCATCCAACGCTCCTGGAACGACGTGCGAAAGCGCGCGCACGTCCTCTTCGTGCTCGACGTGTCGGGTTCGATGAACGGGACAAAACTCGACCTGGTGAAGCGCGCATCGATCCAGGCCCTCGATCAGTTTGCGGACGACGACCAGGTCGGGCTCTGGGCCTTCTCCTCGAGCGTTCGCGAGATCGCGCCGATCGGGCCGGTGGGGGCCCAGCGCGAGCAGCTCAAGTCGCGGATCGCCGGCCTCGTCGCCGGTGGTGGCACCGCTCTGTATACGAGCGCGCGGCAGAGCGCGAACTTCATGCGCGGGACGATCGATCCCTCGCGCATCAACGCGGTCCTCCTGCTCACCGACGGCCGGAACGAGGACGGCGACCGGGACCTCGACGGCCTGCTCCGCGACCTCCGATCGGAGGACGAACAGCGCACCGTTCGCGTGTTCACCATCGGCTACGGCGAGGACGCCGACCGCGAAACCTTGAAGAAGATCGCGGATACATCGCGGGCGGCTTTCTACGACGCGTCGAATCCCGCGACGATAAACAAGGTCTTCACCGACCTGGTGTCGAACTTCTGATGGATAACCGTCGCACGAGCTGGACTCCGATCGCCCTGGTCGCGATGGCGACGGCGGTGCTGGCGAGCGTGCTCGGCGCCGGGACGCTCGCGGCGATCCTGTTCGGATCGGCGGTGCTCGCCGCCTCCGCGTTGAGTGCGCTCGCAGCGCGGGTCCGCTGGAGCCTCGTGGCATGGCGGATCCGCAGCGAGCTCCGCGATCCGACCGGTCCGTTGCTCGGGGTCATCGTCGCCGCTGCGGTGCTAACGGCGGGCCTCGGAATCTCCTCCGCGATCGGCGCCGGGCTCGCGGTCATGGCCTTGAAGATCGGAAGCGTGGTCGTGCTGCCGGATCGTTCCGATCCGCGCCCGAAGCTCGCCGCCGGGTCGGCGGCGGAGACTTGGCTCGCGCGAGCGGAGCGCGCAGTGTTCGCGATGCGGCGGATCCAGCCGGCGCGGGAGAGCGGCCTCGCCGAGCGGTTCGCGGAGACCCGCGCGGGAGCCGAAGAGACGCTTGTCCTCATCCGGCGGCTCGCCGTACACGAGAGCGCGGTCGCCGCGCTTCTTGCAGGGATCGATGAGCGCCGTGTAGGCGAGGAGTACGCGAGGCTCGAGTCCGAACAGGCGGCGGCGTCGAACACCGAGATGCGCGAGGAGATCGGTCGTGCGCTCGCGGCGCTGAACGACCAGCGCGCGGCGCGCGGTCGACTTTCATCGACCGATCAAACCCTGATCGCGCGGATGCGCACGGCGGCACTCGGCCTCGAAGGGCTCGTCGCTCGGCTGTCCGAGATCGCGGTGCTCGCACACGGCGGCGCCGAGGCCACGGCCAATGCTCGCGTCGCGGAGCTCGCCGACGAGCTCGACGCGCTGCGTGCCGGGCTGACCGAGGCGGAGTCCCTCGGGAAGGCCGCTGTCCACGAGCTGCGACCCGGTGACGAATTAACGGAGGTGCGGAAGTGATCCGCTTCATCCTGCGAACCATCCATTACCTGGGAGCGTTCCTGAACGGACGGCTCGACGAAGTCATGGACCCGCGGGTCCAGATCGAGCAGGCGATCGGCGAGGCCCGACGCCAGCACGGACTCCTGAGCGAGCAAGCCGCGGCCGTGATCGCGAATCAACGCGAGCTCGAGATCAAGATCTCGCGCTCGGAGACCGAGATCGCGCGGTTGCGCCGGTGCGCGGAGCAGGCGCTCCTGCTCGCGGACCGCGCGCGCAAGGCCGCCGATCCGCACAAGGCGGACGAGCATGAACGGACAGCGCGCGTCTTCGCCGCTCAACTCGCGTCCGTCGAGACGGCGGTCGCCAGCCTTCGCGAGCTCCATGGCAAGGCCGCGGCAGCATCGGGTGCGGCGCGACGGGCGGTCGAGCAGAACCGCTACGTACTCGAGCGGCAGCTCACCGAACGTGCGCACCTTCTGAGCGAGCTCGAGGCGGCGAAG
>VBDX01000018.1 GCA_005881885.1 Chloroflexota bacterium
CCGGCCCTATGCTCCGGCGGCAACACCAACACTGTCGCGGACATCATCTGCGGAACGAACGCGACCTGCGTACTTCGCGCCGGGCCCGGCGGCGCGAACGCCGAGATGGTGGTCACGATGACCAACAACCCGACGATCGTCGCGCCGGGATCGACCGCCGCGGTACAGTTCCCCGTTCTAGTCACGGACACTTCGGGTATCAGCTCGAGCTCCGGCTCATGGGACCTTACTGGGTCGGCAGATCGTCTGTTCGGTCCATTCGGCAGCTAGAGGCTCTCGCGACGAGAACCGAAGAGACCGGGGCCGCAAGGCCCCGGTCTTCTGCTTGCGGAGGGGCTGGGATTCGAACCCAGGGAGACCCGAAAGCGTCAGCGGTTTTCAAGATGGAGTCCGCTGCTGCACGGAGTGGCACTGAGCTGCATTCATTCCCGAAAGGCTGCATGGCGCGGCACCTCGATGCACGGCGCTGCATCGGCTTGGGGGTAGCTTGGGGGACGGCGGGCGGTCAGGCGGTCGTGGAATAGCGGTGGCGAATCTCCTCCAGGCGTCTCAGATCCGCTGTCATGAACGAGACCTGGCGCTCCTGCTCGTTGCTGGTGAACTCGCCGAGGACGCGATCCTCCGGCAACACCGTGCCGATCGTCTCGAACGAGATCGCTTCGTGCGCTGCGAGCTTCTTCACGGCTTCACGTGCCTCGCGACGCCACACGTCGCGTCGTTTGATCCAGGCCGCGAGATCGTCGGGCGTGTCGATGTTCAACCTGGAGAGCGCGAAATTCCGGAGCTTCACTCCCGTCTCGCGCAACTCTGCGATCCGCTTCAACCGCGCGCGACGCCGGTGACCCCGCCACCAGCCGACGCTGAAGCCGCTAAGGCCAGTCGCGAAGGTGACGATCGCGGCCAGGGCCGCCCAATCCTGAAGCGTCACGGGCGCACGGCTTCGGTCATGGGTCCGGCCGCACCGGAAGTCGCGAAGGTAGGCCTCAACGACGAAGGCGTACCCGCGCCCGTGACGGATGATCGCGACGCGGGGCTTGCCGAACATCGCGACCGTGAACGGGACTTTGGGCGCGTACTCGTGGGCGAGGCCGTTGCGAAGAGCCTTGTAGAGCGTCATCTTCTCGCGCGTCTCGAACTGAGCTCGCCACGCCGGGTATCCGACGCCCATCGCGTCAAAGCAGGCGTCGAAGTTCGGCCGGTTCTGCGTCCGGCGGCGCGAGATGTTCCGGGTCCAGATCCGACCCAGGACTTCCGTGTAGACGACGAGGCCATGCGCGGCCAGGACGTTGCCGGCTCCAAGTGGAGTCGTTGCGAAGGTCAGCTCGCGCTGAATGTCGTTCTCCATGAATCCGAATACGTACTCGCGAAAGTACGCGTCGACGTCGGCCTTACTCATGCGCGCCCCGCGAGGACTGCGTCAAGACCGTCCGCGGCCGCGCGCTGCATCGTCGGCGTGACGTGGCTGTAGACGTGGCCACCTGGCGCAAACGTAGCGCCGCTGTCGATCAGGCCGCTTCTGTGCGGAACTTGGGGGTCAAGTGGGGGTACGGCGGTCAGGCGCGCCCGGCACGATCGCCGCCCCGCCTGATTCGTGTCGAATCACGGCCCTTTCTGCGGAGGGGCTGGGATTCGAACCCAGGGAGACCCGAAAGCCTCAGCGGTTTTCAAGACCGCCGCATTCGACCGCTCTGCCACCCCTCCGATGCAGTAATGATGCGGGTTTCGTCGAGTGTGCGCGGCGGCCGGCTGGCGACGTTTTTCTGACAACAGCCCGAAGGCGCCCGCCTCCAATCTCGCCCGATCGACGAGGCTAGTCGCGGTAGAGGCTCCTCTCGAACTCGCCACGAAACGCGAGGAATTCGCGATCCAGTTCCTCTTCGGTAAAACCCGAGCCGCTGGCTCGCTTCCGGATGAGCGAGCCCGCGATGCCGAAGGCGATGCTAACGAGACCGCGTTCGATGATGCGTGGCACGTGGTACTCATCCGAGACCGCTCGAACGCTCGCGGTGAGCGCGTTCACCTTCCGATCTCGCGCGGCAGGATCGTTCTCGGTGACCGCCTCGAGTGCCGGCACGAGCGTCGCGCGAATGCTCCGGCCGTACCGCTCCGCCGTCTCGCCGGTTAGCCCGAAGAAGGTGCTCGCGCGCACCGCTTCTGCCACGACGCGATCGACCATCTCGGTTCCGATATCGCCGAAGATCGCCGCGAGCGCTCTACGACGGCGCGCCTCAAGGTTGCCTTCGAACAACGTGTGCGCAGCATAGATTTCGCGTCTTCTGCAACGACGTATCGCCTCGAGCGCTACCGCGTCGTCCCCGCGAGTCAGACTCTGAGTTTGCCGCTGTTGAGACCATCGAGAAGGTCATTGATGGTGGTGAGCTGAGCAGTTGTTGGGAACGCCCCCAACCGCTTCTCGACCTCGCGCAAGATGTTGAGCTCGGTCGTCGTACTCGATCCGCCGGTGTTGGTCACGACCGTCTGCCACCCGCCCACGGATCGGACGTTCACCTGCTGGCTCGCCGCGGCGCGGCCTGCCGCAAGGTTGAGCCAGCTTATGAGCAGCGCCTTTCGGACCTTCTCGTCCAGCGTCGGCGAGGGTGCTGGCGAGAGATAGTCACCGAGGTTCGCGAGCGTCGCATCTGCGTACCGGTTGAGTGGCATGCCGAACGCCTGCGAGGCCAGGTCGACCCGGGTGAGCAGATCCTGCATCTGGACACCGGTGTACTTCCCGGTCTTGACCGCGTTCTTCCAGAATCCGGCATCCTCTGCGGTTGCGCCGGCGGCAACCGATCCCGGTGGGACGGAGACGACGCCAAAAGTCAGCGTGGTGAGATTGCCAGCCTGGTCCTCGGCAGCGAGCGTGTGCAGCGACGCACCGCCCGGGAGCGAGATCGTGAGGGTACCGCTCGCGGTCGTGGAGCTGACGCCGTCGAGGCGCACCTGATATGGCCCCGAGAGTGCGTCGGCCGCCGAGTAGCTGACCGACAGCGCCGTCGCGTTCGTCAAGAGCCCTCCGCCGCCCAACAGATCTGCGGCGCTGTACGTGAAGGCGCCGTCACTCGCGCTCAGCAGCGAGAGGCTGGGGCTCGTCTCGTCGACGGAGATCGAGCCCACGGTGGTGGAGGCGGTGTTGCCCGCGTGATCGGTCGCGCTCCCCGTCACGGACTGATTGGTGCCTTCGCCAAGCGTCACGTCGAAGGTGACCGACGCCACTCCGGATGTCGCGTCCGATGCGCTGAAGTGCACGGTCACGTCCTGGTGGTACCAGCCGCGCGCGTTGGGGCTGGTGGTCGTCGCACCGGAGATCGTAGGGGCCGTGGCGTCGAGCTTGACGTTGGCGGCCTGGGGTGCGCTGTGTCGACCCGCGTTGTCAACCGCCAGGTAGCTGATCGTGTAGTTGCCGTCGGCGTCGATCTTCAACGGGTCTTCGCCGATGGAGAAGCGCGTGAACCCATCGGAGCTCCGAGCGATGCGCTCGCCTTCGGCGTCGAACTCCATCGGGAGCGGCGGCTCGATGTGGTAGTCGATGCGGTCGACGCCGGAGGCCGAGGGCGTGTCGGCGCCCGTGAAGGTGAGCAGCACCGGCGCGGTCCGGTACCAACCCTCGGTGCCGTCCGGTGTCGCCGGCGTCACTGTCAGACCGGTGCTCGGGTCGCTCAAATCGAGCTTGACGTCATAGGCGAAGACGGCGGTGTGAGGTCCGCACACCGTGCAGCCGGCCGGACTCGGGTCGGCATCGGTCGCGCTCAGCTCGATGTGGTGCACGCCTTCCTGCTTGAAGGAGAACCACCAAAGGAAGGACTGCGGGTCCGGCGCGATGGAGAAGCCGCACGCGCTACCCGCTGAACCGCACGTCGTGGCGGCGCCATCCACCTTGACCGTGGTCGCCGTGATCCTGCTGGCGTCCTGTGCGAGCACGGCCAGGTCGGCACTCTGTGGTGAGGACGGGCTGCAGAAGGGCTGGCTGAAGATCGAGCAGGTCTCGCTGCCCGTGATCCAACCGTGGGCGCCCTGGACGTCCGACGTCCAGAAGAACGGAGGCAGCCCGATCCCGGGATAGGCGTTGAACTCGGGCGGGTCGCTGTCGACGCCCAGCGTTGGGTCGTACTGGAAGTCGACGGACTGGACCTGGTTTTGGTCGAGCTTGATCGGCCCGAGGACGAGCGACGCATCGAACCTCACGTGGTAGAGGCCCGCAGGCGAGCTGCTCAGCCCGAACGGCGCCTTGAGGTCCATCGGGGCGCCCGAGCCGTAGATGAAGTCGAACGGCTCCGGTGTGCCATCGAGCCAGGCTTTGAACCGGATGCGGTTCGCGGTGAACTTGCGCACGCCGGGTTCCCAGAGACGGACCCTGTCCAGCGGCCCGATCGTCCATGTGCCGCCGGCCTGGCTCGCCGTCCGTCCCAGGAACTGATAGGAAGCGGCGGGGCTGTTGAACACGGACTCCGGCTGCACGATGTAGGTGAGGGTGTAGTTCGGTGAGTCACCGGGTTCCGTCGGCATCGACACCGCCTGCCGGGACCGGAAGCCCTGAGCGGCGGCAGCCGCCGGATCGATGATCTCGGACACCATGCCCGGGTTGTCCGATGTATCGGCGAGGCACCCGGCGTTGAAAGGGAGCCCGAAGCAGTTGTCGATACCGTCCTTCTCATAGCCGGCAGCGAAGAGCTTCGCGGTGCCGGCACCGGGTGGAACGGCGAACAGGAAGTCGTTCCCGCGCGGATAATCCTTGTGACTGCAGACCGGGCTCTGGTCCATGAGCGACTGCCAGTCGCCGTTGACGTTGGCCCAGAGCCGCCAGTCACCGCCGCCGAAGGTGCATCCGACGATGTCCATGTTGTCGTCGATCGTGAGGTCCGTGATCGAGAGGACATACCGGTCGGGGGCCCGCTCGGGCACGGCGCCAGAGGGAAGGCTCCAGAAGACGTCGAAGGACCCGCCCCACTCGCTCGGCGCGGTTCCAGGCGGGACGTGCAGGTGGATGTGGTCCGCGAGGGTGGTCACCCAACCCGAGCCAAGCGAGCCCTTCCCCTGGTCGACATAACTGAACGCGACCGTCGCGCTGCTCACTGGAGGGAATACGGTCGGCGTGCCCCAGGCGTCGAAGGACGTGTAGGGCGGATAGAGGTCTGCGTCGATGGCGGTCTCGCTCGGAAAGACGGGGCCGCCGCAGTGACCGGCGCTCAGGTACGCGCCGTCCGCGGTCAGCCCGCCATTCGCGTTGCACCACTCCTGCTCGAATGCGCGCACCCCGCTCGTATTCCGGTAGACGTCGTAGCGGGTCGCGGGCCGGTCCGTGGTCGACGTCGAGAGGGACGCGCGGCGAAGAGTCATCCACTGCGGCGGATGGATCTCGGACCGGTAGTTGTAGTGCGTGGACTGGCCCCAGTAGACGTGACCGCAGTCCAGGATCCACTGCCCCATGACCTGGATCCGGTCACCGCCGGTCGGCCAGATGAAGCTCGGAAGCAGCTTCGGTCCGCGTCCAAATGTCGTCCAGTCGCCGTTGCCGAAACCCTCGAACCTGCCGGCCTCCCACTCGACCTCGAGACGGTTGACTTCCGGTTCCTCGGGGTTGCCGCTGTCGTCGAGCGGCCGCAGATAGTTGCCGGTCGCCATGAGGCCCAGGCTCGGGTTGTCGAGGGCGACGAAGATATCGAGGTCGTGACTGTCGTGGTTAACGGGGAAGTCCGAGTGGCGGACGAACGCGCCGTCAATGCGGTCGGTCGCCGCGGCCGGCGTCACGACCGTACCGGTCGCAATCTGCGGCTGGTCGCTGAGCCAGGCCCAGGCGGGCGTCACTCTGTTGGGCAGGTTGTCTTGGTTAGGGAAGGTCCCCTCGCATCCGTGAGCCAGCACCCCGGCTGAATTCGGTCCCCAGTTCGAATCAACGGCCTGGGGAGCGCAACCCGCGCTCGGGTTGCCGGAATCTGGAAGGAGGAAACCACTCGCGGTCTTGTGCTGCGGGCCCGCAGTCTTGGGGTCCGGGCAAGAGGCCGCATCGACAGCTTGCGGGGCCGAGGCGGGAAACAACGAGAAGACCAGCGCCGCCGCGATCGTGAGGGTGACCAGCCTCCGGTGTGCCAACGATCCGCCTCGCCTACGGACAGTTGGCGATGAGGTATCGCGCGTCGGCGGTCATGATCGCCGCGGCGGTGGGATCGATGCCCTTCCCACTCTGAGCGTTGAGCTCGTTGATGAATGCCTCGTAGATATTTGACGCCGCCGTGCAGTTCCCGGCTGCCCGGGCGGCGGCCGCGGCGTTTAGCTTGCTCAGGAGCGAGTTCGTCAGGCCGGCGTTCTTGATCTGGCCCGCGCCGGCGAAATGGTCGACGTCGTCTTTGATGCTCTCCGCGCTCACGACGATCGTGAAGGTGACGCTGAGCGAGCTCGTGTTGGCCACGTTGTCGACCGCGTCCACCTTGAAGGTGTGCGGGCCGAGCGGAAGCTCCGTCAGCAGGCTGATCGGCTGGCCGTTCGCGAGACCGTGGCCCGCGAGCGTGGTCGATCCGTCGAGGGTCGCCGTGAACGTCTTCAGACCGGATCCGCCGTCGCCCACCGTGTAGGAGAGCGTCAGGGTCGCGCTGTGAAGATAGGTGGTCGCGGTGGGCTGAGTGACCGTGATCACCGGCCCCTTCTTGTCGACCTTGTTGCCGGTGACCGGGCCGGCCGTCGCGCAATTGCCGGCCTTGTCGCAGACCGCGCGCGTCGTGGTCGTGGCATTGGCCGTCTCGGTGCCCGCGGCGACGTTCGTGGTCAGCGAGAAGGAGGCGTCAGCGGCGTTCGCCAGTCCGGCCCCGATGTCGCCGACGGTGCAGGCGATGCTGATGTCAGCGGCGTGCCAGAGCCCGTCGGGCTGGCCGCACGTGATTGCCGGCGGGGTCGTGTCGGCGACCGTGATGTTGGCGCACTTTGTCGCGTTCCGCGTTCCGTTGCTCACGGTGACGCAGACGATGTGCGTGGCCGGCTTCCCCGCCGGACCGAGGCTCAGGAACACCGTCGGCTTGGATCCGGAAGCCGTTCCGAAGTCTCCGCTCCAGGTGAACGTGAGGGCAGCGCCGTCGATGTCGAAGGAAACGCTGGCGTCGAGCTGCACGTTGGCGCCGCCGCTGGTGTTGGCTTCGACCGTG
>VBDX01000019.1 GCA_005881885.1 Chloroflexota bacterium
CGCCGAGCTTCGTCGCCGCTCCGGTCGTCGTCACGCAACCGGCAATGCGGCCCGACGCGAGCCAGTGCCCGAGCGGGACGAAGCCCGCGACGTACTCGCCCATGGTGAGCATGCGCGACGCCGGATCGGCGGAGTGCGAGAGGTCGTCGTAGGGCTCGAGGTGCTTGGCGACGTGCACGACGCCACCACCGTTCACGCCGGCGAAGAAGCGGATGCCCCAGCGGCGCAGCGTGTCGATGAGGACGGCGTTCCCGCTCTTCGTCTCCGCGAAGGCACTGGCCTCGCGGCGCTGGGCGGTGGTCTGTTCGATCGCTTGCGCCATGTCCGCTCCCCTTTCCGAAATGAAGAAGGCCTCCCGTTTCCGGGAGGCCTTCCTGACTGCTTGGTGAGTGTTCTGGGTCTGCCGCTATCCTCCCGGCCGCATCCGCGCCCTCTCAATGAGGACGACGACGATGACGCCGATAAGGAGGCTGCGCTGCATTGAGCGGTCAGTGAACCGCGAATGGGCGGGTCCGGTCAAGTCAGGAGGGTGTGAATGTGCAGGGTGCACGGAGAAGCGGACATATGTCGCGCTTCGGCACGCAGGCCCACGGACTACACTCCCGCGCGCCGCACGGGCCGCATGGGGAGGATGAAATGAAGCTCCGGTTCCTTGTAACGATTTGCGCGCTCGCCATCGTCGCCGCCACCCCGGCGGCAGCCGCCGCGGAGAGCCAGGCGCCGGTCTATTACCTCTCGCTCGGGGACTCGCTCGCTGCCGGGACACAGCCCGGCCGGGAGTTCACGAACGAGGGCTACGCGGATCAGCTCGCCGCCGCGCTACGGACGAAGATGCCGACGCTGCAGCTCGTGAAGCTCGGCTGCCCGGGCGAGGCAACCACGAGCATGATCACGCCCGACCTGCCGTTTGAGGGGCGCACCGGCCACAACGCGTGTCGGTACCCCCATGGCTCCCAGCTCGCGGAAGCAGTCAACTTCCTTCACGCGCATCAACGGTTCGTCGCGCTTGTCACGATTGACATCGGTCCGAACGATCTCTTCCGATGCAGCTGCACCGACACGATCCGCCTCAACCTGCCGCGGATCCTCGCCGCGCTGCGCGATGCTGCTGGACCGGGCGTGCCGATCCTCGGGATGAACTTCTACGACCCGCGCCTCGCCCAGTCCTGGTTTGTCACCCACCCCGGCGACCTCGGCGCTCTCGCTGTCGAGATCGCCAACGCGGTGGGCTTCAACAACTTCATCGAAGGGATCTACGCGGCCGCCGGGGATCCGGTTGCGGACGTCGAGGCGGCATTCTTCACGACCGACACGACGCTGGTCGGCACGACTCCGCGCGATGTGGTCATCGTCTGCGCGTGGACATGGATCTGCGGACCGGAACAGAACATCCACGCGAACGCGACAGGGTATGGAGTGATCGCGGCGGCGTTCCTCGAAGCTCTAAAGAAAAACTGAGCCTTGGCTGACGGGCTCGAGATGAGCCACGATGACGTCGCGTAGCTGATCGTCGGGCGCGCCCGATCGCGACTCAGCGCGCGGTCCTATGGACCTCGTCTCGTGAAGCTTCTTCAGCCAGCCCGCGCTCTTCCTCGGGATCCAGCGAGGAGAGCTCGCCCAGCAGGCGTCGACCACGCGCACGCTTTTCGCGCAGAGAGACCAGTCCCTCGTGAACCACGCGACTGCGATTTGGATACTCGCCGGACGCGACCCAACGGTCGACTTGTCGCAGCAGCTTGTCCTCGATGGTCACGACGATCTGGACGCTTGGCATGTGCTTCCTCCGGGTTGGGTAGACGTCACCCTACCGCTTTAGGAGCGCGACTCCGCCTTGAGCGAGAGCGCCACCTTCTCGTTCGCGTACGGTCCGGCGCCGAGCGAGAGCGACATGCCAGCGAAAAAGAGCACGAAGACCGCCGCGGTCACCGCGATCGAGATCTGCCCGATGAAGGGATACGCCGCCGCCGGAGCGATCGCGAACGCCGCGATCGCGATCGGAAGCACGGTGTCGAGCCACGGACGCGCGTCGCTCGAGCCGACTGGACGTCCGAATCGCCGCGCGACGACCCAACCGGCGATAAAGAACACCAGACCGAACGCCGTGCCGAGCAGCGAGCTCGCGTTCACGAACTGGTAGACGCACCAGAGCGCCGCGACAGCGCCGGCGACGAGACGGATCGCGGCGTACGGGACCTGTTTCATGAGGCGAGACGCTCTAGCGCCTGCCGCCCGAGCAGCGCGAGCTGTAGCGCGAGGCGCGAATCGGCGTCCTTGAGGTCGGCGCCGGTGAGCTTAGAGATGCGGCGCAGGCGCTGGCGCACCGTGTTGCGGTGGAGGAAGAGATCGCGCGCGACGCCGTTGAGACTGCCGTGGAGACGCAGGTACGAGTCGAGTGTGCGCACGAGGTCGGCGTAGCGCTCGCCGTCGGCGAGCGGTCCGAGGATCCGATTGGCGAACTCGCGGATGTCGCTCTCGGGCCGACCGAGCACAAAGCAGTACGGGCCGAGGTCGTCAAAGAGCGTGACGCGACCCTCGCCGCGCAGCGCGCGGCCGAGCACGACGGCCTGCTCCGCCTGCAGAAGTGCGAGGTGCGCGCCGGTCGCGCCCTGCTTCGGGCCGCCGACCCCGACGGAAAGCGCGCCGTCCCCGGTTGAATTCGCGAGCCGCGAGCGGAGTGACTCCGCGTAGGCGCGCGCGTCGACCGGCCCGGTCAGCTCACGAACCGCGGCAGCGACCCCCGCGCGTGACCGCACCACGCGCGCATCCGGCGCGAGCTCGGCGACGGTCACGCGAAGGCGCGCGGCGATTGCGGCGTCCCGCGACGCGAACGCGATCGCGATGTACGCACTCGGCCCGCTCGTCGGTCCGCCTCCTCTGACAACAAAGAAGGCCTCCCTTTTCGGGAGGCCTTCCTGGAAGTCCGCTCTTGTGCCCGCGCTAGCTGCCGCCTCCCGAGCGCACATTTACCGCCCCAAGCATGGGGAGGGCGATGTGCATGACCGGGACGATGCAATGCGGCATGTGTGCAGTGAGGCTACCTGTGGCGCGCGGCCCGGTCAATGCCAGGTCGTGCCCCTGCCGTTGCGGCGTCGTCATCGTCCGGCGACCGCAGGTAGCGGTGGGTAGGCTTCGATGAGGATGCTGCGAACCTTTCCGCTCGCGCTTGGGCTCGGCGCGCTGCTCGCCGCGTGCGCGCCCGTCGCCACGCCACCGGTCACGAGCGACGCGCCCCGGCCGGGCGGCACGATCACGCTCGCCTGGCAGCAACCGGAAACGCTCCATCCTTTCTATTCGACGGGGACGCAGACGAACGCGGTCGTCTACCGCGTCGCGGTCGAGGGTCTCGTCGGCGTCGCGCCCGACGGCACGCCCCGCGCGGTGCTCGCGACCCAGATACCAACGACGGCGAACGGTGCGGTGAACCTCGATCCCGCGGGCGGCATGACCGTGCGGTGGACGCTCCGCCCGGGTATCCGCTGGTCCGACGGCGTGCCGCTTTCGAGCGCGGACGTGCGCTTCACGTGGCGCGCCGTCATGACGGATCCACGGGTCGCATCCCGCGAGGGCTACGACCGCATCGCCGACGTGGACACACCGGACGACCTCACGGCGATCGTCCGGTACCGCACCATCGATGTCGCGTTCGCCACGCGCTTCGACGCGCTCCTGCCCCGGCACCTGCTGGACGGAGCCGACGCGGCCGCGCTCACGGCGTACTCGCGCGCACCGCTCGGCACCGGGCCGTTCCGCATCACAGAGTTCGTGTCCGCGGACCATGTCACCGCGGAGCGCAACCCGAACTATCGCGTGGCGGGCAGGCCCTACGTCGATCGCATCTTCTTCCGCTTCGTCTCGTCGGTCGACGTGGCGAAGGTGCAGCTGCGGGCCGGCGAGGTCGACGCCGCGTTGAGCCTGAGCGAAGCGGACGCGGCCGAACTCGAGCGCGAGCCCGAGGTCCGCATCGCGAGCGCGACCTCACCCAGCGTCGAGACGCTCGCCTTCGAGCTCGCGCGACCAGGCGATCCCGGTACGCCGCATCCGGTCCTGGGTGATGTCGCGGTGCGGCGCGCGCTCCTGTTCGCGACGCCCAAGGCGCGGATCGTCGAGCGGCTGCTCCTCGGACGCACGCGGCCCGGGACCTCGGAGCTCCCCATCGGGTGGGCGGCGCCGGCGGGACTCGCGCAGGAGGCGTACGACCCCGACCGCTCCAAGCGCTTGCTCGAAGGCGCGGGCTGGGTCGCCGGCGCGGACGGCATCCGTACGAAGGACGGCGTGCGCGCCGCGATCCGCGTCGTGAGCACGACCGGCAACCGGCTGCGCGAGCAGGTCGAGCAAGTGCTCGTCGACGAGTGGCGCGCGGTCGGGGTGGACCTTTCGATCCGCAACGTGCCGAACACAACCCTCACCGGCTCGTGGCAGTCGGGGGGCGTCCGCAAGAAAGGCGACTTCGACGTGCTCCTCGCCCAAGCCGGGCTCGGCCCGGGAAGCACCGATCCGCAGAGCTACCTCGCACAGCGGCATCGGTGCGACGCGATCCCGCGCGCCGAGAACGACGGCGCCGGCGCGAACTACGAGCGCTTCTGCGAGCCGCGCGTCGACACGCTCCTCGACGAGGCGGGCCGAACGCTCGACACCGAGCGGCGCCGCGCGCTCTACGCCGAGGTCCTTGGCACGCTCAACGATCGAGTCGTCGCGATCTGGCTGTACGACCGCGGCCGCTACGACGCCTTCCGTGCGCGTGTGGCCGGATACGCGAGCAACGGCTGGGACGTGACGACCTGGAACGCGGAAGACTGGTATCTGCGATGAAGACGTACCGGCTCGGCGTGATCGCCGGCGATGGGATCGGTCCCGAGGTGACCGCTGCCGCGCTCCGAGTGCTCGAGGCACTCGAGAAGCGTTTCGGCTTTCGCACCGAGCGAACGAGCTTCCCCTGGTCAGGCGCCCACTACCTCCGGACCGGGGAGCGCCTCACGCCTGAGAAGATGACGCCGATCCGCGGACAGGACGCGGTCCTGCTCGGAGCGATCGGACATCCCGACGCGCCGCGCGGGTTGATCGAGCGCGACGTCATCATCGGCCTGCGTCGGGGACTCGACCTATATGTGAACCTGCGGCCGATCGTCCTTTACGACGACCGCCTCTCGCCGCTCAAGGGCAAGGGCGCGCGCGAGATCCACATGACCATCATCAGAGAGAACACCGAGGACGTGTACGCCGCGGATGGCGAGCGCAGCGAGGTCGGCACGCCGCAAGAGACCGCCATCGTGCCGATGCGCTTCACACGGCCAGGCATCGAGCGGATCCTTCGCTACGCCTTCGAGCTCGCGCGCAAGAGCGATCGCAAACACGTCACGCTGGTCGACAAGGCGAACGCGATCCCGGTGCAGGAGATCTGGCGTGACGTATTCGAGGAGCTCGGGAAAGAGTTCGCGGATGTGCAGCGCGATGCGATGTACGTGGACGCCGCGGCGATGTGGATGGTGCTCAAGCCCGAGCTTTTCGATGTGGTCGTCACGACGAACCTGTTCGGCGACATCCTCTCCGACCTCGGTGCCGCGCTGGCGGGCGGGCTCGGGACGGCATCCTCCGGGAACATCCGCCCGGGCGGAATCGGGATGTTCGAGCCGATCCACGGGAGCGCGCCCAAGTACGCAGGCAAAGGGGTAGCAAGTCCGGTCGGCGCGATCGGCGCGCTCGCGCTCCTCTTAGATCACGTCGGCGAAACGAAAGCCGCGGCGGCGGTCGACGCTGCGATCCGGGAGGGTTTGCGCGGCGGTCGAATCAAGGGAGTTGAAGCCGGCGTCCAG
>VBDX01000233.1:0-1319 GCA_005881885.1 Chloroflexota bacterium
GAGGCTCGTCCCGAGGTCGGCGAAGTTGAGACCGCCGATCTGCGGCGAGGGGACCGCGCGGCCCTGCGGACCGCCGGTTATCTGCCGGAGGTTCAGGAAGAGGTGCTCGCCCACGAACACCAAGCCGAGCGTCACGATCGCGAGATAGAGGCCACGCAGGCGCAGCGCGAAGGGGCCAACGAGGAGCCCGACCAGCGCGCCGATGATCCCGGCGGCCGGAAGCCAGACGAGGACCGGCAGCTTGAGCTCGCCGCCGAGGTAGCCCGCGGTGTACGCGCCGAGGCCGAGAAAGAACGCGTGGCCGAGTGAGACCTGGCCGGTGAAGCCGGTGAGGAGGTTGAGGCCGATCGCCGCGATCGCCGCGATCGCCGTGAAGTTCATGACGGAGAGCCAGAAGTCGTCGATGACGAGCGGCGTCGCGACGTAGAGGGCGGCGAGACCGACGAGCGCGGCCCAGCCGCCGACGCCGCGGAAGAGCGCGAGCTCGTCGGCGTACGAGGTGCGGAGGCCGTCGATCCGTCGCAGGACCGGCACTGACGCGAGCGGGCTGGGCGCGCGTCTCACACCCGCTCCACGACGCGCGTGCCGAAGAGCCCGTACGGCCGGACCACGAGGACGACGATCATGAGGAGGTACGCGGCCGCGACGTGGAAGTTGTTGCCGAGCCACGGCGCCAGCTGCGGCTGATACCCCTGCACGAGCACCTCGACCAGGCCCACCAGGATCCCGCCGATCACCGCCCCGCCCGTGGAGTCAAGCCCGCCGACGATCGCCGCGGGGAACGCGCGCAGCGCGGTGAAGCCAACTGCCGGGTGGAGCGTTGCCGGGAACGCGACGAGAAGGACGCCGGCGATGGCCGCGATCGCGCCGGCGATCATCCACGCCTGCGCAAACACGCCGCGCACGGGAATGCCGACCGCGAGCGCGGCCTCCTGATCGATCGCGGTCGCGCGCATCCCGATGCCCGCGCGCGTGAAGCGGAAGAAAATCAGGAACAGCACGAGCAGGGCGCCGGCGGTCGCGATGGTCACGAGCGAGGTGACGTTGACCCCGAGACCGCCCACCTGAACGCGCGCGGCGGCCCACGGCTCGCCGAGCAGCAGGTCGTCGAATCCCCACACCGCGGCCACGATCTGGCGGATGACGATCGCCAGGCCGATCGTGATCATCACCACCGCGAACACGGGCTTCCCCACCATGCGGCGCAGGATCGTCCGCTCGATGGCCCAGCCGAGAGCCGCCATGACCACGACCGCGAGCGCGACCGACGCCGCGAACGGCAGGGCGGTCTGGTTGAACGCGTAGACGAGGTACGCGCC
>VBDX01000233.1:1334-3033 GCA_005881885.1 Chloroflexota bacterium
TGTAGGCGCGGTTGTCTGTGTAGCACGGTTGTCTCCCTTCGATGTTGAGGTTTGAGCTTCAATCGGTATGACGAGTCGAAGCGACAAAGTGTGACCGGCTCGCGAATTTCGCGCGACGATACGAAGCGATCGGGCGGACCGAGCGGCCGCGCGCTCGGCAGGGATCAGTAGATATCCGGATATACTCAATCTAATGCCGAAGGTGCTTGTGTCCATGGAGCAGAGCCTGCTCACCCGACTCGATCGCGCGGCGAGGCGGTTCGGTCTGAGCCGTAGCGCGTACCTCGCCCGCCTGATCGGGCGCGAGGTCGGCGCCGGGACCGGTCCGGGCCGCGATCCGCGCGTGCACAAAGCGCTTGCGGATATCGATCGCCTTGTCAGGCGGAACCCGCCCCCCGCAGGCTTCGATGTCACGGCGGCCATCAGGAGGATGCGGGACACGCGTTGAGGCAGCTCGTCCTCGACGCATCGGTCCTCGGGCGCTGGATCTTCCAGCCGAACGACGCGGTGGCCGGCGCGCTCCGGGCCGAGTTCGAAGCCGGTGAGCTCACGATCGCGGTACCGGCGCTCGTGTTCCTCGAGCTCCTCAACGTGGCCGGGCGACAGCTCCGCTGGGCCGTAGACGAGCTGACGGAACTGGCCGACCGCATCCAGAAATCCGGCTTCGACGTTCTCGAACCTGACCTCGCCCGTGTCGCGACCTGGGTGGCCCGAGGCTTGACGGCGTATGACGCGAGCTACGTCGCGCTCGCCGAGCAGCTGGATACGCCCCTCGCCACCGGAGACCGTTTGATCCTCGAGCTCGCGCCGAGACTCACCGTCCGGCCGGAACACGCTTAGGCCCGCGCTCCGTACATCTCCTCGATCAGTTCCCGGAACGAGTCCTACTAGGTCTGTCAAACTTCTGGCCTTTTCGGCGCGTCCACCGCGGCCCCGGGTCAGGGCCTCTACGCGAGCTCGACCGTCTCGCGCCACGCCGGGACCGCCGTCGCGAAACCGAGTGCGCGAACCTTGGGCTCAAACGCCGCCTGGGCTGCTGGGTCGCCATGCACGATGAAGGTCGTGCGCGGCTTCTGGGCGAAGTTGCCCAGCCAGGCGAGGAGCTCGGGTTCGTCGGCGTGTGCCGAGAATCCGCTTATCGAGCGAACCTGGCAGCGGACCTCGAGGTCCTGCGCGTCGATCCGCACCTGTTTCGCGCCCTGCTGCAGACTCGCACCGAGCGTGCCCTCACCCTGATAGCCGACGAAGAGCAGCGTCATCCCCGGATCGCCGATGAGCGCCTTGACGTGCTGGACGATCCGCCCGCCGGTGATCATCCCATTTGAGGCGACGACCATCAGCGGTCGCGCCGCCTGCTCGACAGCGAGTGACTCCTTCGCGCTATTCGTCACGATCGCATCGGGATAATCGAGGACGTCATTCCGAGCGACGAGCGCCCGAGCGTCGTCATCGAAGTAGTCGAGGTAAGCCCGGTACACGTCGCTGGCCTTCTGGGCCATCGGCGAATCGAGGTACAGCGGCAAGTGCGGGATGGTTCCGGCGCTGAGCAGCCGATCTAGCTCGTAGACGATCTCCTGGGTTCGGCCGATAGCAAACGAAGGCATCAGCAGGACCCCCTTCGCGTCACCGGTCAGCTTCACCGCTTCGCCCAGCAGTCGGATGGCCTCTTCCTGAGGCTCGTGCGTCTTGCCGCCATACG
>VBDX01000118.1 GCA_005881885.1 Chloroflexota bacterium
CGTTCGCGCGCGACGCGGGACTCGAGAAGTACGACTGGCCCTACCTCGCTATCTCAGGGGTATCAAGTGGGCCGGTCGTACTCGTGACCGCCGGCATCCACGCGGCGGAATATACGGGCATCGAGGCGGCGATTCGCCTCGGCCGGTCGCTCGACCCGGGCAAAGTGCGCGGGACGCTCGTCGTCATCCCGCTACTCAATCGCCCGGGCTTCTACGAGCGGAGCGTCTACGTGAATCCCGAGGACGGCGATAACCTCAACCGCCTCTTTCCTGGTGATCCGAAGGGAAAATGGGGCGAGCGTTTCGCGCATCGGCTCCTCACTGAGATCGTGACCAAGTGCGACCACGCGATCGACCTGCACGCCGGCGATCTCGTGGAGGACCTCGTGCCATTCGTGATCTATCGCGAGACGGGTGACGCCGCGCTCGACGCGCGGATCAAGCGGATGGCGGATGCGTACGGCGCGCGGTGGGCGGTGAAGAGCGCACCAACCGGCGAGCGGCCCGGCTCGCTCTTCGCGGTGGCCTCGCAGAGCGGTGTCGCCGCGATGCTCGCCGAGTCAGGCGGGCGTGGCCTCCTGATCGAGGAGGACGTGGTGCGTCACGTGCGCGGCGTGACGAACATCCTGCGCACGATTGGAACGCTCGAGGGCGAGCCGGAAGCAGTCGCGCCGCCCCGCGTCGTGAAGACGTTCGATTGGCTTCGCTCGCCGGTCGAAGGGATCTTCCATTGCCGCGTGCGCGTCGATCAGCTGGTGAGGCAGAGCGACGTGGTCGGCGAGCTCGTCGATCTGGTCGGCGAGCCACTCGCGACGATCACCGCTCCGGTCGGCGGCGTCGTGCTCTTTCTCGTCACGAGCCCTGCGATCAAGAAAGGCGGGCTTCTGCTGGGCGTCGGCTCGCTCTAATCAATCTCTGGCCTGCGGCAGAGACGCGCCCTAAGTCTTCGCCGCCTTCGTCTTCTCTCGCTCGGCGAGCTCGCGCCGGAGGATCTTTCCGGACGCGGTGCGCGGCACTTTCTCGACGAACTCGACCTCACGCACGCGCTTGTAGTCGGCGATCCGTTCCTTCACGAATGCGATGAGCTCGTCGGCGGTGGCCTGCGCGTTCGGGCGAAGCTGCACGAAGGCCTTCGGGATCTCGCCGGCTTCGTCGTCGCGCTTGCCGATCACGCCGGCGTCGGCGACCGCGGGGTGTTCGCAGAGGACGGCCTCCACCTCGGCCGGCCCGACGCCGAATCCCTTGTACTTGATGAACTCCTTCTTGCGATCGACGATGAAGACGTACCCCTTCTCGTCCTTCTTGCCGACGTCGCCCGTATAGAACCAGCCGTCGCGGATCACGTCCGCCGTGTCCTGGGGCTTGTTCCAATAGCCGCGCATCACCTGAGGGCCCTGCACGCAGATCTCGCCGACCTCATCCGTCGCGAGCGTTCGCGTCCCGCCGTCCAGATCGACGATCTTGTCGCCCGTCCCGGGAACCGCCGGCCCGATCGACTCGAGGACCGCAGCTTCGACCGGATTCGAATGCGTCACCGGCGACGTCTCCGTAAGGCCATAACCCTGGATGATCGGCTTGCCGATGCGCTCGATCATCCGTCTCGCCGGATCGGGCGCGAGCGGCGCCGCACCGCTGAAGAAGAACCGCACCGACGAGAAGTCGTGCTTGTCGACCTCGGGGCTCATCGCCAGTCCAAGCACGATGGGCGGCACGATGAAACAGACCGTCGCCCGATGACGCTCGATCAGCGTGCAGTACTCGGCCATGTCGAACCGGGGCATCACGACCTGCGTCGCGCCGAGACTGATCGAGCCGGACATGAGGAGGTTGAGTGCGTAGATATGGAAGTAGGGGAGGACGTTCAGGAAGACGTCGCTTCGGCGGACCGGCACCGCGGCGAAGAACTGCTGCTGGTTCGCGGTGAGATTCGAATGAGTGAGCATCACGCCCTTGGGGAATCCAGTCGTCCCGCTGGTGTAGGGCAGCGCGGCCAGATCGGAGAGGCTCGTGCCTACGGAAACGGAACCTGCCTCCGCGACGAGGTCGTCGAAGCGTTCCACGCCGCTCGGCGCCGACTGTCCGGTGACCGCGAAGGCGCGCACGTTCGCCAGGTCGCTCCGCACCGCGTCGATCACCGGCGCGAGGGTCTCGTGATAGAGGACCGCGCTCGCGCCGGCATCGTCGATCTGGAAGCGCACCTCGCGATCCTTTGACTGCGCGTTGACCGGGTTGACGACGCCGCCCGCCTTCAAGGTCCCGTAGAACGCGAACACGAACTCGACGGAGTTCGGCATGAAGAGCGTGACCCGGTCGCCCTTCTTCACCCCGCGCCTGGCGAGCGCCGCGGCGAGCCGGTCGGTGGCCGCATCGAGCTCCGCGTACGTGACGACGCGATCGCCGAAGATGAGCGCGGGTTTGATGCCGACTTCGCGCGCGACCTCGCGCAGGCGATCTTGAAGACTGATCTCGCGGTACGTGAACGTCGTGGACAGTGGCGTCGCGGCGATCGTCATGACGATCCCTCCCCGGCCGTCGGCCAGAAACGCGATTCTAGGAGCGGTCTCAAAGCGCCGATCTGACCTATCGTGGCGCGGTGATCCCTCGCGCGCCCTTCGGGACGACTGGGCACCAGAGCCGCGTGACCCTGTTCGGAGGGGCCGCGCTTGGCCAGGTCACCGACGCCGAGGCCGACCGCGCGCTCGACCTCGTCCTGCGATACGACCTCGACCACCTCGACACGGCCGCGAGTTACGGTGACTCCGAGCTCCATATCGCGAACTGGCTCACGCGCGAAGGACGCGACCGCTTCTTCCTCGCCACGAAGACTGGGAAACGCACCTACGGCGACGCGCGCGACCAGATCCGCGCATCGCTGCGGCGACTCGGCGTGGATCACGTCGATCTCATCCAGCTGCACAACCTTGTGGACCAGGGGGAGTGGGACGTCGCGTTCGGCAAGGACGGAGCCCTACGCGCCGCGGTCGAGGCCCGCGATGCGGGGCTCGTTCGGTTTATCGGCGTGACCGGGCATGGCCTGCAGGCGCCACGTCGTCACCACGAGAGCCTCGAGCGATTCCCGTTCGACAGCGTGCTCTTTCCTTACAACGCGACACAGCTGCGCGACGAGGCGTACGCGAGAGACGTCGAGGCGCTGATCGCAGTGTGCGAGTCCCGCGGTGTCGCGATGCAGACGATCAAGAGCATCACCCTGGGCCCTTGGCCGGGCGAGCGACCGCCGCGGCCGACCACCTGGTACGAGCCGCTCACCGATCAGGGCGACATCGACCTCGCGGTGCGGTGGGTCCTGGGCCGGCCGGGTCTGTTCCTGAACGCCGCGAGCGACATCGATCTGCTCGCGAAGGTCCTCGACGCAGCCGATCGCGGTGGTCCGCGCCCGAGCGATGAGGAGATGGCGGAGCTCGTGCGGCGCCGCGAGATGGCGCCGCTCTTCGTCTAGCACACTTCGAGCGCTTTTCTCACAAATAACCATTTCAAGATGACAATTCGTTCCGAGGCCGTGCTGGACCAGGAGGCGCTCGAGCGCGGGCTCGTCGCGCTCGCGGATATGGACGCGGACCTGCGTGAGGCAATCGCGCGACACGGTGCGCCTCCGCTCTGGGAGCGCGAGCCGGGATTTTCGACCCTGCTTCGGATCATCCTGGAGCAGCAGGTGTCTCTCGCGTCGGCACG
The DNA here is from genome assembly GCA_005881885.1 of Chloroflexota bacterium. Taxonomy (GTDB): domain Bacteria; phylum Chloroflexota; class Limnocylindria; order P2-11E; family P2-11E; genus 3-1-20CM-2-70-9. The sequence goes on from VBDX01000118.1 coordinate 3,691, forward strand.
GGCCACTTACGAACGCTTGCTCACGGTCGTCTCGCCGCTCACCCCCGCGACGCTGCTGGCCCTTGACGACGCGGCGCTCAGGACCGCCGGCTTCAGCAGACAGAAGGCGAGCTATGCACGCGACCTCGCGCGCTCGCTCGCGGACGGAAGCTTCGACCTCGTCGGCCTTGAGAAGAAAGACGACGACGAGGCTCGCGCGGAGCTCACGCGTCTGCGAGGTGTCGGGATCTGGAGCGCGGACATCTATCTGCTCATGGCACTCCGGCGAAGCGACGTCTGGCCGCGGAGCGACCTGGCGCTCGCGACCGCGGCAGCCGAGGTCAAGCAGCTCGAGCGCCGACCGTCGCCGGACGAGCTCGAAGGCCTCGCCTCAGCCTGGCGACCGTGGCGTGCGGTTGCCGCGCGGATCCTCTGGCACCACTACCTGTCCACGCGCCACCGGCACGATTGATCGGTTGGCGCGCAGACAGCACTTGGATCAGCCTCGGATCGACTTTGCCGATCTCGTTGCGCCGGACCAGCGCAGCGGCTACGCAAGGCCGTGGTGCAGGGGCTACACGTCCGGATCATTGGCTGCGCGCTGCTCGTCGCGGCCGCGATCCCCTTCGATCGGGCTCCCGAGCGTGTAGCAGAGGCCCCGGCCGACGATCCTGTCGCCCGCGCGGCCCCGTACGCACGCAGCGATCCGGCGCGCCGCGACACCGCGCCGAGCACGGATGCGGCGAATCTGCCGGCAGAGACCATCGCGGTCCCCGACGGGCCCGAGCTTCCGGCGTCCCCCGGGGAGACTCGATCCGTCGAGGTCCTCGTCCGCAACGACGGGAGCGCCACGTGGCCGGCGGCCGGGTCGAGCGCGGTGAAGCTCTCGTACCACCTCTATGACGCGGTGGGGAAGCTGCTCGCCTGGGATGGCCTGCGGACGACGCTCCCGTACGACATCGCGCCTGGCTACAACGGCGCCCTTTCGCTGCGCGTCGCCCTGCCCGCGAAGACGGGGGTGTACTCGATCAAACCCGACCTGCTGCGCGACGGCCAGGCGTGGTTCTCCGCGGCCGGCGCGGTCGCGAGCGCGATCCCGTTGCGCGTGACGGCCGATCTCGATGCGGGCTACGGAGCTACGACCGCACCGGCGTCGATCGTCCCCGGGGGCGAAGTGAACATCGACGTCACCGTCACCAACACCGGGCTCAGGGCATGGTCCGCTGGCGGCGACCATCCGGTGAGGCTCGGGTACCACTGGTTCGACATGAACTCGCAGGCCGTGGTGTGGGACGGCGCGCGGACGCTCCTACCACGCGACGTCGGCCCAGGCGATTCGGTGAAGCTGACGGTGGACATGCGCGCGCCTCGGGCTGAAGGCGCCTTCGCCCTCGCCTGGGACATGGTCCAGGAAGGTACGAGCTGGTTCTCGGGCGCCGCGGTACCGATGAAGGAGGACCTCGTCGTCGTGCACGAACGTGGCGTGACCTTCTACGGCAAGGGCTGGGGGCACGGTATCGGGCTCTCGCAGTGGGGCGCGCAAGGCTGGGCCGAGGGAGCCGCCGGCATGCGTCTTACCGGGGAGCAGATCGTCGCGAAGTATTTCCCGGGTGCGGCGATCGCGACGCAGCCGAGCTCAAAGCCGTTCCGTGTGCTGCTGTCCGCGCCGTCGACCGCCTGCATCGGCCGGACGATCTGGGACGTGGCGCGCATGCAGTCCGCGGGCGGGATGCGGCTCGTGAACGACGCCGATCCGAGCCAGGTCTACTTCGACGCTGCGGTGAACCAGCCGCTGCGCTTCACGACGTCCGGTTCGACGCTGATCGCAATCGACCAGTGGTCCGGAAGGCGGGTCTACGTCGGCGAGGACACCGTCACGCTCGTCCCGACGCAGTGGTGGGATCCGATCTACATCGATCAAAAGGCCCTCGCGTACCGCGGGAACATCCAGGTGCAGGTGCGCGACGAGGGCAATCTGCGCATCGTGAACTTCGCCTCGTCCGACGACTACATGCGTGGCACGCTTCCCGGCGAGATGCCGGGCGACTGGGAGATGGAAGCGCTGCGCGCGCAGGCGATCACCGCGCGCACCTACGCGGCCTGGCGGCAGGCGACGGCCGGCGATCGGACGTGGGACGTGCGCGACGACACCGCGGATCAGTGCTATGGAGGAAGGTCCTTCGAGAGCCCGCGTACGTCGGCCGCGGTCGAATCGACCGCCGCGCGGATCCTCACCTACGCCGGTCAGCCCATCCGCGCGCTCTTCTCGTCCGCGCACGGCGGCATCAGCGAGAACGTGGGCTGCCTGCTCGACGCGGAGAAGGTCGGCACCACCTGGAAGTGCGCGGACGGCTGGCCGTACCTCGCCGTCGTCGACGATCCCGCGGAGCTCGCCGCCTACGACGCGCGCGGAGACAACCCCTACGGCCTCTGGTCGCGCTTCGTCCCGGGCGACGTCATCCGCGAACAGATCGTCGAGGACTACGGGGTCGACATCGGCGATTTCGTCTCGATGGAGTTCAACGTAAGTCCGGGCGGCCGGCCGATTTCGGTGCTCGTCCGCGGCACCGCGGACTGGGTCGATCTCAAGGGAGACCGGTTCCTGCGCACCACGCTCGGCCTACGGAGCACGCTCGTCCGCATGATCCCGTTCTAGAGGACGAGACCCCGCTCACACCTACTCGCCGGATTCGGCAAGGACGGGCGAGTAGCCGTCCCGCGCCGTGGACCTCATCTCAGGCGACGCGTCGTCCGTAGCCGGTGCTTGCATCGGCGCTTCGCGAAGGAACGCGACCAGAACGACCGCGACCAGAGCCGCGCCGATCCCGAATACGAACGTGCTCGCCGTGGCCAGCGAGAACGCACGGTGGATCGCGGCGACGATCTCGGGGATGAATGGCTCGAGCTCTGCCCGCGCTCCGATCGGCGCGTTCGCGAGGATCGTCTGGCCGAGATCGCCGACACCAGTGAGCCGGCTCAGGATGCCGCCCGAGGCAGGGAAGCTATCGATGATCGGACGCGGAAGCGTCGAGGCCGCAAGCTGCCGCGGCAGCTCCTCGAGCAACCGCGAGCCGAAAATGGTGCCCGCGGCCGCGAGCCCAACGCTGCCGCCGATCTGCTGGAACAGGGTGAGGCTGCTCGTCGCGGTCCCGATCTGGCGGGGAGACACCGCACCCTGCACTACGAGCGTGAATATCGCGAAGATCGGACCGACCCCGATGCCGGTGATGAACATCCAGAGCCAAAGAAGCGGGAGCGGCGTGTCATCCCGAAGATTGGAGAGCAGGAAGAGGCCGACCGCGAGGACGATTGGTGAGGCCAGCGCAAGCGGCTTGTACCGGCCGGTACGCGCGACGAGCTGACCCGAGAGGATCGCGCTGATGATCAGGCCGCCGAGCAGCGCGAGGATCTGGTAGCCCGACTGCGTGGCGCTCGCCCCGCCCACCACCTGGAACCAGCGCGGCAAGAACACGACCGGAGCGAAGAAGGCCATGGAGGCCATGAACATCGCGATGACGGAGATCGTGAAAGACCGGTTGCGGAAGAGCTCCAGCGGCACGATGGGCTCGACCGCACGCGACTCGACCCAGACGAAGAGCCCGGTGATCGCGAGCCCGGCGAGGATCAGCCCGCCGATCGCCGGATCGGCCCAGTTGCCGCTCTGCTTGTTGGTCAGCCCGACGAGGATCGGGACGAGCGCTGCGACGAGGACCGTCGCGCCCAGGTAATCGATGCGCGGCCGCGCCGCGCTCGGGCGGACTCTGGGCAGCGTGCGCCAAATGACCGCGAAGACCACCGCGCCCACCGGGAGGTTGACGAAGAAGACCCACTGCCAACCGATGGTGTCGGTGATGACGCCACCGATCGCCGGACCGATGAGCGAGCTGAGCCCGAACACGGCGCCGACGAGGCCCTGGTATTTGCCGCGTTCCGCGGCATCGAACAGGTCGCCGATGACCGCGAGGGCGACCGGAAAGAGCGCTCCGGCGCCGAGGCCCTGTACCGCGCGGAAGCCGACGAGCTGCCACATCTCTCGAGAGAAGCCCGCGAAGATCGAGCCGACGAGGAACACCGCGACCGCGAACAGCAGCACGGGTCGCCGCCCGAAGAGGTCGGACAGCTTGCCGTAGATCGGCCCGCTGATCGTCGCCGTCAGCAGATAGGCGGTGAACGCCCAGGTGTAGATGTCATTGCCGTGCAGGTCCGTGACGATGCGGGGGAGTGCGGTGCCGACGACGGTCTGGTCGAGAGCGGCGAGGAAGAGACCGAGCATCACGGCGACCACGATCTGGGTGCGCGTGCGCGGGTCGATCAGAACGGGCGCCGAGTTGGGGGAAGTCAGTGTCATAGGGGAGCCGTCCTCCTGTTAATGGGTCTGCATAGTGAACATCCCCGAGGCCGCCGCGATTCGTCGTATGGATTGCACTCGCGGTCGTTCGTTAGATGTATTGCATTCCCGCTAGGGCGCTGACCGTGCGGTGACGAGTGTGGCTCAGCTATGCCGTCCGCTTCTGTAAGAAGTCGAGGATCTTGTTCTGACCCTCCAGGATCTCGATCTGCTGCTTCGACATCTCGTGCAGCGCCGTGAGCGTCTCGTGGTCGGCCTCGGCGCGAGCATCCTGCGCGGCCGAGATCACATTCTGCCCGACGATGATGATCGGAAGAAGCACGAGCTGGAGGAAGTTCGACGAGAGCCAGTTCACCAGTACCGTCGGAGAACCCTGCTCGATCGCGGCCGGCAGGGCAACCAGCGCCACCAGCGTGAAGACGTAAGCGCAGTACATCGTCCCGACGATCTTCGTGATCCGGACCGCCATGGCGGCATTGAAGCGCCCGATCGCGCTCGTCCCATGGACCTGGGCCAGGACGTGCGTGCTGGAAACATGCCTGGGGACGTGCGCCCGCGGATTCTTAGTCGCTCTGGCCATGGCTGCTTCGTGCGGTGTGGCGTGGGTGCCGGCGTCGGCGGTCATCGGGTCTCCTCCAATTTGGGCGGGATCAGTCGTACCGGGTCCCGGTCCGTTCGATCCACCCATCCTCGTGCGTGTGCGCGGGATCGTGGTGAGTGAAGTGAACGAGCCCGCCCTGCTCATTCCAGACGTACTCCCCGTGCACGATCACGGCGTCACCCGGCGCGACGGGGACGCGCCGGCCGATACTCACGTTGTTATCGACCAGCAGAGTCTGGGTCGAGCTCCCCAGTCGCACGATGAAGCGCTGGTGTGTCCCCGAGGGGCCGGTCTCATCGGCCAGGACCCGCGCGACGGTGCCTTCCGCGGTGACCTCGAGCTGCGAGCGGTGTTCCGCGAAGGCGCGCTCGACCGCCGCATTGTCCGGTGCCGACGGCGCACACGCGGGCGCGACGAGAAGTGCGAGCAGTAGAAAGCACCTCGCGGTGACCGTTCGGCGCTCGAGACGAGTCTCTAGAGTCTTACCCCTTCACGGCGCCCGCGGTGAGGCCGCCGACGTACTTGTCTACGAAGAAGGAGTAGATCAAAGCGACCGGCACCGAGCCGAGGAGCGCGCCCGCCATGAGCGACCCCCAGAAGTAGACGTCACCCTTCACGAGCTCGGTGACGACGCCGACCGGGATCGTCTTGATGTCGGTCGAGTTGGTGAAGACGAGCGCGTAAATGAACTCGTTCCAAGAGAGCGTGAAGGCAAATATCGCGGCGGAGAGGATGCCGGGGAGCGCGAGCGGCAGGACGATCTGCGTCATCGCGCGCACGCGGCTGGCGCCGTCGATGAGCGCGCTCTCCTCGAGCTCGCGCGGGATGCTGCGGAAGTAACCCATGAGCAGCCACGTGCTGAACGGGATGAGGATCGTCGGGTATGTGAGGATCATCGACCACAGCGTGTTCGAGAGGCCGAGCTGCCGCACGACCTCGAGGAGGGGCAGGAAGAGCAGCGTCTGCGGGACGAGGTACGTGACGAAGATCGCGCCCGCGATCGCCGCCGCTCCGCGGAAGCGCAGCCGCGCGAGCGCATAGCCGGCGAGGATGCTGCACACCAGAGAGATGGCGGTCGCGACCACTGAGATCGTCAGGGTGTTGAGCGCCCAGCGCAGGAAGCCCGTCTCGGCGAAGAGGACCCGGTAGTGCTCCAGCGTTGGCTCGAAGACCCAGAAGGGCAGCCCGTTAAGGTCGATGAGCTCGCGATCCGTCTTTATCGATGTGATGAACATCCAGTAGAAGGGGAACAGGAGGACGATCGCCGCGAGCGAGAGCGGCAGGTACAGCGTCAGGAGCCGGCGGGGAACGGTCGCGGTCATACCGACGACCGCCTCATGTACACCAGCAAAGCGACGACGCACACGATCAGCACGGGGAACATGTAGAGGGAGATCGCGGCGCCCTGGGAGAGCTGCCCGGCCCGCACCGCGACGTCGTAGGCGAGCGTTCCGAGCAGATGGGTGCTGTTCGCCGGACCACCCCGGGTCAGCACGTAGACGAGCTGGAAGTCCGAGATCGTCTGGACCGTGGAGAAGAGCAGGACGATGAGCACCACCGGTCTGATCAGTGGGATCGTGATCCGCCAGAACCTCTGCCACGGAGACGCGCCGTCGACCGCGGCAGCGTCGAGGAGCTCGCGGTCGACGGTCTGCAGGCCGGCGAGGATGCTGATGGCGAAGAACGGAGTCCCCCGCCAGATATTCGCGATGATGATCGAGGTCATGGCCCAGACTCCCTCGCCGAGCCAGTTGATCCCTCGATCCGCGATGCCGCTCCGCACGATCGCCCAGTTGAACACGCTGAAGGTGGCGTCGAAGAGCCAAAGCCAGGCGATCGCCGACAGCGCGGTGGGCACAATCCAGGGCAGCAGGAGCGCCGCACGGGCGAGGTTCTTCAGGCGGAAGGACTGGTTCATGAGGACCGCGAGGCCGAGCCCGAACCCGAGCTTGAAGACGACGGTCACACCCGTGTAGACGAAGGTGTTCCGCACGGTCTGGAGGAAGATCTGGCTCTTGAGCGCGCCCGTGAAATTCTCGAGGCCGACAAAGCGCGCGACGCTCGTCGAGACGGACTGGTCCGTGACCGAGAGCCAGAGCGAGGTGATGAACGGCCAGCCGATGAACGCGGCGAGGATCAGCAGGCCCGGAAGAAGCAGGATGTATGCGAGCACGCCCTGACGGTCGAGCACCTCCCCGATCGTCGGGAGCTGCCCCGCGGTGACGGGCCGCTCGCGCGTTTCCGCCCGCACGGATGCGAGCCTACCTGAGGACTAGAGCTTGTAGATCGTCTTCAGCTCGCCCTCCGCCCAGCTCATCGCCGACTCCGGCGTCTCGCCCTGCGCGACCTTCGCGAACATGTCGACGACGATGTACTTGGATCCTGACTCCGCGGCGGCCGGGCTCGGCGGGGCCGGATAGCCGTACCACTTGGTCAGCGTGCCGATCTTCTTGAAGGGGTCGAACTTCGGATCCGACGACGGCCAGAGCTCACCCTCGCCCTTCTTGTACGGAGCGAGCGTGTAGCCCTTCCCGCCCGTCTTCATGAACCCGCCGTAGGTCTTCGGCGACATGATGTAGGACACGAGCTCGCGCACGGGACCCGGGTCTTTCACGTACTTCGGGATCGCGTACTGGAACGGCGTGCCGAGGCTGAACTGCCCCTTCGGACCGGCCGGTAGGAGCACCAGCTGGGTGTCCTTGGCCAGGTCGGGGTCGGCCGTCAGCGCTGTCAGGTAGATCGACGCACCGTTGAGAGTGGCCCAGATCTGCTTGGCCGCGTACGCGCGGTTGTTGCTCGAGTCGTCCCACGAGAGGCACTGGGGGTCGGAGGCCTTGTCGAAGAGGTCCTTGAACGCGACGAGCGCGTCCTTCGTCGCCGCGCTGTTGATCGCGAGCTTCTTTCCGGTCTCGTCGGTCTCGGATCCGCCGTACGACCAAAGGAATGGGTTCAGGAACGTCGGCGGGTCACCGAACGAGTGGCCCGTCGCCTGGCCGTAGAAGAGCTTCGTCTTCGCCTTCACGTCGGCGCCGATCTTCGCGAGGTCGGACCAGGTCGCCGGGAACTTGTCCCCGCCGGCTTGCTTCAGAAGGCTCTCCCGGTAGTGCACCGCGTTCCCGGTGATGCCAAAGGGCACGGCCCGCCAGACCCCTTGCACCTGAGCGTTCTGCTTCGCCGCGTCGTAGAAGCCGCCGCCATCGCTCCCGACCTTCTCCGCGACGGTCCCCACGTCGCTCAGCTTGTCGGCGTAGAGGTGCGCCCACGTCCACTGCAAAAGCATCGCGTCTGGGCCGCCGCCGGCCTGGAGGGCGGCGACGATCTTCGGCTGCGCCTCGTTCGCTGCCACGAGCTCGATCGTGAGATCGACACCGTTCGGTTTGGCCCAGTCGTTGACAAGAGTCTCCTTGAACCACTTGTCCTCGTCTGGCACGAAGCTCGTCCAGTGGAGGAGATTGACCTTCGTGCCCTTCAGCTGGACCGGGCCGGAGGGCGATGCGGCCGGCGACCCGGTCGCCGGCGTCGCGGCCGGACCGCACGCGACCGCCGCGGCGAGTGCCGCGCTGTAGTAGATGAAGCGACGTCGTGAGAAGAGCCGGTCCGTCGGCGTCGTGATCTCCCGCCTGATCATGAGGGACCTCCCCACCGCGGATGTCGCCGCGAGTATGTTCCCGGCCCACCATGCGTCAACTGACTTAGCCTGCTGCCGTGCGCGCCTTGGTGTGGCGTGGTCCGCGGCAGATGGCGGTCGAGACCGTCGACGAGCCGCGGTTGCGCGACGATGAGGTCATCGTGCAGCCGGAGGCTGCGGGCATCTGCGGCTCCGAGATCGAGGGCTACCTCGGACGGATGTCCAACCGAACTCCGCCGCTCGTCATGGGGCATGAGTTCGCCGGGACGGTCGCCGCCGCCGGAGGCAGGGCGGGTCGCGAATGGTCCGGGCGTCGCGTCGCGGTGAACCCGCTCCTTTCCTGTCGCTCCTGCGCCCGCTGCGTGGCTGGCGAGCGGAACCTCTGCGCACAGCGGCGCCTCATCGGCGTGCACGTCGCAGGGGGCTTCGCGGAGCGCGTGGCTGTCCCCGCCGCCAACCTGGTCGCGCTGCCCGACCGCGTCGATGCGCGCACCGGGGCCCTCGTCGAGCCGCTCGCGAACGCGGTCCACGCCGTCGGCCTCGCACGCCGGCTCGTTGCGACCGAGGTCGCGGTCGTGCTCGGCGCCGGGACGATCGGCCTCTTCGCGCTCCACTCCGCGCGCGCCGCGGGCATCGCGGACGTTCGCGCGGTCGAGCCGCATGAAGCGCGTCGCGCGGCAGCGCTCGCGGCCGGCGCACGCGCGGCCCACGCCGATGCCGCCGAGGTCGTGCGGGAGAGACGCGCCGATCTCGTGATCGACGCCGTCGGCGCGACGGCGACGCGGCGCTCGGCGCTCGACCTCGTGCGCCCCGGAGGCGCGGTCCTGCTCCTTGGGCTGCACGAGGACGAGAGCGCGCTGCCGTTCCACCGCGTCGTGCGCGATCAGGTCGCGCTGCAGGGCTCGTTCGCGTACACGGACGCGGACTTCGCCGCGGCGCTCGAGCTCCTCACGAGCGGCACAGTCTCGCTGGGCGAGCTCACGGGAACGCTTCCGCTCGACGCGGGGCCGGAGGCGTTCGCAGCCCTCGCGGCCGGACCGACCGCGCAGCTCAAGACGTTCCTCTCCCCGATGCGCTCATGAGGCTCGAAGGTCGCGTGGCGGTCGTTGTCGGCGCCTCGAGCGGCGTCGGGCGCGCCGTCGCGGGCGCTCTCGCGGCGGAGGGCGCTCGCGTACACGCGCTCGCGCGACGCGCCGAGCTCATCGAGCGCACCGATCGCGTCGTTCCGCGACGACTTGACGCGACGGACGAGCGCGCGGTCGCGTCGTTCTTCGCCGAGCTCGGCGACGTGGACATCGTCGTGTATGCCGCGGGAACGAACGTGAAGAACCGCCGCCTCGCGGCGCTCGACGATCCGGCGTGGCGGACGATGCTCGAGACGAATCTGTCCGGCGCGATGCACGTCATGCGCGCCGCATTGCCGGCCCTGCGTCGTCGGCGGGGCCAAGCGGTGCTCATCGCGAGTGTCTCGGGCCGCTGGCCTGACGGGTCAGGTCCCGGCTATCAGGCGACCAAGGCGGGGGTACGCGCGCTCGCTCACGGTCTCGCTTTCGAGGAGCACACCAACGGCGTGCGCGTCTGCGCCATCCTTCCCGGCGCGATCGACACGCCGCTCATCGACAGTCGGCCGGTCCCACCGGCCCCAGAGGTGCGGGCCAAGATGCTGCGCCCCGAGGACATCGCGGCGGCGTGCCTCTTCGTGGTCACGCTGCGGCCGGAGGCGTACGTCCCCGAGCTCGTCATCCTTCCGACGGAGCTACAGGCGATCGGCCGCGACCTCACGCGCTGAGCCGGAGGATCTACTCCTGGGCGCGGCGTGACTGCCCGAAGTACCAGGCGAGCGTGCGTGACTCGAAAACCACGAAGAGGCGGTTCAACAAGTAGCCGACGACCATGAGAGTGAAGATCCCGGCATACATCTCGGGGATCCGAAACGCGCGCTCCATATCGAGGATCATGAAGCCGATCCCGTCGTTGCTTGCGACCAGCTCGGAGATCACGGTGAGGATCAGCGCGATCGCCAGTGCGATGCGCATACCGGCGACGATGTTGGGCGACGCCGACGGAAGCACGATCTTCCAGATGATCTCGCGCGTCGTCAGGCCGAACGTTCGCGCAGTGTCGAGCAGGACGCGGTCGACGCCTGCGATGCCCTGGATGGTATTCACGACGATCGGGAAGAAGCACGCGAACGCGATGACGAATATCTTCATCGGGTTCTCGATGCCGAGGAACAGGATGGCGATCGGGATGATCGCCGGTGGCGGCAGCGGCCGGAGAAGCTCGATCAATGGCTCGAGGAGCAAGTAGCCGGCGCGGAAGTACCCCATTACCAGACCGATGCCGAGCCCGACCGCGACGGCGAGCCCGTATCCGAGGCCAAACCGGACAGCGCTCGCTCCGAGATGGCGTGCCAGCTCGCCGTTCAGGAGGAGTCGCCAGAGCTCCCCTCCGATCCGCGACACCGGCGGCACGTAGACCTGATTGACGAGAGCCGCGCGCGAGGCGACCTCCCACAGGACAAGCAGCAGCCCGAGCACGGCGAAGCCGCCGAGGCGGAGCCGTGTGGTCCTACCCACCGGTCGCCGTTCCGATCAGCTCGTGCACATGCCGGCGGTAGCGGAGGAAGCGCGGGTCTTCGCGCGTCGCGAGCTGGTCGCGCGGATACGGCAGCTCGTTGGCGAACCGCTCGACGGCGTGGCTCGGACGCCCTCGGAGCAGGACGATCGACGACGAGAGATAGACCGCCTCCTCGATGTCGTGGGTCACGAACACGATGGTCTTGCCGAACTCGCGCCACAGCCCAAGGAGCAGATCCTGAAGGCCCTGCCGCGTCATGGCGTCGACGCTCGAGAACGGTTCGTCCATGAGCATGATTTGCGGCTCGCGCGCGAGCGCGCGCGCGATGGCCACGCGCTGCTGCATCCCGCCTGACAGTTGATAAGGGTGGTAGCGCTCGAAACCGGTGAGGCCCACCGTGTCGAGATTGCTCCGCACCCGATTCACACGCTCCGCGGCGTCGAGCGGGAGGTTCTCGAGCGCGAAGTGCACGTTCCCCTCGACGGTCCGCCAAGGGAGGAGCGACTTCGTGTACTGCTGGAAGACGACGACCATCTGCCGCTGTGGCCCGGTGATCGCCTCGCCCCCCACGACGACCCGGCCGTCGGTTGGCGGGAGCAGGCCGCCGATGATCTGCAGCAGGGTCGTCTTGCCGCAGCCCGACGGCCCGACGACGCACACGAACTCGCCCTCACCGACGCCGAATGAGATCGCATCGAGCACGCGCAGGGACGACCCATCCGGGGTCGGGAACGCCTTCCCGACTCCCTGGACGTCGAGGAGCACGCTCACCGAGGCGCTAGAACTTCACGAAGAGGTCTTCCGCCTTCAGCGTCGAACCCTTGTCGAGGAGCCCCCACTTCTTGGTCATGTCCACCCAGAACTGGACCGCGTCGACCAGCGGTGTGCTCCGGAGAGCCGCGAGATTGATCTTAGTGGCGATGGCGGGATCGAGGTTCGCGTACTTCGCGGCGTACTCGCGGGCGGTCTTGTCGTTCTTCGCGACCCAATCCATGCCCTTGGTGTTCGCGCGATGGAACGCCTGCGCGGCGTCGCGGTTCTTGGTGATCCAATCGTCGGTCGAGATGAACCCGGAGATGGCGCAGGGATCGCGGAGATCGGTGAGGTAGTACGACAGGACGCTGGCGTCCTGCGACGTCGAGACGGTCACGAACGGCTCGGTCGGAGCTGCCGCGTCGACCGACCCGCTTGTAATGGCGGGCGGCATCTGCGGGAATGGAAGCTCGACGTACGGCACGGTGCTTGGGTCGCCGCCATTGCGCTCGATCCACTCCATCACCCCGACGTGGACGATGCCGTTGCGCGTGTTCACCGCCACCTTCTTCCCATTGAGGTCCTTGGCGGTCTTGATCGAGCTGCCTTTCTTAACGATGATCGCGAACGGCGGGCTCGCCTTGGTGCCGTAGGCGCTGTCGCTGAAGGCCTTGATCTTGATGCCCTGTCCGTTCGCGACGATGACCGACACGTAGTTCGAGATCCCGAAGTCGAGCGATCCGCCGACGATCGCGGGGATGATCGTGGCGCCGCCGGCCATAGCCTGCAGCTCGAGCTTCAGTCCTTCGTCTGCCATATAGCCCTGCTCGATCGCGGCGTACATGCCGAGGAAGTCCGTGAGTGGGAGGTAGCCGACCTTGAGCGTGCGGATCGGCTTCGGCGTCGGCGACGCGGTCGCCGTGGGCGCGCTGCTCGGCGACGGGCTCGGCGCGGTGGCCGCCGGAGCGCAGGCCGCGAGAAGCGGGCCTCCCGTCGCCAAACCACCGAGGACGGCCGCCTTCTTGATCAGCTCTCGACGCTTCATGCGTTCCCTCCCCACACGCGGATGGGCGCGAGTCTAGACCGGCAGCGAACGCGGTGAGCCCATAATGCGGGCCGAAAACGAGGGGACGCGATGACCGTACGAACCGCTCCGCCGTTCCGCGCCGATCACGTGGGAAGCTTGCTCCGACCACCCGAGCTCCTGCGGGCACGTGAGGACCGCACGCAAGGTCGAATCAGCGCGGCCGACCTGCGCCGGGTCGAGGACCAGGCGATCCGCAAGATCGTGAAGATGCAGGAGGGCGTCGGGCTTCGCTCCGCGACGGATGGCGAGTTCCGCCGCGCGTCGTGGCACATGGACTTCATCTACCAGATCGGTGGCATCGAGAAGACAGCCGGCAACATCGCAGTCCGGTTCCGCAACGAGCAGGGCGTGATCGAGTTCACGCCGGCGGCGCTGCACGTCGCCGAGAAGCTCCGACTGGACCGGACCATTTTCGGCGAGGACTTCGCCTTTCTGAAGTCGGTCACGACGAACACGCCGAAGCTCACGATCCCGAGTCCGAGCATGGTGCACTATCGAGGCGGACGCGCCGCGATCGACGAGAAGATCTACCCCGATCTCGACTCCTTCTATCGCGATCTTGCCGCCGTCTATGCGCGTGAGATCGCGGAGCTGGCGAAGCTCGGGTGCACGTACCTTCAGCTCGACGACACGAGCCTTGCCTATCTCAACGATCCGTCCCAGCGCGAGTACATCGCATCGCAAGGTGGCGACGCCGAGCATCAGCACGAGATCTACATCCGACTCATCAACGAGGCCATCGCGAACAAGCCCGCCGGCATGACGATCTGTACGCACTCGTGCCGCGGGAACTTCCGGTCCTCGTGGGCCGCGTCGGGCGGCTACGACTACGTCGCCGAGGCTGTCTTCGGCCGTCTGGGGGTCGACGGCTTCTTCCTGGAGTACGACGACGCGCGGTCCGGTACGTTCGAGCCGCTGCGCTTCGTGCCGAAGGGAAAGGTCGTCGTTCTCGGCCTAGTGACCACCAAGCGCGGAGCGCTGGAAAAGAAGGACGACCTCAAGCGGAGGATCGAGCAGGCCACCAGGTACGTCCCGTTGGAGCAGCTCTGCCTCAGCGGGCAATGCGGCTTCTCGTCGACGGTGGAGGGCAACGCGATCACCGCCGACGAGCAGAAGGCGAAGCTCGAGCTCATCGTCGAGACGGCGCGCGAGGTGTGGGGCTGAGTCGCGCCGAGCCCTTCCTTACCGATAGAGAAGTACGTCAGCACGCCGTCGCTCGAAGTCTGCGACGTCCGCCGCGGACGCGGCTGCCAGGTCGCTCGCGCTCAAGCCCTCCTCCATCGATCGGCGCAGCCGGTCAGTCCCATAGAGGAGGTCGATGACATATCGGCCGTCACTGTTCTGCCGCCACGAGAACGAGCGAGGGTCCTGAGACCGGAGGGCGACGAGAAGATGAAGCCCGAGGGCGACAGGCCGCAGCGCCAGCCGGTCGACGACATGCACTTGCACCCCGCCGCAAGAGACGCCCGCGTGTTTGGAGAACGTCGGGGTGAAGTAGACAGGACGAAACCGAACGCCGGGAATCCTCCGCGCACCGAGGTCCTCGGCGAGCGCGAATGGATCGATCCACGGCGCCCCGACCAGCTCGAAGGGACGAGTGGTCCCGCGACCCTCCGAAACGCTCGTGCCTTCGACAAGGCACGTTCCCGGATAGAGCGTGACCGCGTCGAGGGTCGGTAGATTCGGTGACGGCTGCACCCAGGGCAGCCCGGTCTCGTCGAACCACAGCTCTCTTTTCCAACCCTCCATCGCCACGATCGTCGGGCGAGGCAAGCCGCGCTCCACCGCGAAGAGTCGCGCGAGCTCGCCCATCGTCAGACCGTGGCGTATCGGCGCGGCATACATGCCGACGAAGGATGCGAAGCCTTCGGCCAAGGAGCCGCCCTCCACATCCACGCCGTTCAGCGGGTTCGGTCGATCCAGCACAACGGCCAGGGTCCCTACATCGGCAGCCGCCTCGAGAACCAGGGCGAGCGTGGAGATGTAGGTAGCGAAACGCGCGCCGACATCCTGGATGTCGAAGACGATCGCGTCGAGCTCCGCGAGCGCCGCCGGAGTTGGCTTGCGCGTTGCGCCGTAGAGGCTGTGTACGGGTAGCCCTGAGCGTTGATCGACTGTGTCCGCGATGGGCGCGCCCGCCTGAGCCTCCCCCCGGATGCCATGCTCAGGGGCGAATAGCGCGACAAGCTGCATTCGTCCGTTCGAGCGGAGCAGGTCGACGGCGCTCCTCAGACGTCCATCAACGCCGGTCGGGTTGGTTACAAGACCGATGCGCTTCCCGGCGAGGAGGGTGCTGCCGTCCGCCAGCAGCACCTCGAGGCCCGAGCGGACCGAGCGTGTCATCAGAGGAGAACGTTCGAGATCGAGAGTGGCCTCCGCCCTTCAGCTTGCATCAGCGCCACGCCCCGCGCGAAGCCGCCCTCGGCGCCGCGCATTTCCGCGGCGCCGCGATACCACTGCTCGTATGGAAACGATGCGACCTCGCCACGGAATAGGCTGTAGCTGCGAATCGCCTCGAGGTATCGGCCGAAGACGTCGCTCACGTCTAGGTACAGATCGGGCCGAAAACCTTCGGCGTCCTCCCAGTTCTCAGCGAAGAACACCTTCGACGGCCCATATGACGGATGTCGTCGCTTGAATGCGGGCAGCCGCGCCAGGAACAGCGATTCCATGACGTTCAGGCTTGTGCTCCGATGATCGCGGTGAATGCTGCCCCGCCAGTGCGTCACGAGAACGTCCGGCCTGCGCTCCCGGATCACGTCCGCGACGGCCCACTGCGCCTCCTCGCTGACGGGCAGTTCGCCGTCGCGGAAAGGGAGCATCACGCACTCCGCCCCGAGCGCACGCGCCGCGGCCTCCGCTTCCCGCGCCTTCACGTTCGCGTACTCGTCGGGCGACAGCGTCCGATGCCCCTTCTCCCCCGGTGTCATGTGCACAAGCACGGCTCGCCATCCCGCGTTCACATGCTTCAGGACCGTTGCCCCGCCCATGATCTCGGCGTCGGCCGCGTGCGCTCCGACGACCATGATGCACTTACCCTGGTCCATCAGCCTCTCTCCTACAGGCGAATGCTTAGCACCGCGAAGCGCCGGGCCTCCCGGAACCCGCACTGCGCGTAGAGCCGCGCGGCGTCATCTCCGGTCCAGAGGAACCACGCGACGTGGAAGTTCTTCTTGCGCATCTCGACAAGCGTCACCGCGAGCAGCACGCGGCCGATACCCCGCCCGCGTAGCGCGGGATCGACGCCGAACGGACCGAAGCGCTCCGCGCGATGCTGCGCGTATCCGAGGACCTGCCCGCCGCGGAACGCCGCGAGCATGCTCACCTGCCGCGGGTCGCCGCAGAACAGGTCCGCGAAGACGTCGGCCGCTTCGCGGCGCCAGTCGGCCGAGAAATGCGACCTCACGAAATCGAGCACCGGGACGATGTCCGCAGCTACGACCGGCCGGACCTCCACATCCTCGGCGTGCAGCCGGGCCTGCGTCGCGACGATCGGGGACGGGACGGCGAAGCCGGTGAGCTCGACACGCATGCTGAGCGGACGCGAAACGACTTCGAACCCACGCTTGGTGAGGAAAGCGATGCCTGGGCCGTAGGCAGCGACGTCCGCGCCCGGGGTGAAGTAGTTCGGCACGTAGGTTGACAAGGTGACTCTCGTGCGGCTCAAGCGGCGGAAGCGATCGAGCGCGGTGTCGAGCAGCCGGCTCCCAAAGCCTTGATGACGCCACTCGGGATGGACGCCGAAGGCCGTGATCCAGGCTTCGCCCGGCTGCAGCCCATCCTCGAAGAAGGGGACCTGGCGGGTGAGCGAGAGCAGGAAGCCGCGAGCGCGGCCTTGTGCTTCGACGACGTGGCAGCCGTCCGGGACGAAATTGGGGTCGAGAAGCACCTTCGTCCGCCAGGTCCCGACACCGATCGGATCGGCCGCGAGCGCCGAGTTCCAGATCTCGATGATCGCTTCCTCATCCGCGGGCGAATACGGTCGGATGACTGCGTTCGTCTTTGTAGCGGTTGTGACGGTTCGGCTCATCCCTTGATCCCGGTGAGGGCGATCCCGCGCACGAAGTGGCGCTGCAGCACGGCGAACACCGCGACCACTGGGATGATGGCGAGGGCCGCGCCGGCCATCTGGAGATTGATGACCTCCGGGCTGCTCGCGTACACGCGCAGGCTGTTCAGTCCGATCGGGATCGTCGCGAGCTCGCGCGAACGGATGACGACGAGCGGCCAAAGGAAGCTGTTCCAGTGGTAGACGAACGCGAGGATGGCGAGCGCACCGAGCGCCGGTCCGGCCAGCGGGAGCGCGATCCGCCAGTAGATGGCGAGCTCAGAGGCGCCGTCGATCCGGGCAGCGTCGAGCAGCTCGTCGGGCAAGGTGAGCATGTACTGGCGCATGAGGAAGATCCCGAACGCCGTGACGATGTTCGGCACGATGAGGCCCAGGTAGCTGTCCATCCAGCCGAGCTGGCGCACGAGGAAGAAGATCGGAATGAGCACAACGAAGAACGGAATCATCATCGTCGCCAGCACCAGCACGAACAGGATGTCCCGGCCGGGGAAATGGAACTTTGCGAAGCCGTAACCAGCCAAAGAGCTGGTGAGCAGTACGCCAACTGTGATCGATATGGTCACGATCAAGCTATTCGCGTACATGTTTCCGAGCGGGATGGCCGCCGCGAGTGCCTCGTAGTTGCGAAGCTGCAGTTCGGCCGGCAGCCAGCGCAGTGGACGCGCCATGATCTCCGCCGCGGACATGAATGACGAGACGATCATCCACGCGAACGGGAGCAGCATGAAAAAAGCGCCGAGCGCCAGACCGGCGTACTTCAGGATGGCGATGCCCACAACAGTTAGGCGGAGCTTTCGTCTCACTCTTTCTCTCGCAGCAGGCGCAGCTGGACCAGAGTGATAACCAGGATGACGAGGAAGAGCATTACGGCCATCGCGCTCGCTCGGCCCATGCGTGTGAAGTTGAATGCGGTCTGGTACATGTACAGGACGACGGTGTTTGTCGCGTTGACGGGGCCGCCATTCGTCAACACGAAGGCGAGGTCGAAGACTTGCAACGAGCCGAGCGTGTTCACGACCGCAACAAAGAGCAGTGTCGGCCGCAGGAGCGGAAGTGTGATCGAGCGGAAACGGTGCCAGGCGTTCGCGCCGTCGACTTTCGCCGCCTCGTAGACCTCGAGCGGGATGCTCTGCAACCCGGCGAGGAAGATGATCATGTAGTACCCGACCGCATGCCAGACGGCTACCGCGATCACGCTGGGCATTGCGGTCTCGAGGCTGGCCAAGAAACGTGCTCCCGGCAGCTGGAAGAGCTCGAGGATCCCGTTGAAGAGGCCATAGCTCGGGTGGTACAGGTTGGCCCACACGATCGAGATCGCCACCGACGAGGTGACGTACGGGAGGAAGTAGACCGCACGCCAGAAGGTGGGAAACCGTACCTCTCCGTTCAGCAGGAGCGCCACACCGAG
Organism: Chloroflexota bacterium; assembly: GCA_005881885.1. Classification (GTDB taxonomy): domain Bacteria; phylum Chloroflexota; class Limnocylindria; order P2-11E; family P2-11E; genus 3-1-20CM-2-70-9. The sequence continues at coordinate 22,144 of VBDX01000118.1, forward strand.
GGCCAGTAACGAGGAGATCGCCACGTTCCCGGCGGCGAAGACGAATGTGTTTGCGAACGTCTGGCGAAAGAGCGGGTCTTCGAAGATCAGGTAGCGGTAGTTATCCAGCCCGCGGAACGGCATGCTCGTGACGGCGGTGAGCATGTTCCAGTCATGGAGGCTGACGTAGACGGTGAAGAGGAAGGGCAAGAGCGCGAAGCCGATGAGGAACACGATCGCCGGCGTGATGAAGCCGTAGCCCGCGAGGGCACGGCGACCGTACGGGCGGCGCCGCGGGGCGGCCCCGTTCGCTACTCGCGCGACACTCGGGATGGCAATGCTCAACGCGGCCTCCACCGCGCCGATGGGTCGGGGCGGGGCCGAGGCCCGCCCCGACCTTCGGCTAGCGCTTCTCGCCCAAGATCCGGTTCGCCTCCGTGGCGGCGGTGTCGAGCGCGTCCTTCGGCGATTTCTGTCCGAACCATGCCGCCTCGATCTGCTTCTGAAGCACGGTCTTGATCTCCTGTGCTCCGGGGATGATCGGCTCGGACCGGCTCGTCTTCAGCGAATCGACAAATGGCTTCACGAACGCGTCGCCGAGCAACGACGCGTTCGCCTGCTGGTCAGACACGCGAGCCGGGATCGCGTTCAGCGCCGTGGTGAGATATTTGCCCATCGGCGAGCTGCTTCCGGCCTGCGGGCCGTTCAGCCATGTGAGGAACTTCCATGCCTCCTGGCCTTGCTTAGTGCCCTTGTCTACGCCCCATAGCCAGTTGTATTGGAGCGTCGAGCTCTGTGCGCCGCCGTTCGTTGGGATCGGGGCGACGCCGACATTGTCGGGAAGCGCCTTCTTTAGCGCCGCTCCCCACCAGTTCGCCATGATCGTCATAGCGACCTTTCCCGCGGCGAAGTCGTCCATGGTGAAACCGAGATCGGCCGCGCCCGACTTGATCAGGTCGACCTCGAACTGCGTGGTCTCGACCCCCGGCTTCTCATTGAAGCGCACCTTGCTGTTGTCCTTGGCGACATAGTCGCCATTGTTCGACCAGAGGAGCGAACTCCACGGGTGCACGACGCCCGAGTCCCAACCCTTGAGGAGAAGGAAGCCCGCCTGTGTGATCTTGCCGTCCGCTCCCTTCTTCGTCGCCTTTGTTGCGACCGAACGTAGCTCGTCCCACGTCGCGGGAGGCTTCGTGCTGCCCGCCTCCTGGAGAAGCTTCTTGTTGTAGATCAGCTGGTACGTATTCACTTCCGTCGGGTAGCCCCAGACCTGATTGCGGTACGAGGACCCGTCGACGCTGCTCTGGCTATAGCCCTTCTTGATGTCCGCGATCACGTCGCCGGGCGGCGTCTGGAGTAGGTCGCTCGAGACGAAGTCCGGCATCCAGAGGTTGTAGAAGTGATAGATGTCCGGTGCGCTGCCGCCTATGCGTCCGGTCGTTATGCGCTTGAGCAGGTCGTCGAATGCGACGGACTGGTGCTCGATCTTCACGTTCGGATTCTGCTTCTGGTACTCGTCGAAGATGGGTTGTAGCACGGCGAGGAGGGCTTGGTCGCCCCAGTGCGTGAGGACCACGAGCTTGACTGGGCCCTTGCTCCCCTCTGGCGCGGCGGTGCACGCGCCAACGACCATCGCCGCGATGGCCAGGCTCGCTACCAATCGGCTGACGATGTTCATGATTCGATGACCTCCAACCTCCCTGTGGCGCGACTGCCGAGGCATGCGGTCTCCCTTAGGCTTCCACCCCCTTTCCCAATGAAGAGTCACCGAAGACAGCGCGCGCCGCGCCGAACAAGCCCGCATCTGTGCCAAGGGCGGAGACCACGACGCGAACCCGCTTCGCCGAGATGGGCTGGGCACGATCGCGAACGGTCGCCCTGATGCGCGGCAAGAGCCGGCTGCCTAGTCCGGCGCCGACACCGCCGCCCAGGACGACGAGGTCCGGGTTGAGCAGGCTAACGAGGTCGGCCACGGCTCGTCCAAGCAGATCGGCGGAGGCCTCGATCACACTCCGCGCCCGCGCGTTCCCAGACGCCGCCGCTGCCAAGACGTCTTGGGCTCGCCGACGTTGCCCTCTTCTTGCGATGGCAGGGCCGGCTACGACCGACTCCAGCCCGGGCACCCGTCGGCGACCGCGAGCTCTTGCTCTGCTGGGACCCGAGCTCAACCATCCGATCGCCCCGGCGACTCCGTCACTCCCGCGGTAGACGCGGCCGTCGCAGATGATTCCGCCGCCAATGCCGGTACCGATGACGAGCATGACGACGTTGTTGACGCCGCGCGCGGCCCCGACCCACTGCTCTCCCACAGCGGAGGCTTGACCGTCGTACTCCAGCACCGCCGGCACCGAGAGAGCATTCTCGAGCCGCGCCGCGAGGGACACGTTGCGCCAGCCGCGGATGTTCGGTGCCCAGGTCACGACCCGGCGGTCGCGATCAACGACAGCCGGGACGGCAACTCCGACGCCCAGGACATGAGCACCTTTCGCCGCCTGTTCGGCCAGCGCGATGACCTGGTGGACTACCTCGTCTCCGCCCCGCCGATCGGTCTGCACGTCGAATCGCCCGCGCGGAAGCCCGGCCGCATCGATAAGGCACGCCGAAATCTTCGTGCCGCCGACATCGATGGCGACCGCGCATCCGGAGGAGCTCACGATCCGTGACCGTCCGATCGCTCCAGGGCACGTCGGTGCGCCGCGAAGACGGACGAGTTGTGCTCCGGCACAGCGCCGGGCGCGTTCGGCGAGACGAAGACGTCCAGGCGGAGGCCGCGCTCGACGAGCCGCGCTCCCACCTCGGCGACGAGGGCCATCGATATCGCGACCGCCGCAAGTGTCGACCCCGCGGCCAGCGGTTCAGCAAGGCCGTCAACGCGCAGGAGCGCGTCCTCGGGCGGCACGCAGTTGTCGATGACCACATCTGCCACATCCGCGAGGCGCTTTCCGCTTGAGTGGGTCGGCGACGAGCTACGGGTGTTGCCGAGTGAGGTAACCGCTATGACCTGAAGACCGAGGCGTTTGGCCTCGAGCGCCACTTCCACGGGCGCGGCGTTCAGCCCGCCGTGCGAGTAGACCAGCATCACGTCGCGCGGCCTGAGCCGGTAGCTGCCGAGGAAGATCCGCGCGTAGCCCTCGCTCCGTTCGAGCCAGAGCAGCTCCCGCACGCCGCCCGGTCCGATCACGTTCCACCACATCAGGCGAGGATCGAGCAAAGGACGGAACCCAACGAAGCTCCCGTACCGGGGGAACACATCCATCGCGGGCAGGATCGAGTGGCCACTGCCGAACAGGTAGACCACGCCTTCGCCGGCGATCGCGTCGGCCATGAGCTCCGCAGCCTCCGCGAGGCGCGGCGCTTGTTCCTCCCGGATGCGGCGGAGCAACTCCTCTGCGCGGCGCAGATAGAGCTCGGCGCTTGGCGGGCTACTTTTTCGCCCGGCCTTCATAGTCCAGGACCGGCGAGGTCGAGAACGACCTTGTACCGATCCCCACGGAGGACCGAGACGGTGAACTCCACGAGCCGATTGCGCTGGTCGCGCGTGACTCGCTCGACAGAGAACGCGGGAACGCCGCGGCGGACACCCAGCAGCGACGCGATCTCGTCGTCGACCACGATCGGCTCGTAAGCCTCGGTGGCTTTCGCCGGCACGACCCCGTAACGGACATCAAGGAGCCGATAGAGCGAGTCGATCGGTTCACGCATCTGGGCCAGACCGGGGAAAAGATCGTCGGGCAAATAGGCGTTTTGCACCCCCATCGGCTTGCCATCGATGAGGCGAAGTCGCCGAAGCAGCACCACCGCGTCGCCTGGAGCAAGCTGGAGTCGCGCGGCGATCGTTTGGCCTGCGGGAATGCGCGCGAGCTCGAGGATCCGACTGCCAGGCACATGCCCGCGCCGGGCAATGTCCTCTGTGAAGCTGAGCAGGCGGACGGGGCCGTGCTCGATCTTCGGCTCAGCAACGAACGTCCCCTTACCTTGCTTGCGGGCGAGGACGCCTTCGTGCGCAAGCGCGCCCAGCGCTTGGATCGCGGTGATCCGGCTGACACCGTAGAGCTGGCAGAGCTCGCGGAGGGTCGGAACTTGATCTCCGGGACGCCATTCTCCCGCCGCTATCCGGTCCCGGAGCGCCTGTCGCAGCTGGTGGTAGAGAGGAATGGGCCCGCTTACGAGAGGAGTTACAACACGATTGGTCGGCCCGGTCGACATATTAATATGCACAGACTACAGAACCCGGCAACTTTGGGAAGCCACTCGTGATGACCGTGCCTGACCGATCGCTCACGGTCCGCGGAACCGTGCTCACAGACGGACACGAGTCGACTGCGACGACCGTCGAGATCGTTGATGGCCGCATCGCCACGGTCACGGCCAGCGCAAGTGCGGACGGCGCCGACATCCTCGTAGATGGCTGGATCGTGCCTGGGCTGATCGATCTCCAGATCAATGGGGCGGGAGGCATTGACCTTACGTCCGACCCTCGACCGGACGATGCCGTTGAGGCAGTCGCGAGAATCCTGCCACGCCACGGCGTGACCGCTTTCTGCCCGACCGTGATCAGCTCGCCGGCTGCGACTCTCCTCGAGCGGCTCGCGCCGTACCAACCCCGCGACCATGTTGGCGGCGCCGCGTCACTCGGGGCGCACCTCGAAGGCCCGTTCCTGAGCACGGCACACCGGGGTGCCCACGACGCCAAGTCGCTGAGAGCGCCGGATGAACACGAGATCGAGAGCTGGCTCTCGGTCTCCCGCCCATCGATCGTCACCATCGCACCGGAGCTTCCAAACGCTCTCAAGGCGATCCGCCGGCTTGCGGCGGCCGGCACGATCGTCAGCCTTGGTCATTCAGGTGCGGACATGGAAACGGCGCGGTCCGCGTTGGCGGCCGGCGCGAGTATGGGCACACACCTCTTCAACGGCATGCCTCCACTGCACCACCGGTCGCCTGGGCTCGCCGGCGCGCTGCTCTCGAGCACGGCGACAGTCGGCCTCATCTGCGACGGCGTGCACGTGCATCCGATGATTACGGAGCTCGTGATCCGCGTCGCCGGAATCGCGCGCGTCGCGCTCGTGAGCGATGCTGTCGCTCCGGCCGGGCTGGCGACCGCTCAGGCTATCGCCGCCGTTGCCGGAGTTCGCCGTCCTGACAGCACCCTCGTAGGCAGCGCGGTCCTACTCGATGAATGTCTTCGCAAGGTCCGGAGCGCCTTGACGTGGCTTACCCCGGCCCAGGTCGTGCTCATGGCCACCGGAACACCGGCCGCCGCTCTCGGCCAAAGAGTTGCTTCGCGCAAGGGTCGAATCGCGTCGGGCTACGACGCCGACCTCACGATTTTCGACGCCGATTGGGAGGTGATGATGACGATCGTCGGAGGTCGAGTCGTCTTTCGGCGTACAGATCGCTGAGGCGGCGGCCCGAATCTTTTCAGACCGCCCAGGGCGGCGGCGCGCTCGCGGTGCCGCCGAGGCTGCCGAACACGCCGAGGCGCAGCTTCAGCGACCCGAGAGCGCTCTGTTTCGCGGCGAGCGGCACGAGCATTCGGTCGTAACCTGCCTCCGGGTACGCCCGCGCTGCGCGCGCGAGGACCGGCGCGAGCTCAGCGGAGTAGTCGACGTCCTTGAGCTCGGGATGCGGCCACGCCTTCGTGCCGTCCCGGTACGGCGTGAGAAAGTCGATTCCGCGCTGAACTCCAGACGACGCGTGCCACACGTCGACGCCGGCGCGGTCGCCGAGGTCGCCGAGGACGCAGAAGGCCAGGAGGTTGAACACGCTGTAGTGGAACGATCGCGTGCGCGCGAGCTCGAGTGGCTGCCCGCCATCGTCGGCGATCTGCTTCGCGGCGCGCTT
>VBDX01000131.1:0-27224 GCA_005881885.1 Chloroflexota bacterium
GGTGAGCGACGACAGCGCTCTCAAGCCGCAGAACTGGCTGATCTGTCCAGAGCAAGCTCGAGGGCTAGGCTGAACAGCCTCCGAGTTCTCCCGACATCTCTGTCCTGCCGACGCACAGCGACGATGTCGGTTGAGCGCCGGTCAGATGGTTTGCTCAGGAAGCCAACGCGACCAGTTGACTGTCTATCGTGCTGACCTGTCGCGCCCCTCAGAACTTAGAATTCGCGTATGGAATCGCAGGAACTGGTCCTCTTGAATCGCACTCATGAGGTCAGGGGTTCGATCCCCCTCAGCTCCACCGAACCCGCATGATCCCTTGCGGTTGCTAGCGTTCGCGGTTTCCGGGGCGCCTCTACAGCCATTCTTTCGAACGCGGCAGTCTTCACCACGGTCAACACATCCGCGGCCGACGCGAGCTTCATCCAGTGCGTGCCGATTCCGCCGAGCCGACGGGTCGAGTTCACGATCGAGGCTCTTCTGCGCGACGCGTCCGTGCGGCCCGGTCGCTTTCCACGGTCTCGACGGGGATGGCGCCCTCGACCTCGATCCGACCGGGCAGCCGCTCGAACCCGTTGGCATCGGCGGAGCCACGCACTTCATCACTCCAGATCCAGGCGTGGGCCCGGACTAAGTCTCGCGGAGCGAGCGCGGCGCCGGCTTCCGCGCCGCGCCGCGCATCGTGCCCCCACAGTGCGACCGAGCCCGGCGCGCGCTTCGAAGGTACTGCTCGTACCGCTGTCGAGCGCTCGCAAGAAGCTCGGCGAAGGTCCGGATCTCGACGCTCGGTCGATGCTTCGCGGTCTGCCACGCGTCGTCGGTCGCGGTCTGTCCGATGAGCGTCGCCTTCCATGTCATAGCGTGCGCGTAGCGCTCGGCGAGCACGAGATAACGCTCCGCCTGATTGAGGTCCGCAACGGTGAGGCGGTGCGCGGGCCGCTTGATCTCGATGATCACGCCCTCGCTCCCGAGCTGCGCGCAGGCGAAGTCCGGCCGCAGGCCCGACTCCCTCGGGTGGTCGCGCGCGATCGCGCGACCGATCAGCGTCCGCAGCGCGCGGTTACTCGTCATGAGCCAGTAGTGCTCGTCGACGATCCACATCGCGCCCTCGAGCAGGCGATGGATGGAGTGCTCGCCGCGAATTTCGAACGTGCGGGGGTCGAGCACCATCCGCTCGAAGAGGGCGATCGTCTCAAGGCGTGGCCGCACCTCTCCGAGCACGCGGCCAAGCTGATGGATTGACCATGACTCGAGGATTCGCTCGAGCTCGATGAGCGATGCTCGGCCCTGCCGAGGGAGCTGCGCGACGAGCCGACCGTACGCCGCGAGTTCCCCCGTGGCGACCGGCGTTCCGCTTCCGCCGATCGTCGGCCCGGATCCGTTGCGCGAGTGTGCCTGGGCTCCCCCGTCGAGCTCGTCCTCGAGGACCTCGCGCGCCAGCTCAGGGTGCTGGCGGATCAGTTCCCGCAGCTGCTCGTCTGAGAGCGACGCGACAGGAAGCGACGCGCGCGGCGCAAGGATGCGCCAGCCCAGCCGCGGCCCGAACTCATGCTCGACGATCTCGCGAAGCCGCGACCACTCCTCAGGCGTGTTGATGTGCAGCGTCGGCCGTGCGGCCGCCATCCCCGGCCACCACTTCGAGAGGGTGATGCGCTGTCGCGGTTCGCCGAACCGCTCGCTCGACAGGGTCACCCGTGCTTCGAAGCGTCGGCTGACTGCGGCACGTGCGAGGACCCACGGTGGCGCGAGCCGGGAACCGCCGCAGACCGAACACGAGCTCGCGTCCGCAAGGTTTGTCGCTCCACAGCGCTCGCAGAGCCGCTGCGCGCCCGGTGCCGGGAGCGCCTGCGGTCGCCTCCGGCTCATCTGCTCGGTACTCGCGGGTGAGCTACCCATGCAGGGCTATGCCTCGGGAAGTTGCAAGGGGCGCCGAACTTTCGGGCTCCCTGCCGGTGGGTGCCGGCCACCGCAGCTGCGCTCATCCTGCGCACGGCGGGTCGGTCGTGCCGTCGTTCCGCGCCACGCCGTCGCGCAGCCGACGGACGCTGTCCGTTCCGGACACGCGCCAGATCGCGCCAAACGGTCCGGCCTCGCCACGCAGCTCCGCGAGCGCCGCGAAGCGGAAGGTCCGCGCGAGGGCGGCATTCTCCGCGCGGGCTCCCAAGACCCCCTCGCTCGAGCGCCAGAGCTCGCGCGCGCGGGGCTCGGTCAACGTGACAGTGAGGACCAGCGGCCACACCGGGAGCCCTCCGCGCCACGCTCCCGAGTGATAGAGATCGAGGTAGCGCGCGATCTTGCCGGCGAAGAAGCGCGCGCCTTCGGTCCCGCGGTCGGCCTCGATGAACGCGTGGAGCTGTCGCCCCTCGATCGCGTAGACCAATCGCGCATCGGGAAGGGCCGCCCAGCCGGAGCGTCCTTCGGCCACCTGCCAATCCGATTCCCAGATGAGCACGCTCTCGTCGGCTTTGCCGCGAGCGCAGCGACGAAAGCAGAGCCCGATCTCGGCGACCATGAGTGCATGGGCCAGCAGGAAGTTCCCACGGACCGCGCCGCGTCCTCGTTGCTCGGCGAGGCCGGATCCGACGACGCGACGGCCCACCGGCGTTAAGGAGTAGGCGGTCTCACCCGGGATCCCGTCGAGCCCCTCGAAGAGGCGCGGGCTCACTTGAACCAGGCCGCGCTCGCGCAGCCGGCGAAGGATGCGTTTGACCACGGTCGTCCGCGAACCGGCGGCGAGGGTGGACTCGGCGAGGAGCAGCTCCTCCAGCTGGCGACGGCTGAGGAAGCGCTGCGCACTGAGCTCCGCGAGCGCGGCCCGATCCCGCAGCGGCAGCGCGCTCACCGGGAGGACCGAAGGACTACCAACTCAGCGCGCCGCCGCGACGACTCACGAAGGAAAACGCGGCGATCGCTGTTCCCGGCCGGTAACAGGGTGGGAACACCCGCGGGAACAGTCTGCGCGGACCGCGACCACCGAGCGGACCACAATGGAGTACCCACTCACTTGATCTCGCCCCCTGGAGTCTCGCCAAAGGGCTCATCCTCATTGGGGATCGTCAACCCGAGGGCCCGCGCGAGCTGCCGGTCGATCGAGGCGCGCTCGCTCCCGTAGCGCCGCCGCGATGCGGCGCGAATCTCGCTCGCGCCCGCCGCGTCGATCCCCGCGGCGGGCGGGAGGGTGCGGAGCGTGAACGCCGGCCTGGTCTGCCCATCCAGGCACAGCCGTGCTGCGGCCTCGAAGCGATCCAGTGACAGCAGCGCGGTCGCGTCGAGCGGCGCGAACTCCCGTCCGAGCGAGGCGGCGTCGTCCTGCCCGCACTGAAAGACCAGCCGGCTGCGCGCGTTGGCTCGCACCGCCTCGCGGATCTCGGGCGGGAGCTGCCCGAGGTGCTGGTTGGCGATGGTGAGCGAAAGGCGCAGGCTCCGCGCTTGCGCGAGCGCGTCAGTGAACGGGCCGGCGATGCCGAGGAAGTTTTGGAACTCGTCGATATAAAGGAAGAAGTCGCGTCGCTCGTCCTCGGGCCGAGCCGCGCGGGCGAGGACCGCCTGCCAAAGGCGCGCCACGAGGAAGCTCCCCGCGAGCGCAGAGGCGGTCTCGCCCCAGCGGCCCACCGAGAGATCGGCGAGCAGGATCCGGCCCTCATCCACCACGGCGCGCACGTCCACCGTGGAGCGCGGCTGACAGAGCAGATGGCGGAGTCGGGGTCGGATGAGGAAGTCGCGCAGCTTGTTGAGCGCCGGCCCGATGGCCTCCGTGCGCTGCGCCTCGCTGAGCCTTTCGTACCACCGCCAGAACCCGTCGAGCCCGAGCGGATCGCCGAGGCCCGCGGTGATGCGTCGCCGGAAGGCGGGAGTGGTGAGCAAGACCGGGATGTGCGCGAGCGTCGGCTCGGGCGTGCGCAGGAGCGTGAGCAGCGACGACTTGAGGATGTCGTCGGTGCGCATGCCCCAGAAGCGCTCGTAGATGCGCTTGAAGATGGTGAGCGCGTTCTCGGCGACAAGCTCGGGGTCATCACCGGCGGCGAGCTCGAGCGGGTTGATGCCGACCGCGCGCTCGGGCTCGTCGGGGCCGATGTGGATCACGTCGTCGCGGCGGCCAGGCGGCAGGCGCAGCAGCAGTTCCCGCACGAGGTCGCCTTTCGGATCGAGCACCGCGACGCCGCGCCCGGCCGCGATGTCCTGGAGCGCGAGGTTGAGTATGGCGGTGGACTTTCCCGTGCCCGTCGCGCCGAGCAGATGGAGATGCTGTCGCGCGTCGGCGATCGCCAGACGCACCGGCCGCCGCCGGCCTCCCAAGGTGGTGAACCCGAGCTGTCGTTCCCCTTGCGTAGCCGGCGTGCCTGAGACCGGCAAGCGCGATGGGACCGTGACCGGCACGTGCCAGAGCGCGACGAGCTCTGGCGCGGTGAGCAGGAACGAGCCACGGAGCGGGAAGCGCCGCTGGTTCGTGCTCCGCACGGTTCGCGGCACGATCGTGGGACGTGCGAATCGCAGCTCGTTCTCGTCGGCGAAACTGCCGAGACCCGCCGCGACGGCGCGGATGAGCTCGCGCGATCGCGCGCGCGTTGCGCTCGTCGCGACGAGGCGCAGGCTGCAGCGATAACCCCGCGAGCGCGCTTTGGTCTCGATCGCGGCGGCCTGGCGGCGCTCGACGTCGTACACGAATCCAACCCGGGTAAGCCCGAAGAGGCCCGCCGAACGCGGGCCCGCGCGAAGCCGCTCGGCGTGTCGCGCCGCGGCCCCGCGCCAGGCCCCCGAGGCGGGACGAAGGGCAAGCTCGAGCTTCACCTCCTCACCGTCTCCGGTCCGGGCGAGCGCCGCGATCACACCGCCGAGGGATTCGCCGTCGAACTTCGTCCGCAGCGGCAGGAGCTCGGTTCGCAAAAGCCGCGCGCGCGCCGAGAGCTCCTTGCGGGCGCGTGCGGACTCGCCGTTCGCGGGGAGAAGCTCGCAGCCGGGGTACGCGGCCTCGAGCGCCGCGCGGACGAGGTCCTCCTCGCCGCTGGGAATCCAAAGCCGGACGCCGATGGCGTCGCCGCTGCCGACGAGCGCAAGCTCAACGTGCGGTTGGCCACCCGCGAGCTGCGCGAGGGACGTCCTCAGCAGGCCGTGCAGGCTCTCGAAGAACCGCTCCGGCTCCAGGTTGCGCAGCGGCGCGCGGAGCTCGTAAACGGCGCCCTCGAACCGTCGCAGGCGGCTGCGCAGCTCGAGCACGAGGATCGCACCGAGGACGGCGATGACGAGCGCCGCGATCGTGGGCGCGGCGGCGCTGAGCTGGTCGAGCATCGACAGCAACTCGCGCGTCAGCGTGTCTCATCCGCAGCTGCGCGGATGAGGCAAGCGTCGGCGGGACCTCGCGCGCCCACCCGGGGGATGGTTCGCGCAGCTGTCGCGTGACGGCATCGGGTGCGCGACGCTCTCGGCGTGATCTCCGCCACGGTCGCGGCCCGTTCGCGGGCCGTCGAGGCTTGCGTTCGTCCCCTCAGCGCAAGGCCCCCAAGTGCCGGAGGCCCATCCACCCCGCACTCGCACCGGAGACGGCGAGGCGTCGGATCACCCTGAGCAAGACGCGGGGCTCGCTCGGGGGTCCCGCATCGATCGATTCCCGGTCGAGGATCTCGAAAAGACTCCTTCGGTCGTCCCTACGGCAAGGCGGGGCGCGGGGCGGAATCGCTCGCGGTGAATCTGAGCGTCGCGCTCAGCGCGCTGGTCGACAGCGGTCGCCAGAGCGCGACCGGCTCGACGCCGAGCGGCTGCGAGGCCAGCAGACCGTCGCGCATCCGGAAGAGCAGGCGGTGCGTCTCGATGATCCGTCCGGCGAGCAGCGCCTCGAGCGATCGCGTCGCGGCGTCGAGCTCGTCGAGCGTGCGCGCCCAGAGCGTCGCGTAAAGCCCGCTGTCGAAGAGGCGCTCGGACCCCCGCGCGACTCGCTCCCGAAGCTCGACCGCGTCCTCCAGCGCGGCGCGCCCGTAAAGATGGGCCGGTCCGCTGCAGCGCTCTAGGAGCTCGACCGTTGATGTGAGCTCCGCGACGCGCCACTCAAGGAATGCGATCGCCGTCGATCCCGCGCTCGGGTGAACGTGGAGCGCGATGTCGAGGTCTCCGGCGAATGCGCCGAGGCTGGAGAGCAAGCCCGGCTGAAGGCGCGCGGGATATCGGCTGAGCGCGATCGTCCGCGCAAACCGGCCGCCGACGAAGACCCAGCCGGCCTGCTCCTCAAGGCCCGAGGTGCTGGCGAGTACGGCCGGAGCCGGGACGCTCTCTCTACCGAGGTCCGGCTTTTCGGCCGCTCCCGGATCGAGTCCTTGCCCCAGGAGCGCGGCGAGTTCGTGATCGCGCAGGCGATGTGTCTCCGGGTCTAGGCGCCGCAACGATCCCTCGATCAGCTGCACGCGTTGCTCAAGGGCCACCAGCTCCCCCGGAGGTTCGGGCGCAGGAGCGCTCGGGTGCCGATCGAGCGGGACCACCACGACGAACCGCCGCTCCGCCCTGCGAAGCCCACCCGCGTGGCCGTCCGACACCCTTGCCTGGGAGTCGACCCGCGCGGCGGGGCAGTGATCGCCCCTTGCCGGAGCGCATGACGGGTCGTGCGGTCGCGAGCGGATCACGATCTCCAGCGGATGGGTGAGCCGGTTCAGCAGCTCCGCCCAGCCCTCGACGACCGCCGACTGCTCGGCGTCGCCCCTGATGCGCGAGGCGAGTGCGGGGCAGTCGAGCACCGCGCGGAGCCCTCCGTCGCGAAGCCGCACGGAGTCCCCGGCGATCCTCGCGATCGGCAGGAGCTCGCTCGCCTGTCTCAGGCGCGAGCGCGTCAGAGGTTTCCTCGCCTTACGACCAGGCTCTCGCGAGTCGGAAACCGGCTCGCCGGGCAGTCGTGGGCGCGCGTTCGCAGGAGTGCGGATGCGCGGCGTCGCTGTGCGGCCACGGCAACGCGGGCGCCTTGCTCTGCGGGGGCGTTCACACCGACGAGAGCGGACGCGCCTTGCGCGCCCCTGTGTGCTGATTAGTGGAGGAGGACGCCAGACGGTTCTAAGACGCGTGAGCGCGGTGACGAGCGCGGAGATCTCGGTATTCTGCTGTCGCGACCCTCGGACTCGCGTCCCGACACCAGTCGGAGCGCGCGAAGGCGGCTCTGTCAGGTCTCTGCCGTACGTCTCCGGAGCGCTTCCAGTCGCTCGGCGATCCAAAGCTTCAACAGTGACTGACGAGGCACTCCGAGGCGCTCCGCCTCACGGTCGAGTGACTCGATCATCCTCGCGGGAATGTCCACGTTCACGCGGCGCTGCTCCAGCCCGGGTCGGCGTCCCATGGAGACATTCAGGTAGGTGGTAACGTCCTTCCCGCGATCGAACTCTTCGTCGAACTTAGTCGCCTTCACCTTCCATGCAGCTCGACCTCCTCTCGCCTCGTGGCGCTCGCTCAGCCAGGCGTGGGTCGATGCGATCGGGGGCGATCCGGTAGTGGCGGGGGCTGTCCGGGTCCTTCCAGCAGCCAGTCTCGCGGTCCGAATACTTCGTCCAAGAGCTGCGGCCTTGTTGATGACCGGGCCGACTAAGTTTCATCCTCGTCCTCTAGTTGGGTGGAAGATCCAGGTCCGCGTCGCCCAGAACTGGCATCGCGCTCGGCACCGTTGCTGCTTGACAGGCTATGGAGCGCTCATGCACCATATGGAGCGTTCTCGCTCCACATGGAGCAGATGAGTGCCATCGCGGATAGAGCACCATCGCGCCAGAAGGACAGCCTGTGCAATTGGAAACCCCACTCGACCAAGTCTTGGAGACCGGCGGGCACGTTCGCGTTCTTCGTGCACTTGTCGCCCTGCCGCGGGGCTTTGACGCCTCTGCCCGTGATATCGCGCGCCGCGCCGGCGTGGCGCACACCACTGCCAGCCGAGTCCTCCAGAGCTTGGGCGCACAGCGCCTTGTCAGCGTTCAGCACGTGGCCCGCGCCGATCTCTATCAACTAAACGACGACCATGTCCTCGCGCCTCGGGTCCGCGACCTGTTCGCTGGCGAGGCCACCCTTCGTAAACAGCTAATCGACTACCTGCGATCAGAAGTTCCTCGCCGCATCGGAAAAGCGCAGGGAGCATTCCTATTCGGGAGCGCGAGCCGTGGTACCACGCGATCGAGCAGCGACATTGACATGGCGATCGTCGGGCCGGAACGCTCGGAAGCCCAGCTCGAGCCTGAGCTCTCAGCTCTTTCGGACGTCATCCGTGAACGGTTCGGTTCCGAGCTGAACGTCATCATCGACCCTGGGAAGCGGAGCGCCCGAGGCCGGCCGAAACTCTGGCAGCGGATCGAAAAGGAGGGGATACCCCTTCTCAGTCCCAGCTCGCGCCGTGGCTGATCCCAAGACGCACCGCGTGCCCAGGGCAAGGGCACGGGCCTACCTCAGCAAAGCCAACGAGTTTCTCGCAGCGGCGAAGGCCACACGGGACGCGGGTCAGAGCGACGCGGCTCTCCTGCTAGCGGTTCATGCAGGGATCTGCGCGAGCGATGCGGTCGCGATCGCTCTTGCCGGGGTGCGATCCGCTGACCCAGATCACCTCAGAGCCGCAGACCTTCTCGAGAAGGTCGCCTCCCAATCCGACGAAGTCCGCGGGCGGGCCAGCCAGCTCCGCGGTCTCGTGAAACTCAAGAACCTGGTCGAGTACGAAGACCGCCGCGTGTCGCCAACTCAAGCCGACGACGGCACGAAGCGCGCCCAGCGGCTTGCGGACTGGGCTGCCGAGCAGTTGGCGCGCGCAAGGGTCTGACTTGAGATACCGCCTTCAGCGTCTCGGTACGACCGATCAGCTGGTTTCGCGCGGAGACGGGTTACATGACTCGTAAGCTGCAGCGTGGCTGGGCAGCCACCCTCCAATTAGTTTCGCCAATGTTTTCCTCGTGATCTCGACAAAACTCGGTCTCGTGAATCGCACTCATGAGGTCAGTGGTTCGATCCCCCTCAGCTCCACCGAACCCGCATAGATCCTCGCGATTCGCAATATCGGCGTAGGGCGGCAAGGGTCAGAAGCAACATGATCGCTATTCACTCGGCTAGGCGTGGGCCGGCTAGGCGTGGGCGTCGCAACCTCCACCGCGCTGCGCTGTCCGCACACGGGGGGGTCGCATGAATCGAGGGGCGGCCGCGTGACTCGCCGCAGATGACGGTTTCAGACGCAGACCCACCGGCCCGTGAGGCGTTGCAACGCGAGAGCTTGCCCGTGGGCTCGACCGCGTGAGCCGCTGATTGCGTGTTTCTGATCCAGGCTCACCTTCGGCGAACGCGGTCGTATCGACACCGAACGGCGAAGTCAGTCGCCACGAAGGGATTCGAAATACGCGCCGCGCGATCACGTGCCCTCCGCGATCGCGAGCGTTCGCCGCGCCGCGACCTCAAGATTCGACCACTCGTCCCGAGAGGGCTTACCAGGCGTGATGGTCCAGCCCGATGTGCATCTGGTAGCAGCGCAGCCGCGGCGGTCAAGTAGCGATAGCGGCAGGTCGCCTCAGCTGCCGCCAGGCGAGGAGCCCGGCGACGCCTACGAGCGGCATCACAGCGGAGACGACAAAGACGGTGCCGAGCCCGGATACCGCGGCGATCTGGCCTGAGACGAACGAGCCAGTGATGACGCCGAAGTCGGTGAAGGCCCAGAACGTCGCCATCGCGCTGCCTCTCTCTGCCGGCCCGGCGAGGTCGATCGCAAGCGCCTGGAGCGCGGGCTGGGCCGTCGCGAAGCCGATCCCGACAGCCACGCCGGCGAGGATGAACGCCTCGGCGCTGGCGGCGCTCGACACGACATACATGCCGACCGCAGTCACGATCAGGCCCGGCACGATCGCGGCGAAGCGGCCGCGCCGGTCTCCGATCCTCCCGGTGAGCAGGCGCGCGACGATCGACGAGATCGCGATGGCGGTGAAGTAGAGGCCGGGGTTCGTGACGCCGCGCGAGATGCCGAGCAGTGGGATGAAGCTGAACGCGGCTCCGGTGCCCACGATCACCGAGTACTGGGCGAGCGACGGCGCGACCACGCCGCGGTGGAGCCGGAACCCGACTCCCATCGGTGTCGCGCTCTCCGGACGGCTGTCCTCGTGCAGGCCCAGCGATAGAAGCGCGGCGACAACCGTCGCGAGCCCGGCGATCGCGTAGAGCGCGCCGAAGCCCAGGCCATCAACGATGACGATGCTGACCCCCGCGCCGAAGCCCTGCGCGACACCTTGGAGAACTCCGTAGTAGCCGACGGCCTCCGCGCGCCGCGAGATCGGCACGGTGTACGCGATGTACGTGCTGGCCGCGGTGGAGAACGTGCTTAGCGCCACGCCGCTGAGCATGGACGCGACCACGAGGAGGATCGGCACGCCACCGCCGATGGGGATGGCGGCGCGGTTCGACATGGCGAGGATGAACGCGACGCACGAGAGGACCATCAGCCCGGCGCCGCCGAACGCGAAGAGACGCGAGCCGTAGCGGTCGGTCCACGAGCCGACCGGGAAACGAGCGAGGAGCGCGCAGGTCGCCTGGATACCGATGATCGCGCCAACGACCTGGGGACCCAGATCGAATTCCCGAACGACGAGGAGCCCGATGGAGGTGTTCACGAGCATCAGACAGGACGCTTGCGCGAGCGTGGCGAGCCCGACGAGGATGAATCCGAGGGTGAAGATGCGGTCAGGGCTCTGTGCAGCGAGGGTTCGCGAGATCAACTAAGCCTTTGACGCTCACCGGTCGCGGCTGCCGTCTCGATCGCGTTCAGCATGCGATGGCGAGTGACTGCGTCTTCAAAGGTCGGGCAGAGGTGCGTTCCCTCGCGATAGTCGCAGGCGAAACGCGCGTACGCTTGCGCGACGTTCGTGCCTAGACCCGGCTGCGGCGGGGCCCACCGATACTCCTCTGGCACAGCCAGGATCTCGAGCGAGGACCGCGCCCCCTTGCCGCCGCGTACGGTCATCTCGAAGAGCTGGGCCTGGCCTCCGTCGGCGGTAAGCTGCAGGTCGCCTTCGCTGCCGTTGATCTCCCAGAGCAGGTTGGTGCCGCGCGAGCTCCCGCCGCGGTAGTGCATCGAGAATGCGGCCCCGCCCTCGAGCAGTCCGCTGACGATCACCTGATCATCCGCCGCCATCGGCTTGCTTTCGCCCGTCCCCGCGACCGTGAAGGATTTTCGGCGCATCGTCATGGTGGCGGAGAGCTCTCGGATCTCGCCGAGGCAGTGACACAGCGCGTCCGCCGCGTGGCCCAGCGCGATCGAGAGCATCGTCGCGCCGTTCTTCTTGTCGTTGAGATACACGTTGAACGGCTCCACCGTCGGTCCCCAGCCCATGCCCGAACCGATCAACGTGGTCGAGAGCAGCTCACCGACGTAGCCCTGCTTGATAAGGTCCCGCACGTACGCGACGGCCGGCGCGGAGCGCGCCTGCAGACCAGCCACCGCCAGGACCCCTTTTTCCTGCGCCAGCGCGGCCAAGGTCTCCGCCTCTCTCAGGCCGTTACCCAGTGGCCATTCGCAGTACACGGCCTTACCCGCGTCGAGCGCCGCGGTCGCGAGTTCGAGGTGATGGGGCACTTTCACGGTCACTGCGACGACGTCCACGTTCGGGTTGTTCACGAGCTCTTGATGATTGTCGAAGGCGAGAGGCACGCCAAAGAGCTTGCTGGCGGCGTCGGCAGACTCGCGTCGGGTAGTCGAGAGCGCCGTTATCTCGAAGTCATCGGATAGCGACTTCAACGCAGGAATGTGCGCTTGCTTCGCCCACCCGCGATCCGGATCGGCGCCGATGATCCCGACACGAATCTTCTTGGACCGGCGGTTGCCCGTCGCGATCTGGATTAGACCGCTCAAGCGACGGCGGCCACTTCTGTGGCCTTGACCACTTCGACTTCGAGCGCGAGCTTGACCTCTTCGCCCACCAGGAAGCCACCGGTCTCGAGTGCGACGTTCCAGGTCAGGCCCCAGTCCTTGCGGTTGATGCTCGTGTGCGCGCTGAAACCCGCATGCACGCCACCCATCGGATCCTTCGCCTGCCCTGAGTACACGACGTCCAGCGTGACCGGCCGCGTCACGTTCCGGATGGTCAGGTCGCCGATCATCCTGTACTGGTCGTGAGCCGCGCGCTCGATGCGCGTGCTCTTGAAAGTGATGGTCGGGAACTGCTCGACGTTCAGGAAGTCGGGTGACTTCAGGTGCGCATCACGGCGCTGGTCGTTGGTAATGAGCGTTTGAGCGTCGATCGTTGCTTCCACCGAAGACGCCGTGAAGTCGTCGTCGTTGAGATCGATCGACACCCGCATACCGGTGAAATGCCCCCGCACGGTCATGAGGCCCATGTGCTTCGCCGAAAACTCGACCTGGGTATGCATCGGATCGACTGTCCAGCTCATGTCTGTTCTCCTCGCAGGTAATGTGCGTACACAATAGTTGTTATGCGTATTATCGTCAAGCGTAAAGATCAGTTGGGAACTGTCCGCAGCACAAACAATGGTTTAGGTTTGAGCGGTGAATGCGGCCCAGAAAGTCGCGACTCGGTCAGCGGGCAAGGCTTCCTCGAGGCCGGGTGCCACCAAGGATCCGCACGTTTCGGAGCTCGGTCGGAAGCTCCTAACTCTCCCACGGCTGAATGCCTGGGGCGCGTTCCTCACGGCGCACAAGGCGCTGGAAAACATCCTGAGTCGGGAGCTCGAATCGGCCTGTGGGCTGCCGCTGACCTGGTTCGATGCGCTCGCCCAACTGCGAATGGCACCTGCTCATCGCCTCACGATGACCCAACTCGCCAGCGCCCTCCTGTTCAGCAAGAGCGGGCTGACGAGGCTCATCGACCGCATGGTGGAAGCCGGGTTGGTCCAGCGGCTCGCCCGCCCCGGGGACAGGCGGAGTCTGCACATTGCGTTGACGGACGCGGGAGAAGAGAAGTACCGGCAAGCGCTGCCGATTCACCTCGGGCACGTCAAACGCCACTTCGCGGCATACATTGAGGACGGCGAAGCTGCCGCGGTTGAGTCAGCACTGGTGCGCATGGCCGATGCCGTCCGTCGAGAAAGCGGTCTATGACGGAGAGACACGGCTATCGCTGATTAGCACGCGGCGTCTGTCCCGGCGACTCTTTCGCGCACTGGACAACTTGTTGCGGAGGGTCGCCGCGCCCTCATATCTGGGCCGTCGATTCACGTGGTCAGGATCGAACGGTCAATCTCGACGTGGCGATGGGCTCGGTCGCATGACTCGCGAGCTTGAGAAGTGCTGGGCAGCCACCCTCTCTCATATTTTCGCTGGTGTTCTCGCGTGACCTCGTCAGAACTCCGTTCCGTAAATCGCACTCATGAGGTCAGGGGTTCGATCCCCCTCAGCTCAACCGGACCCGCGTAGATCCGCGCGATTCTTAAGATCGCGCGGGGGGCAGAAACGACCTGACCGCTGTTCATGCGGCTGGGCGCGGGCGCCGCAACTCCGCTGCGCTGCGTGTCTCAGCACTACGCGGGAGTCGCATGAAACGACGCATGGTCCAATGGCTCGCGGGAGTTGACGGCCGCGCTCTCACAGGGCAGCGGAAAGCCGACTGCTACGACGAAAGGCGAGTGCTCGCTCCGGATCATCTGTGCAGACCCACGACAGACGAAGGGCGGCTGCGAGTTTGAGACTGCGGTCATCGTTGACGCTGTGCGCATGTACGTCTACGCCACCCGCGCGAATCATCGAGACGACCTCTTCGCTGAGTTGATTCGCATGCAGGTGTACGGCCTGCGCGCGGGCGAGACGGGCCTTCTGCAACGCCGCATAGGCGACGACATCCAGGTGCATCCACTCTTCGGATGGCGGGAAGAGCAGGGCTGTGGTGATGTCAGGACAACGCGCGCGCAGTTCGATCAGAAGTCCTGGCTCGAAGGACGTGACCTCGATCATGTCCCAGTTGTGTCTGAATCGGGTGAGCAAGTTTCCGACGACCGCTGCGGCCTCGGGCTCAGGGCCCTTCAGCTCGATCTCAAGACCGATCCTGCCGGCGAACTCCTCCACCACCTCCTCCAGCATCGGGATTCGGTGATCCCCGTCTGGGTGGAGGACCGAGCCGACCACGCGCAGGGCATCGAGGTCGCGGGCCGAGCGCAAGAAGATCGGCCCTGAGTCGGTAGTCGTCGCTTCCAAGTAGTAGTAGTGGTAGATCGCCGGTCGCTTATCGCGCGTGAGCCGAACGTCAAGTTCCACCGCGTCGACCCCAAGAGCGAGCGCACGCCGAAATCCAGCCATCGTGTTCTCAGGGGCCGCCGCGGTTACGCCACGGTGGGCGACGATCCTGAATGGCGGTTTCGTCAGAGAGCCAGCGGTCACGACGTGATCATCGCTTATCGCCGGGCGTCGCCATCTTGAACGAACTCGCGCTTCCGGGCTCGCCCGTATCGGGCGGGTCCTGCGAGCCCTAAAGCCGGGGGTCCCCAGCCTCGAAGACGGCGATTGACCGGTCATGCTTCGGATATGAAGACGGCAATCTCACTCCAGATGACCTCTTCGCCGACGCAGAGCGCCTCGCCCGCGGCTGAAGAAGGCCAGAAGCAAGTCTACAGCGAAGCCATCAGGGCGTATGTGGCTCGACACGACCCGGACGTAGTCACGGGAAGGCTCGATGAGGTCGTCGAGCATCTTCAGATCCACGCGTCGTAGGCTGGGCGGACCATCCTCGCTTTTCGTTTTCGCCAGATCGCGGCCTTGGGACCGAGTGCGGCATCCCGTCGGCTTGGACCCGTTGCGCCTCCCGGCGTCGCTGACCCGCGTCCGCGCTCCAGTTGATTCGGATCTAGAGGTGAAAAGGTCATGCTCCTGCGAATTGGCAGCTCGCAAGATGTCAACAAAGGCCAGATGCGCGTCTTCGATGTCGCCGGAACGAAGGTGAACGTCGCCAATGCGGATGGTCATCTGTACGCCTTCGACGACACGTGCACCCACATGGGGTGCTCGCTTGCGAAGGGCCACCTCGCAGGGACCGTCGTGACCTGCGCCTGCCACGGTAGCCAGTTCGATGTGACTTCCGGCGCCGTCCTCCGCGGACCGGCCGAGCGGCCAGTCCGTTCCCGGGCCGTGCAAGTCAAGGGCGACGACCTGCTTACCGAGGCGTGACGAGTGGCGAGCTGAGCTCGACCGTCCAAGGCTCGAAGGAGCTCGTACGGACTCTCGCGTAATGGCGCGCTACCCATGGCGCGAGTTCTGGGCGTTCCTTGCCGCGGGCCTCGTCACCCTCCTGCTGGTGCTTCCGTATCAACTGGCACTCCGACCGACACCGCCGCCCATCCCGCTGGCGCTGCTCGTCGTCGCAGCGGTGGCGCAGAGCGCGATCTTCCTCGCGATCGCTGTGGGCCTCGGCCTTGCCGCCGCGCGCCCTGTCGGACTCTCCGCACCGCTCGTCGAGGCCTGGCTGTACGGCGGCGACGTGCGCACGGCGCTTCGCGCGCTCCAGCTTCCGCTCGCGGTCGTGATCGGCGTCGCGTCATCGGCCGCGGTACTCGTCCTCGAGTTTGCGCTCTTTCGACCGCTGATCCCTGAGCTCGCTCACCTCGGCGTGGCGGCGCCCGAGCGTTGGCAGGGTCTCCTCGCTTCGTTCTACGGGGGGATCGCCGAAGAGCTGCTCACGCGGCTCTTCCTCGTCTCCGTGTTTGCCTGGCTCCTTACCCGCGTGCTGCGCGGCTCACTCGCGTTCTGGCTCGCGATCGTGCTCTCCGCGGCGCTGTTCGGCCTCGGTCACCTTCCCGCGACCGCGGCGCTCGTGCCGCTCTCTCCCGCGGTAATCGCACGCGCGGTGATCCTGAACGGCATTCCGGGCGTCGCGTTCGGCTGGCTCTACTGGCAGCGTGGCCTCGAGGCAGCGATGGTCGCGCATTTCTCCGCAGACCTCGTGCTGCACGTGCTCATCGGCGGGTAGCGCCGCCGAGCATGGGTCCGCTCATGCCCGCAGCTCACGGATCGAGGGCACGAGGAGGGCGCTGACCGATAGGGCGGTGGCCATCGCACCGCCTGCGATGAAGAGCGGCGCCGGTCCGTACGCTTGGATGAGGAGGCCAGCGACGACGGGCGCGATCGGGCCCATGAGGAACGAGCCGAACGAGTCGACGCTTCCAACGCGCCCCAAGAGCTCGCGCGGGACGTTGCGCTGCACCGCGGTGTCCCAGAGCGTGCCGAAGCCGGCGAGCGAGAAGCCGATGCCCGCGGCACAGACGAACGGGAATGGGAGGACCGGGAAGAACCCGAAGCCGGCGATCGAGAGCGCGCCGATGATCGAGAAGACGTACATGGCGATTCCGGTCCGATGAATACGAACCTGGCCGACAAACATGCCGCCGACGATCTCGCCCGCTCCGGCGGCCGCGGTGAGCAACCCGTAAACCGTCGCATCGGCATGCATGACGTCGCGGACGAGCACCGGCAGCCCGACGCTGAGCGGACCGGAGTACGCCACGTTGATGAACGCGAACAGGGCGATCGTGATCCAGAGCCACGGCAGTGAGAATGTGAACGCCAGCCCCTCGCGGATTTCGGCGAACATTGAGCGGCGCGCGCGGACCTCCGCCGCCGGCCGCCGGGTCGCGAGAAGTGCAGCGAAGCTGATCAAGAACGTGAGGCCATCGAAGACGAAGGCCCAGCCGGGCCCAGCGCTCACCACGATGAGCCCGCCGATGGCCGGCCCGACGATGCGCGCCCCTTGACGCGACATGCCGCGCAGGGCGTTGCCCTGCACCAGGATCGGCGCCGGTACGAGCTCCGGGATGATCGCGCCGATCGCCGGCATGAAGAACGCGGCCGACGCCCCGAAGAAGACCGCCGCACCGTAGAGATGCTCGATGCGGAGCGCCCCGCTGACGCTGAGCGCGCCGATCGCCGTGACGACCACCGCGCTCAACAAGTCGCTCGTGAGGATCACTTGCCGCCTTGGCACGCGGTCGACGATGACCCCGCCGTACAGCAGCAGCACGAGCTGGGTGGCAGTCGCGATCGCGAAACCGGCGCCGAGCTGGGCCGGCGTCGCGCCGAGTGAAAAGAACTGGAAGGGCAGGGCAACGCCGAAAACGAAATTGCCGAATATCGAGACCGTCTGGCCTGTCCAGAGCAGCCGGAAGTCACGATGCCGGAGCGGCTCGAGGATGAGCGGAACCTTCACTCGATTCGTTTCCGTATGGGAATGTGAGTAGGATCGTGCTGTGGGCATCGTTTCTCGGCAAGACTGAGCGGAGCCCCTCGGGGCATCTCTTGCTCGTCCTGCCGCTCCTCTAGAGCGCGCGACGTGTAGTCGCCTTCGGCGTGGGTTCCGCTCCAGCCGCGTGGTTTTGCCACGCGGCTTTTTCGTACCCGCGAATCCGAAGGAGGACCGTCATGCCAGCTCACAACGAATCGACCCTTTGGCGCACTCAGAACTTCCTGCGCGATCGCACATTGGTGCTTCGGTTGGTTTCCCGCGCGAAGATCGGCCCGACCGACGTCGTATATGACCTCGGGGCGGGCGGCGGCATCCTCACCGACGCATTGGCCCGTCGTGCCGGACGAGTCATCGCGGTCGAAAAGGATCCCGCGCTCGTGACGCGGCTGAAAGCGCGGTTCCACGATCGACCGAACGTCGAGATCAGACACGCCGACATCCTCGCGCACCCGCTCCCCCGCGCCGCATACGTGGTATTCGCGAGTCCGCCGTTCGATGCCACCTCGGCGATCGTGCGCAAGCTCACGTCCGCGGCCGCACCGCCCCGCGACGCGTACCTCGTGCTGCAGCGGGAGGCCGCGGACCGCTACCTCGGGCGACCGCGGCAGACGCTCGCTGGACTTCTCATCGCGCCGTGGTTTTCGGTGCGGATCATTCATCGCTTTGCTCGCTCGGACTTTGCGCCGTCCCCGGCTGTGGACGTCGTCATGGTCAGAATGCGCAAGCGTGGGCCGCCGCTCATCGCGGGCTCCGATGCGCGCCTCTACCGGGATCTCGTCGTCGCCCTTTTTGTTTCGCGAATCCCAAGTGTCGGTGCTGCTTCGACGCGGCTCTTCGGCCGGCGGGTCTCAAGACGACTCCTCTACGCCGCGCAAATCGATCCCGCCTCGTCCCCATCCGCCCTGGAGTTTTCGGCCTGGCTTCGACTGTTCCGGGAATTCGCGAGACTCCCCTCCGGGTTACGCGGGGCCGTCGCGGGAGCCGAGCGACGACTCCGTCGAAAGCAGCGACGCCTGCAGAAGATTCACCGGACGCGTGTACCACGGGACGCGCTGTCCCCTGCCTCGCGACGCGGCGAGGCTAGCAGCCACCTCGTCGATCCGATTTTCGCTACTGTTCCATCGTGATTTCGCCAGAATTCGGTCGCGCCGAAGCGGTCAGGATCTCGATCCACACCGGCTCCACGGGTTAGAGGTATGGATCGCTTTTCTCAAAACGATCCCGAGCGTTCCGCGAATATCGCGTTCGCGCTGATCTTTCTCGGCATCATCGCGGTGGGCGCGCTCACGATCTGGCTCTTCTACGGAGGCACCCGCTAAGGGCAAGCGCCGCACACAACGCGGTGCTGCTCAACGTCGCAGTGCTCGGGCATATGGGCGGCGCTCTCTTTCCGCCGCCCTACCATCCCTTCAGAAGGGGGAGTCCCAATGGCCAGTACCCTCCAGCTTCGCAATTTCATCGACGGCCGCTGGGTCGACGCATCGACCGGGAGCACGTTCGAGAACATCGACCCCGCGACTGGCGAGCTGATCGCGAACGTGGCGAAATCCTCTACCGCGGACGTCGATCGCGCGATCGAAGCCGCGCGCCGCGCGCTCGACACCTGGCGGCTCTACCCCGCCCCCAAGCGCGGCGAGATCCTCTATCGGGCCGGCGAGATCGCGCTTCGGCGCAAGGACGAGCTCGCCCGCGAGATGACGCGCGAGATGGGCAAGGTGCTCGCCGAATCGCGTGGTGACGTTCAAGAGGGCATCGACATGACCTATTACATCGCCGGTGAGGGGCGCCGCCAGTTCGGCGACGTAGTTCCTGCGGAGCTCCCGAACAAATGGGCGATGAGCATGCGGCACCCCGTCGGGGTGGTCGCCGCGATCACGCCATGGAACTTCCCGTTCGCGATCCCGACCTGGAAGATCATGCCGGCTCTGATCCTGGGGAACACCATCGTCTTCAAGCCCGCGTCGTATACGCCGCTCCTCGCGGTGCGACTGGTCGAGATCCTCGAGGAGGCCGGGCTGCCGAAGGGCGTGCTCAACCTGGTGCTCGGGTCCGGCGGCGACCTCGGCGACCACCTCGTCTCGCATCCCGGGGTGGACCTCATCTCGTTCACGGGGTCGTCCGACACCGGTTCGCATATCAGCGAGATCGCCGGGCGGCTCCTGAAACGCGTGTCCTGCGAGCTGGGTGGGAAGAACGCGATCGTCGTGCTCGACGACGCGGACGTCGATCTGTCGCTCGATGGGATCGTGTGGTCGGCTTTCGGGACCTCCGGCCAGCGATGCACCGCGGCATCGCGCGTGATCGTGCACAAAGGCGTGGCCACGGACCTCGTGGATAAGCTCGTGGGAAGGGCCAAGAAGCTTCGCCTCGGGAACGGTCTGGATACGTCTACCGACGTCGGACCGGTGGTGTCTTCGTCGCAGCTCGAGCGCGTTCACTCGTTCATCCCCATCGCCGAGAAGGAGGGGGCCACGGTCGCAGCGGGCGGCCGGGTCCCGAAGGAAGGCCCCCTCGCCAAGGGCTTCTTCCACGAGCCGACCGTGCTCGTCGACGTGAAGCCCAACATGCGGGTGGCGCAGGAGGAGATCTTCGGTCCGGTCACCGCGGTGATCGAGGTCTCAAGCGTCGATGAGGCGATCAAGGTCTTGAACTCGACGAAGTACGGGCTTTCGAGCTCGATCTACACGCGCGACGTGAACAAAGCGTTCCGCTTCATGCGCGACGCGGAGACCGGGATCGTGTATGTGAACGCCGGCACGATCGGCGCCGAGATCCAGCTCCCCTTCGGCGGCATGAAGGCGACCGGTAATGGCCATCGCGAGGCCGGCCGGGCGGCGCTCGACGTGTACTCCGAGTGGAAGTCGATCTACGTCGACTACTCTGGCAAGCTGCAGCGCGCGCAGATCGACGACGCGGAGGGCGCCAAGCTCGCACCCTAACCGGCGCCCGAACGACCGCGCGACCGTAAGCGGAAGCGGGCAGTCTTCATTCCTCGATCGGCAGGGTGAACCGGATCTGGGTTCCCTGGCCGACGACGCTCGTCGCGGCGATCGTGCCACCGTGCGCTTCGACGAGCTGCTTGGCGATGGCGAGCCCGAGCCCGGCGCCGCGCGACTCGGCGGACTTGTAGAAGCGGTCGAAGATGCGGCCGAGCGCGTCCGGCGGGATACCCGCGCCCGTGTCGGAGACGACGAGCGCAATCTGGCCGTCGTCCTGGCTCGCGTCGACGCGCACGCGGCCGCCCCGCGGCGTATAGCGAAGCGCGTTCGCGACGAGGTTCGCGAGGATCTCCCGAGCGCGGACCGGATCGGTGTCCGCGAGCGGCAGGTCCGCCGGCGCATCGGCGTCAAGCGTGATGCCGGCCTGCTCGGCGTACGCCTCGAACGACGTGATCGTTTCCTTCGCGAGCGCCGCGAGATCGGTCGGCTCGCGATGGAGCGTGAGTGCGCCGGACTCGGCGAGCGAGAGCGTCCGCAGATCCTCGACGAGCCGCGAAAGCACCTTCGTCTCGTCGAGGATCGCGAGGAGATGCTCTTCGTCGGGAGGGTGCACCCCGTCGACGAGTGCCTCGAGGTTTCCTTGGACGACCGAGAGCGGGGTGCGCAGCTCGTGGCTGACATCGGCGAGCAGGCGCCGCCGCTGCTCCTCGCTCGCACGAAGGCGGCTGGTCATCGCGTTGAAGGCGCGTGCGAGCGCGCGAGCTTCACGTGGACCGCGCTCGTCGACGCGCGCTGAGAGATCGCCCTCCGCTACGCGTCCGACCGCATCGATGACATCACCGACCGGCGCGGCGAGTCGGCGTACCGCCCGGGCGGTGAATCCGATCAGAAGCAGCAGCAATAGAAGTGCGGCGCCGCGCGCGATTGCGCCCGGCAGATCGGGAGACCCGAGCGCGGTCGCGAGCGTCCAGAAGAGGAAGGTCGCGGCGAAGATCCAGAGGACGGCTGCGGCGACAAAGAACAGCGCCATCCGGCGCACGAAGCCGCCACGCATCGGCCACGATCCGCCGCCCCATCCTCGGCGAGGAGGGAACGGCTCGTTCTCCGGCCACCACGGCGGGCGCCCGCGGGAGTGACGCCACCCACCGCCTCTCACTCGTCGAGCTCCGCGAAGCGATAGCCGACGCCATACACGGTGAGCACGTAGCGCGGGGCCGACGGATCGTCCTCGAGCTTGCGCCGGATGTTCTTCACGTGCGCGTCGATCGCGCGCTCGTAGGACTCGAACGCCACGCCGTGCACCGTATCGAGCAGCTGCGCACGGGTGAACACGCGACCCGGTTCACGGGCGAGCGTCGCGAGGAGCTGGAACTCGGTCGGCGTCAGATCGACGGCGCGGTCGGATCTCGTAACGCGCATCCGCGGTATGTCGAGTCGCACATCTCCGACCGCAACGAGCTCGCTGGAGAGCCTCGGCCGCTCGAGCCGCCGAAGCACCGCGCGCACGCGCGCTACCAGCTCCTTCGGACTGAACGGCTTGGTGACGTAGTCGTCCGCGCCGAGCTCCAGGCCCACGAGCTTGTCGGACTCCTCGCTGCGGCCGGTGAGCATCACGATCGGCACGTTCGACTCGGCGCGAAGCGTCCGCGCGACGTCCAGGCCGTCGAGCTCCGGGAGGCCGAGATCGAGGACGACGAGGTCAGGGCGCTGCCCTCTGGCGGAAGCAAGCGCAGCCTTCCCGTCGTGAGCGGTGACGACCGCGAACCCGGCGTGCTCGAGATAGTCACGCGCGAGCTGAACGATCTTAGGTTCGTCGTCGACGACGAGGATCGTTCTCATCGCCGGCCAATCTTAGGTAAGCGAAGACGCCGGATCGTCGTCCGGCGTCTTCGCGATGAAGGAGGGCTCAGCGTCCGCTGGGCGGCGTCTGGGTCGTCGACCCGCCACCTTGCGGCTTCTCGCCGTGCATCTCTTTGTGCCACTCCTCGAGGCGCGCCTTCGGGTCGCCCCAGTACCCGCCGCCGGGACCGCCGCCGTAGCGCCTTCCCCACCCGCCCCAGAACGCGCCGCGGAGCAGGAAGAAGATCAGGAAGATGAACAGGAGCGGGAAGAGGAACCCGAACCCGCCGAAGAAGAACGGATGGTAGTAGCCGTACGGCGCGACCGCGGTCCCCGTGGTCGCGAGCCCTTGCGCGACTCCCAGCTGGTACGCGCCCACGCCGACGATCGCGGCGATGACGAGCGTGACGATGATGCCGATGCCTCGCATGTGAACTCTCCTTGCTGATGTTGTCGGTGCAGATCGTCGCCCCGGTTCGTGAACTGGGTGTGAAGGCCATGCGGAGAGGTTCTAGCGAAGGACGCTGTCGAGCCAGCGTGCCGCCGCCGCCACGGCCTCGGCCTCCGCGGCTCCGAGCTCGTGTCCGGCGCCGGCGATGGTCACCAGGTCGATCCGCGGATTGCGGCCGGCGATCCGCACGAGGACGGCGAGCGGCCCGAGCTCGTCGCGCTCTCCCTGCACGATGAGCGTCGGGCAGGTGATCGCCGCGAGAGCGGCCTCGTCCCGCGGACGGGGCCGGTCAGGAGGCGCGATCGGATGACCGAGGATCACCAGCGCATCGGGCGGTTCGCGCTCGGCGAGGAACGCGCACATGCGGCCCCCGAACGAACGGCCGACGAGAGCGATGCGCTCGGCATCGCCAAGCGCGTTGCGCGCCTCGCGAAGGTCGTCCAACTCGAGCGCGTATCCCCTGCTCGGCCGCGATCCGCGTGTCCGGAACGTCACCGCTCGGGACTCGATCCCGAACGACCCAAGCGCCGACGCGAGCTTTTTCACGATCGGCTGGTCCGCGGTCCCGCCGTAACCGGGAGCAAGGACCGCCGCGCGTTTGATCACGCTTGAGGCTTTGGCAGCTTCTGGGCGAGCTCGAGCGAAGGCGTCAAGAGATCACCGACCGATTCCAGGCGCGTCGCCATGTTGGCGATCGTGAACGCGTCGGGACGGCCGAGAGAAGCGATCTCTTCCCACTTGAGCGGGGCCGACACGGGTGCGCGCCGGATGGGACGGACGCTGTATGGCCCCGCGGTCGACTTCATGCGCACGTTCTGCAGGTAGTCGATGTAGATGCCGCGCCGGCGCGCCTTCGTGAACTCCAACGTTACGAGCTTGGGCAGCCGCTCCCTGGCCAGCTGCCCCACGCGCAGAGCGAAGGCGCGGGTTTCTTCGAACGTGTAGCGGCGCGCCACCGGGACGAGCACGTGGATGCCCCGCGAGCCGGTGGTCTTGGGGAAGCCCACCAGGCCGAGGTCGTCGAGCACACCCTTGACCGCATGCGCCACCTCCTTCACGTCGTCCCAGGTCGCGCCCTCCGCTGGATCGAGATCGATGATCACGTTGTCCGGCTTGTCCGGTAGGTCGATCCGCGCGAGCCGCGGGTGCAGCTCGATCGCGGTGTAATTCGCGAGCCAGACCAGCGTCGCCATGTCGTTCGCGAGCACGTAGTCGTTGTCCGGCTCCTCGGGGTCGCGCCAGCTCTTTATCCATCGCGGCGTGAAGTCGGGCTTGTCCTTCTGGTAGAAGCTCTGGCCGGCTATCCCGTCGGGGAAGGGCTTCATCGTGAGCGGCCGGTCGCGTAGCCAGGGAACGAGGAACGGCGAGACCTCCGCGTAGTAGCGAATGAGATCGGCCTTGGTGTAACCATCCTCGGGCCACAGCACCTTCTCGAGGTTCGTGAGCTTGATGCGGTGCCCCTCGACCTCGAGCACAGCGGGCACGCGCGCGGGGCCCTCGCCGTTCCCGGCCACGGGAAGCGACACCGCCGCCTTCTTCGCGGCTTCCTGCGCCCGCTTCGCCGATTCGCGCCGCTCCTCGCCCGTGCTTTCGCGCGGGTCGACGTCGGGGCGCAGCCCGCGGTAGGTGGGGTGCCGGAGTGTTCCGTCGCGCGTGATCTCCACGTACTCGACCTCGCAGACCAGCTCGGGCATGCACCACCTTGCCGGCTGATTGACACGCGGCATCGTGGCGAATGGGGAGGTCGGCGATTCGTGCTTCTCGAGCGTCGCGAGCAGATCCCGAAGCGTTCGCTCGTCGAAGCCGGTCCCGACATGGCCGACCGGCTCGAGCTTTCCGTCGCGGTATACGCCGAGAAGTAGCGCGCCGAGGGTGCTCGCACGGCCACCCTGTCCCGCGGTCCATCCGCCGACGACGCAGTCCATCGTGCGGAACGCCTTCACCTTCACCCACGCGGGCGAGCGCGCGCCGGGCTGATAGGTGGAGTCGAGGCGCTTGGCGATGATCCCCTCGAGCCCCTGCTCCTTCGCGGCCTCGAAGAGCGCGACGCCCGTTCCGACGAAGCCCTCGCTGCGGCGGATCGCGCCCATCGGCGTGAGCGCCTCGTCAAGTCTGCGGAGCCGTTCGCGGAGCGGCTTTCGCGTGAGGTCTTCGCCATCCGCGTAGAGGAGATCGAAGACCTGGTAGATGACCGGCGTGGATCGCCGGAGCTTGCGGACCGTCGAGTCGTCCGTCACGTGCATGCGTGGCTGCAGCCGCTGAAAGCTGGGAACGCCCTTTTCGTCGAGCGCGACGATCTCGCCGTCGACGATCGCCTGGTACGCGCCGGTCATCGCTTCGGCGACCTGCGTGCCCTCGGGATATTGCCGCGTGCAATCGAGGAGGTTGCGCGTCTGGAGGCGCACCTCGCCACCATCGACGAAAGCGATGGTGCGCACGCCGTCCCACTTCGCCTCATACGTGAACTCGGGCGAGTCGAACGGCTCGTCGGCCGCTGCCGCGAGCATCGGCGCGATCTTCCCGAGCAATGGATCGTTCTTCGGCGGCGTGCCGTGCTTGATCATCAGCCAGTCGCGTCCTTCGTTTTGACGCGTTTTCACCAAGACCCATTCGCCTTCCAGGCGTTTTCCGTTGAAACGCAGCTTGAGCTCGTCGTCCTTCTCCTCGAGGAGCACATACGTGCCGGTGTCCCAGATCGTCATCGACCCCGCGCCGTAGCCGTCCGGGATCACGCCATGGAACGTCAGGTACTCGATCGGATGGTCCTCGGTGTGGACCGCCAGCCGCTTTTTTCCGGCCTCGAGCGGCGGGCCATTCGGCACGGCCCACGATGCGAGGATCCCGCGCATCTCGAGGCGCACGTCCCAGTGAAGGCGCGTCGCATGATGGCGATGGACCACGTAGCGACGCGTCTCTTCCTTCTTCGGCTGCCTGCCCTTCGGCTCGGGCGTGCGGCGGAAGTCGCGTTTGCGCTGGTACTCGGTGAGGCTCAATCTGTGACCTTCGCCATTGTCGGGGAGGTCGCCTCGTGACGTCCGCGTCCTTCACGTCGCTGGTCAAGGATTACCTCACCGAGCGGTACGACGAATCGCCCTCCTGGGCGAGCACGCTTGGCCTCACCGAATACGATGGGCGCTCCGACGACCTGTCCGCTGAGGCCTTTCGCCGGCGCGAGGCCCGGGTCCTGGAGTGGACCAAGCGCTTCCGCGCCACGGCCGACGCCGAACTCTCGGCAGACGAGCGGATCGACCGCGACGTCGTCCTCTCCTCGTTGCGCGGACGGGAGCTCACGCAGCCCCGTCTTGACTGGAAGCGACAGCCGAACACATATCTCAATCCCTCGCTCGGCGGGGTGTTCACGCTGTTCCTGCATCGGCTGCGTCCCGAGCGCGATCTCGCCGACGCAGCGCGCGCGCGATTGCTGACGGTCACGCGGCACGTCGCCGACGGAAAGGCGAACCTCGACTTCGCGCTCGTCCCGCGTGTGTACGCCGAACGCGCCGTCAGCCAGGCCAAGGCCGCGGCGCGCTACGCCCGCGAGCTCGTGCCGGCGGAAGTGAAGGATCCGGCGCTCCGGCAAAAGGTCGCCGAGGCCGGGGCCACCGCGGCCGGAGCGTACGAGGACTTCGCCGCCTTCCTCGAGACGAACAAGGAGCGGTCTTCGGGCGATTACGCGATCGGCGAAGAGCTCTACACGGCCCTCCTCAAGGAAAAGGAGCTGCTCCCCTTCGGAGCGCGCGAGCTCCGCGAGCGCGGCCGCGAGCAGTACGACCTCTTGACCAACGAAGCCAACAAGATCGCCGGGCAGATCGACGGGGGCGGCGAGTGGACGAAGGTCTGCGAGCGCCTCAACCGCGTGCACGCGCCGACGCCCGACGCGATGCGCGCCGAATACGAGGAATGGACGGATCGCGCCCGATCCTTCCTCGCGGACACCGGGCTCGTCACACTTCCGCCCGGCGAGCGGTGCACGGTCGAGCCGTCACCGCACTTTCAGCGGCCGATCCAGGCCGTCGCCAGCTACAACCAGCCGCCGGCCTTCAGCGACTCGCTCCACGGTCACTTCTTCGTGCCGTACCCGCCGGACAACACCCCGCCCGATGAAGTCCAAAAGCGGCTCGAGGGAAACTGCAGCGCCGGCATCCCCACGACCGCCGTCCACGAGGCGTATCCCGGACACCACTGGCACCTAGTGATGGCGAAGCAGAATCGGTCGGAGATCCGCCGGACCCACTTCACGTCGTACTTCGCCGAGGGCTGGGGCCTCTACGCGGAGCGCGTGATGCGGGAGCAGGGCTTCTTCACCGATCCGCGTCACCTCCTGTTCCAGTACGAAGCGACCCTCTTCCGCGCGGCACGCATCGTCGTCGACACCTCGCTGCACCTAGGCGAGATGTCTTTCGACGAGGCGGTCGCTTTCATGGTCACGAAGGGCAACCTCACCCCGCCCAACGCGAAGGCTGAGGTGGGACGGTACTGCTCGTGGCCGACGCAGGCCTCCAGCTACCTCACCGGCATGCTCGAGATCGTCGACATCCGCACGCGCTGGCTCGCCAAACGCGGGTCCGCGGATCGGAGCGCCCTCCGCGCCTTCCACGACGCGATCACCTCGAGCGGTTCGATCCCGACGTCGCTGGCGGAGCGCGCGATCGCCCCCTAGCCGATGGATCTGACGGGTTGGGTCCAGGTCGCGGTCGTCCTGATCCTGATCTGGACGCTGCTCGTCATCGTCCTGGTGATCGTCGGCCAGAGGCTTCTCGCGCGCGAACTCGCCCTTCTTCTGCCGAATCTCGTCCGACTCTTTACCGGTCTGCTGCGCGATCCGCGCGTGCCTCTTCCGGCGAA
>VBDX01000131.1:27303-31335 GCA_005881885.1 Chloroflexota bacterium
GTGGTGCGTTTCGGTGGTCGCAGGCCCCCACCGACGCTGCCCTGACCTGATCGTTACACTCGCGCGGCTAGGCCGCGCGGGGAAACCGGTGGACCGAAGTCCGGCCGGGAAGATGCGGCCGCGAGGTGTGGAATGCCACGTTCGATCTGGCGCGGTGTGATGAGTTTTGGCATGGTCGCGATCCCGGTCCGGCTGTACCTCGCGACGGAGAGCACCAGCAAGGTGTCGTTCAACCTGCTCTGCCCAGAGCACAAGAGCCGCATCAAGAACAAGCGCTGGTGCGTCGAGGGCGATCACGAAGTCGCCTGGAGCGAAGTGGTCCGCGGCTACGAGTACGAGAAGGGCAGCTACGTCGAGCTCACGGATGAGGACCTGGAGAAGCTGCCGCTCCGATCGAGCAAAGCCATAGACATCTCGGGCTTCGTGAAGGACGAGGAGCTCCCCGGGGCGCTCTACTACCAGTCTGCCTATTACCTCGAGCCGGAGAAGTCGGCGGAGAAGCCCTACGCCCTTCTCAACCAGACGCTCGCGAAGACCGGACGCATCGCGATCGCCAAATTCGCTCTCCGCGATCGCGAGCGACTCGTGTCGGTCCGCCCGCTGGACGGCGCTCTGCTCATGAACACGCTCCACTGGCCGGATGAGATCCGCTCGACCGAAGACCTCGACGTTCCGGAGAGCGTGAAGGTGTCTCCCGCCGAGCTCAAGATGGCCGAGAACCTCGTGAACATGATGGCCACCGATTTCGAGCCGGAGGAATACAAGGACGAATACAAGCAAGCGGTCATGAAGCTGGTCGAGGCGAAGGTCGAAAAGCGCGAGGTCATCGAAGCCCCGGAGCCCGAGACCGAAACGACGGTGGTCGACCTCATGTCCGCGCTCAAAGCATCCGTCGAGAAGGCCAAGAAGGGCGAAGCGAAGACAAAGCGTGCGACGTCGTCGTCGCGAGCCGCGAGAAAGAAAGCTTCCTAGGACCGCATCTTCGGCGGTCCTCGGCGGTCGCGGAACTATCCTCGGTGAATGTCGCGCGAGGGCGAACGGGACGAGCACACCCAGCACCCGACGCTCATCGACATCCGCGAGGCGGTGGGCGCTCTTCCTCGCGCCCTCGTCCCGATGCGGCCCCGCCTCGCGACTCGCGCGTTCAACTCGCCTGAGTACATCTTCGAGCTGAAGTGGGACGGGATTCGCGCGCTCGCGGGGCGTGACGCGACCGGCCTGAGCGTCACCGATCGCTCGGGCGGCGACCTGCTGAGCCTCCTCCCTGAGCTTCGCGACATGCGCCTTCCCGAGGGCGTCCTGATCGACGGCGAGATCGTCGTCTGCGACTCGCGGGGCCGTCCGAGTTATGACCTTCTCGCGGGCAGGCTCGGCCCGAAGGCCGCGAAACGGGGCCGCGGGCCGATCTTCGTCGCCTTCGACCTGCTCTATGAGGACGGACGCCCTCTGATCGGGCGCCGCCTCGCCGATCGGCGCGCGCGTCTTTTCGGCGCCGGCCTCGGCTCGCGAATCCTCGCGGTGCCCGAGCACCTTGACGATGACGGCGAGCCGTTCCTCGACGTCGTTGCTGAGTACGGCCTCGAGGGCATCGTCGCCAAACGCCGCGATTCCAAGTACGTTCCTGGTGCGCGGACCGGGGAATGGCTCAAGTGCCACGTGACGCCTCGAGCCGACGTCGTCATCGGCGGCCTGATCGTCGACGAGCGACGCGGAGCGCGCACGCTGCTCTGCGGTTTCCGAGCCGACGACGGGGCGCTGGCCTTCGCAGGTGAGGCGTACGTGCCGCCGTACCTAGGCGCATGGCTCGACGGGGCGACGCGCGACTTCGTGAACGAGGGATCGCCTTTCGCCTCGCCTATCGCGCTGCAGCCGGGACTCAGGTTCATGCGGCCGCGCCTTGTGGCGATCGTCGAGCACGCCGGCCTTGAGAACGGAGAGCTTCGCGACGCGCGCTTCCGTGCGCTGCGGTTCGATGGACGGCTCGATGACTGCCGGCAGGACGCGCCCGTCGAGGTCCCGTCCTACCCGCCGCACACCGGCCACGATCGACCGCGACTTGTGGTGTTGAACAGCCTGCCGTTCCCGATTGAATGAACGAGGTTTGATCCTCGTGGACCTTCTTCGGCTCCGACGAGCGGAGTAACATAGAAAAAACCCCGGAGGTCCACGTCGTGCCGAAGTTCGTGTTCGTGACCGGAGGGGTCACCTCCTCGCTCGGCAAGGGCATAACCGCCGCATCCCTCGGACGCATCCTCGCAGCGAGAGGTCTCGCGGTCGCCTCGCTCAAGATGGACCCCTACCTCAACGTCGATCCGGGAACGATGTCCCCCTACCAGCACGGCGAGGTCTTTGTGACCGAGGACGGTGCCGAGACCGATCTCGACCTTGGGCACTATGAGCGATTCATCGACCGCAACGTCACCCGCGCGTCGAACCTGACCACCGGCCAGATCTACAACGCCGTCATCGCGAAGGAGCGGCGCGGCGATTATCTCGGCGCGACCGTGCAGGTCATCCCGCACGTCACGAATGAGATCAAAGAGCGGATCCATCGCGTGGCCCGCGAGCAGCAGGCCGAGATCGTCGTGGTCGAGGTCGGCGGCACCGTCGGCGACATCGAGTCGCTTCCCTACCTCGAGGCGATCCGGCAGTTCCGCAACGATGTCGGCAGGCAAAACGTCATGTACATCCACCTCACGCTTCTGCCGCGGGTCGCCACCGGAGAGCTCAAGACGAAGCCGACGCAGCACTCGGTCCGGGAGCTTCGGGCGATCGGCATCCAGCCCGACGTCGTTATCGCGCGGGCCGATGAGCCGATCGATGACGACCTTCGCGAGAAGATCGCCCTCTTTTGCGACGTGAAGGCCGACAACGTGATCAGCGAGCCGGACGCCTGGTCGATCTACGGCGTTCCGCTGATGCTCGAGGAGGCCGGACTCGGCAAGATCGTTGTCGAGGAGCTCGGCCTCGCCGGAGCGCAGGAGCCGGACCTTGCGGAATGGAAGGCGCTCACCGAGCGCATCCGCGGCGCGCGCATTCCGCTCGCGATCGGGCTCGTCGGCAAGTACATCGAGCTTCCCGACGCGTATCTCTCGGTCGCCGAGGCGGTCAAGCACGCGGCGTGGGCCGCAGGATGCGACGTTCGGCTGCAGTGGACCGACAGCGAGCACCTCGAACGCTCGGACGACGTCGAGCCGCTCGTCGGCCTCGATGGCATCGTCGTGCCGGGAGGCTTCGGCTACCGCGGCATCGAGGGCAAGGTAAAGGCGTCGCGGTTCGGCCGGGAGCGGCGGGTCCCGACGCTCGGCCTCTGCATGGGCATGCAGTGCATGGTCATCGAGCTCGCCCGTACCGCCCTTGGCACCGACGATGCGAACTCGACCGAATTCGACGCGTTCACGCCGCATCCGGTGATCGACCTGCTCCCCGAGCAGCGCGACGTCGCCGACAAAGGCGGGACGATGCGGCTCGGGAGCTACCCGTGCGTGCTCGAGCCGGGCTCGCTCGCCGCGCGAGCGTACGCGCAACCGATCGTCCTCGAGCGTCACCGGCACCGCTTCGAGTTCAACAACGCGTACCGCGAGCTCCTGCAGAGCCACGGCATGCGATTCACCGGCTTGTCGCCGGACGGCCGGCTCGTCGAGATCGCCGAGATCCCGGATCACCCGTTCTATCTGGGCACGCAGTACCACCCCGAGTTCAAGTCGCGGCCCAACCGGCCGCATCCGCTCTTTTCCGCTTTCATCGACGCCGCGCTGGCGTTCGCGCGGGCGAATGGGCGCGCCCTGGAGACGGCACCCCGACTGCAGGAGATGTCCACATGAAGCTGTACCTCGACACCGCGGTCTACGAAGAGATCGAGCAGGCCGTCGGCTGGGGCGTGGTCGACGGCGTCACCACGAACCCGACGCTCATCGCGAAGGCCGGCCACGATCACGAGGAGCAGGTCAAGCGCATTTGCCAGATCATCGGGAACGTCTCCGCCGAATGCGTCAGCGAGAAGAAGGACGACATGATCGTCGAGGGGCGGCG
>VBDX01000131.1:31351-108354 GCA_005881885.1 Chloroflexota bacterium
CCGCGATCGGCGCCTACATCGTCAGCCCCTTCGCCGGTCGTCTCGACGACATCAACGAGGACGGGATGCGGGTCGTGGCGGACATCGTGTCCGCGTACCGTCAACAGGAGATCAAGACGAAGGTGCTCGCCGCGTCCATCCGTAACCCGACGCACGTCACGCAGGCGGCGCTAGCCGGCGCCGATATCGCGACCATGCCCTTCGCCGTCCTGAAGCAGCTCTTCGAACACCCGCTCACCGCGGCCGGCCAGAAGCGCTTTCTCGAAGATTATCGGAAGACCCAGGAAGCGAGGCCGGTGCAGGCTCAAGGGCGAGAGGCCACAGCGAAGCGCTAGCCCCGCTCAGCGGCGCGGGGGCTCCACGAGGAGCATGTCCCGCAGGTCGGCGTTCGCGATCCCGCAGAGATCGAGCACGCAGAGCGTGAGTGCGGCCACGTCCGATTCCGCTCGTCCCGTCTTGATCACCTGATCGGTCGCGTAGATCGCCTCGTACGCGCGGAGGATGTCGGCGCGCGTGACACGCCGCGCGTAGGCCGTAGCCCGCGCGATGGCGAACGGTGTCGAACGGATCGCCTTCGCCATGCGCTCCGCGTCGGCGTTCGTCCGCATCGCCGACGCGAAGAGCAGCACCCGAAACTGCCAGAGCAGCAGCGCGAGGATCTGCTGCACCGCGTTCCCGTCCGCTAGGAGCCGCTCGAGTGTGCCGATCGCGGTCTTGGCATCCTTCCGCACGACCGCCTGCGTCAGCTCGAACACGTCGGCTTCGATCGCGCCGCTCACGAGCGTTCGTACGTCCGCCGCCGTCACGGCCGCGCCCGCCGTGTACGCGGCGAGCTTGCCCAGCTCCTGCTCGACGCGCTCGGCATCCGGACCTACCGCCGACGCAAGCGCGGGCATGGCGTCCGCCGCGAGCGTGATCCCGTGAAGCTTGGCCCGCGCCGAGATCCAGGGCTGGACGTCGCCCGGCGCGAGGCGTTCGAACCGCTCGACCACGCCACCGGCTGCCTCGACCGCGTCGATGAGCGTCGCCGGCGGAGCGGCCTTCGTCCGGGGCGCGCGACGCGCTCGGCTCGATGTAAGACGTTCGACCGCCACGAGTACGAGGGCCGCCTCAGGCGGGAACGAGGCGATGACATCGAGGTCCCGAAGCGCCTCAGCGTGTTCGACGACGACCACCCGGCGTTCATCGATCGCATCGAAGAGCCCTTGCGCCTGCCCTGAGAGCGTGATCGCCGCGCCAGCGTCGGTCCGCGCGTCATGACGCGACACGCCGAGCAGCGTTCCGATCCGCGGCTCGAGGAGCACCGCGAGATTCGTTGGTGCTGTCGACCGACCGGCCAGCAGCGCTCCCACGAGCTCACCCAGGCGGAGGCGCATGCGGAAGGAATCCTCCCCGTGGAGGAGAAAGACCATTCGCGTGGGTGCGAGCGAAGAGCTGGCTGCCACCTTGATCGAGCTCCACCGTGCCGTCGCGGTCGGTGCGATATGTCGTGACCCTGCCGAGCGCCGCGAGCGTCTCGGGAGTGGGATGACCATACCGGTTCTGCGCGCCGACGGAGATGACCGCCGCCGATGGTCGCACCGCTTCGACGAGGGCCACCGCGTGCGGCGTCGCGGCGCCGTGATGGGGCGGCACGTAGACGCGCGTCACGAGCGATTCCTTCGAGAGCAAGAGATCTGCCTGCGCCTGCTCCGTCGCGTCGCCCATGAAGAGCATGGAGAACGCTCCCAGCTCGAGCCGGAGCACGAGCGACGGGACGTCGACGCGGGGATCGCCATCGGGCGCAAGCACTAGGAGCGTCGCGTCGCCGATCCGCATCCGCATGCCGGCGGACACAGCATGCCGTGGCACGCGCGCGCGTGCGATCCGCTCGCTCCAGGCAGTGGCCACCGGGCCCGGATTGAGTCCGACCGGCTCGATCGCGAGACCGACCTCGTAGCGTTCGAGCACGCCGATGAGCCCATTCGCGTGGTCCGCATGAGCGTGCGTCAGCGCGACGACGTCGATCCGACGAGTCCACGGCGGGAGACTGGCGCCGAGCTCCGCCAGGAGTCGCGCTGGGTCCGGTCCCCCATCGACGAGCATTGTTCTGCCGCTCACCTCGATGAGGAACGCGTCGCCCTGGCCAACGTCGAGGGCCCGTACGCGAACGCCGCTCGCCGATGGCCAGAGCTGCGTCGCCGCGACGACGACGAGGGCGATCGCCACGAGCGCTCCGCCCGCCCACCGCGCGCGCCGACCGAACGTCGGTCGTAAGAGGCGCGGGATGCGGAAGAGTGCGATGGCGCGCAACCCGGCCGCACGCAGCGACGCGCTCCCGAGACCTGGCCCGAAGCGAAGCGCGGCGGCTACCAGGCCGGCGTACAGCACGCCGGCGAGCGGACCCTCAGGGACCGCGAGCGAGGCCATGGGAAGAGACGCCGTCGACTCGACGACCACGCGGAGCAAGAGGGCGAGCGCATAGGTGATGAGCGCGGGGACACGCGCCAGGTCGACCGACAAAACGCCGATCGCCGCGCTGGCCGCGCCGGAGATCATCAATGGGGCGAAGAGCGGTACGGCGGCGAGATTGGCGAGCGGCGAGACAAGCGAGACGCGACCGAAGACCGCGGCGATGATCGGCAGGGT
Source organism: Chloroflexota bacterium (assembly GCA_005881885.1). Taxonomy (GTDB): domain Bacteria; phylum Chloroflexota; class Limnocylindria; order P2-11E; family P2-11E; genus 3-1-20CM-2-70-9. The sequence goes on from VBDX01000131.1 coordinate 33,980, forward strand.
CGGGAGCGTCGCGGCCATGGTCGTCGCGAGCCCCTCGCGGATCGCCGATGGCAGGAACGCGAGGCGCTGCGATAGTGGGTCGCCGAGGAAGAGCAGACCTCCGGTGGCGGCGGCCGAGAGCAGAAAGCCGACGTCGGTGATCGTCGCGGGATCGGCGGCGACCATCGCCGCGATCGCGAGTGCAAGCCCGTTGACCGTCGCTCCGCGGCGGCCGAACGCCAGTCCGCATGCGGCGACCGCCGCCATGAGCGCCGCCCTGATCACGCTCGGCGCCAGACCGACGAGGACGCTGTAGGCGATCACGCATCCGAGCGTCGCCGCAGCCGTAACCAGCGGAGGCACTCGACCTCGCATCACGATCGCGACGCCGGTCGCAACGAGCGTCATATTGAAGCCGGAGATCGCGAGCAAGTGCGTGGTCCCGCTTCGGGCGAAGGCCGCCGCGAGATCGGCATCGACACTCGCCCGCTCGCCGAGGACGATGCCCCGCACGATCCCGCCTTCAGGCTCCGGGATGAGCCGGCGGAGCGGCTCGGCGAGCGCGTCACGCACCGCGTCGAGCGGTCCCGCGTGCCGGAGATCAAAGCCCGGAACTGGCCCGATGACGGCGGCGACGCCGGCGAGCGAGGCAAAGAGCGCTGCGGCCGACCAGCAGAGGCGCCGCTCGCGATCGACGCTCGCGAGCGCGAGCCACGCGCAAGCCATCGTGAGTCCGAGCGCGAGCGCGAGGCCACAGAACGGCGCGATCCGACTGGTGAAGGCGACGGCGACCGCGCAGACCGCGGCAGCCATGAGCGGCGCCCGAAGTATCTGCGTCACCCGATGGTGATGAGATCGCGGATATCGGCAAAAACACGGGCCGGCACGAGCCCGCGCGTCTGGAGCTCTTCCACCTTCGCGAAGGGATGCGCATTGCGCGAACGGACGATGCGCGCCGCGGTCGCCGGACCGATGCCGGGCAGACTCTCGAGCTCGCTCGCGGTGGCGCGGTTCAGGTCGAGCTTGAGCTGCGCCTCGCTGGTCGCGCTCCCGGGGGGCACCATCTCGCCCGGCTTGGGGACGTAGATCCGCTGTCCGTCGCGAATCGGAGCGGCCTTGTTGAGCGCGGCAAGGTCGGCCTCACCGGTCATCCCTCCCGCGGCGAGGAGGGCGTCGACGACCCGGGAGCCGCCGGGTAGGCGATAGACGCCAGGATGCGCGACCGCGCCCGAGACGTCGACGACAAGGTGGGGCTCGGGCGTCCGCACCGGCGCCGGCGTCTCTTCGACGATGGTGACCTGCTGCGGTCCGTCCGCGTGCGCGCGCGCGATGACAAGACCGGCCCCCGCAAGCACGAGGGTCGCGATACCGATGAAAAGTGGCCGGGGCATGCCCGGAAGCGTGAGCCGCACGCGACGTCGTGGCTAGCCGACAAATGTGTCAGCGCTGTCGTCATTTTTGACGACAGCCTGTCATCAATTCGTGCGTCTGCCCTGTTGCTGCTGCTGCATTTGCACGATCGCGACCGGCAAACCGCCGATGGAGCTGCCGTCGACCTCGAGGTCGAACTTGTGGACGCCGTAGCTCGTGAAGCTCATGTTGTTGAGCTCGACGATCACGTTGACGTCCTGCCCGGCCACGGCGTGCACGGAGATCTCGGGCGGATTCGGCATCGCCTGCTGCCCGTCGGGTCGGAGCAGCCGCACGCGGACAGTGTGGGCGCCGACCTCGAGGCCAAGGATGGCGACGACGAACATTCGTGGATGCTGCGCCGGCAGCCCACTCACCGAGATGTTGCGGAAGATCCCCATGAGGCTGACCTTTCCGTCCTGTCCGACGAGTGCGTGGTCGCAGAGCGCGGCGAGCCGGATCTCGGCCGTCACGACCGCTGCTTCGTGACGATGTTCACCAGACGGTCCTGCACGACCACGACGCGGTCGACGATACGACCGTCGAGCGCCGCCTTCGCGCGGGGGCTCGCCAGGGCCATCTCTTGCGCCTGCGCCTGTGGCAGCCCGGCCGCGGCGGGAATGCGGTCGCGGACCTTGCCGTCGACCTGGACGACCAGGGTGATCTCCTTCACCGCGGCGAGCGCGGGATCGAACGCCGGCCAGGATTGCTGGTGTACCGAGCCCCTGCCGCCGCGTCGCTCCCAAAGCTCTTCGGCAAAGTGCGGGGCGAAGGGCGCCAGCAGGAGCACCAGCGTGTCGATCCCATATTCGCGGCTTGTGCCGCGGGCGCGCGAGAGCGTCGTCGAGAGCTCCATCATCGCCGCGATCGCGGTGTTGAAGTGGTAGCCCTCGAGGTCCGCGGTCACCTTCTGGATCGTCCGGTGGACCGCGCGGTCGACCGCCTCGTCGCGACCCCCACTCGCCTCATCCACCTTCTCGATCCCGAGGCTCCAGACGCGATTCAGGAAGCGATAGGTGCCTTCGATGCCGGCGGCGTCCCAGTCCGAACCATCCGTCCAGGGACCCATGAACATCAGGAACAATCTCAGGCTGTCCGCACCGTACCGTGCGACGTACTCGTCCGGCGCCTGGACGTTGCCGCGGGACTTCGACATCTTGCGGCCGCCGAAGACGATGTTGCCCTGGTTCCGCAGGTGCTTGAAGGGCTCGCCGAACCAGAGGTAGCCCATGTCGCGTAGCGCCTTCGCCACGAACCGCGCGTAGAGCAGATGCAGGATCGCGTGCTCGATCCCGCCGGTGTAGCGCGCGACCGGCAGCCACTTGCGGCCTACCTCCGCGTTCATGAACAGGCGGTCGTATTTCGGATCGGGATAGCGATAGACGTACCAGGACGAGTCCACGAAGGTGTCCATCGTGTCCGTCTCGCGACGCGCCGGCTTGCCGCAGCGCGGGCAGGTCGTGCGAACGAACGACTCGACCTTCGCCAGCGGGTTACCTCCCTCGACGGTGAACGGCGCATCCCGCGGCAGGACGACCGGTAGGTCCTTCTCGGGCACCGGAACGACGCCGCAGTCGTCGCAATAGATGATCGGGATCGGCGTGCCCCAGTAGCGTTGGCGCGAGATGAGCCAGTCACGCAGGCGGTAGATCACCGACGGCCCGCCGATGCCGCGGCGTTTGGCCTCCTCGGCGACGGCTCGCCGGCCCGCTTCGGTCCGGGTGCCGTTGAAGGGGCCGCTGCGGACCATGACGCCCTCACCGACATACGGCGCGGACATACTCGGTTGCTCGGCCCCGTCCGGCGAGATCACCTCGCGGATCTCCAGGCGGTGGCGGTTGGCGAAGTCGAAGTCGCGCTCATCGTGCGCGGGAACGGCCATGATCGCGCCGGTCCCATAGGTCGACAGCACGTAGTCGCCGACCCATATCGGTATGCGCTCTCCGGTGAACTCGTTCCGTGCGAACGCGCCGGTCTCGACGCCGGTCCTCTTCCGCTCGGTCGAGGTCCGCTCGATCTCCGCCATATTCCGGGCGCGAGTCACGTACGTGTCGACCGCAGCGCGGTGGTCCACAGTCGTGATCTTCGCGACGAGCGGGTGCTCCGGCGCGAGCACCATGAAGGTCGCACCGTAGATCGTGTCCGGCCGCGTGGTGAAGAACTTGATGCGCTCGCCGGCGTGCCCGTCCACCGCGAACGAGATCTCGGCGCCCTCCGACCGGCCGATCCAGTTCGTCTGCATGACGCGGACGCGTTCGGGCCAGTCGATGCCGTCGTAGCGCAAGAGCTCGTCGGCGTAATCGGTGATGCGGAAGAACCACTGCTCGAGATCGCGCTTGACGACGGGCGTCTCGCACCGCTCGCAGCGCCCCGCGATCACCTGCTCGTTCGCGAGCACGGTCTGATCCTTCGGACACCAGTTGACCGGCGCGTTCGCGCGGTAGGCAAGCCCCTTCTCCAGGAACTTCAGGAAGATCCACTGGTTCCACCGGTAGTACTCGGGGTAGCAGGTGACGACCTCGCGGCGCCAGTCGATCGAAGCGCCCATCATGCGGAACTGATCCCGCATGTGGGCCATGTTCTTCTCGGTCCACGCCGCCGGATGCATCTTCCGTTTGATCGCCGCGTTCTCCGCCGGTAGCCCGAAAGCGTCGAAGCCCATCGGGAACAGCACGTTGTGCCCACGCATGCGCAGGAAGCGGGCTGCGGCATCCGATGGCGCCATGGCGTACCAGTGCCCGACATGGAGCTCTCCCGACGGGTACGGGTACATCGTCACGAAATAGAAGTTCGGCTTGTCGGAGACGTTCGGCGTCTCGTGGAGGCCGGACGAGCTCCAGCGCTTTTGCCATTTGGCCTCGACGGCCTGCGGCGAGTAGCGTTCGGTCTTCTTCTTTACTTCGCTCGTCATGTCGACCTCCTTTCCAAATGAAAAAGGTCTTTCGTCCTAAGAGGACGGAAAGACCTTCCGCGGTACCACCTCAGTTAAGAGCCGGGCCCTGCGGCCTGGTGGAGCTGGCGGGATTCGAACCCGCGACCCCCACACTGCCAGTGTGATGCGCTCCCACTGCGCCACAGCCCCGATCGCTCTTCGCTCGAGCACGCTTCTAACGGGCGTGACCCCGGCGAGGGCTAGCGGCTAGGCCGTTCGCTCCCGCGGCTCCCGGGCGAGTTCAGCGTTCCCGCGACACCGGCTCGCACCCGACGCCGGCTCTCTTCACTCGAGGGATACGCGTACTGCTCCCGTTCGTGGCCGTTCGTGAAAAGTATACGGACTACGGCCCCTCGGGCTCGCGCCGCATCGAGACTGACTGCAGCACGCCCAGCGCGAAACAGATCGACACCAGCGAGCTGCCGCCGTGCGAGATGAACGGGAGCGGGATGCCGGTCACCGGCATGAGCGAGATCGCCATCCCCACGTTCACCAGTATCTGGAAGACCAGCATGGTCGCAATGCCCCCGCCGATGAGCATCCCGAAGGGATCGCGCGCCCGGAAGGCGACCCGGAGCGCTGCGAAGAGCAGGACGATGTAGAGAGCGAAGAGGATGATCGCGCCGGCGAATCCGAGATCCTCGGCGAGACCCGCGAAGACAAAGTCAGACTCGGCGATCGGCAGATAGCCGAGTGGCGACTGCGTGCCGGCGGTGAGTCCCTTTCCCGTCGCGCCCCCCGAGCCGACCGCGATGAGGGACTGGATGATGTTCCAGCCCGCGCCCTGCGGATCGGAATACGGATCGAGGAACGCGGAGAGGCGGGCGCGCTGGTAGTCCTTGAGCAGGGCCCAGATGACCGGGAAGGACGCGGCGGCGATCGCCACGAGCCCAACGAGCTGCCACATCCGAGCGCCTGCGAGAAAGGCGATGCCGAAGAAGATCGCGATGAAAACGAGGCTCGTCCCGAGATCCGGCTGCCGGTAGACGAGGAACACCGCCGGCGCGAGCAGCGCGAGCCCAAAGAGCATGACGAGCGGTGAGCCGATCCGCGCGCGGCGATCGGCGAAATACTTCGCGAGGACCACGATCATCAGGATCTTCGCGACCTCGCTGAACTGGAACGTGAGCCCGGCGATGTTCACCGAACGCTGCGCTCCGAGACTCGCGGTGCCGAGCTGCAGAACGATCGCGAGCAGACCAAGCGTGACGAGGTACAGGACCGGCGCGAATGTCCCGAGCCACGCATAGTCGAACATCGCGACGGCGGTCATCACCGCCAGTCCGACCGCCGCCCAGATGGCGCCGCGGATCACGAACTGCATGGGATCGCCGGTGAAAGTCCGCGTCTCCGCGGTCGTCGAGTAGGTCATCACGAGGCCATAGGCGATGAGCAGCAGCGTGATGATCAGCAGGATCGGGTCGATCTCCGTCCAGCGCCGCGGCACCGGCCGGTCGTGAAGCGGGGTGGCCGGCCGGGCAAGCTCCATCGGACGGACGCTCATTTCGTGTCCAGCAGATAGGTCTCGAGGATCCGCTGCGACATGCTCACAGCCGGGTTGAAGCAGTTATCGCAGAGGGATTTCGAGGAGTCGTAGGTGAAGAGCACCATCGCGATCTGCGCGGTCGGGTCGGAGTTGTCGGCCTGCGGGACGAAGGAAATGAACCAGTTGTGGAAACCGAGCTTGTTCCGGCCGGCGCTGTCTCTGCCGCTCGAGGCGCCGAACTCCGCGGTTCCTGTCTTGCCGGCGATCGGGAGGCGGGCGTTGGGCATGTACGCGTGGCCGATCGTGACGACGCGTCGCGCGGACTCGCGCAGGAGCCGAAGGTTCTCCTGGGTCATATCGAGCTTTCGGATCGGCTTCGCTTGCGGGATCGGGATCGCGGTTCCGGTCGGGGAGGTCACCTGCTTCAAGAGGTGCGGCTGCCACAGCGTTCCGCCGTTCGCGACGGAGGCATACGCGTTCAACAGTTGCAGCGGGGTCACCGCGACGAAGCCCTGGCCGATCGCCTCTTGATAGGTGTTGCCGATCGTCCAGGGCTCGTCCTGCGTGGCGAGCTTCCACTCCGGATCCGGCATGATCCCGGACGCCTCGTTTGGCAGATCGATTCCCGTGGGCGAGCCGAAGCCGAGCATCTTGCCGTACTTCGCGATCGCATCGGGACCCACGCCGCGCACGTTCGGCGCGAACGGCGTGCCTGCCGCGAGCGTGTAGAAGTAGATGTCACTCGAGTGCGCGAAGCCGGTGACGAAATCGAGCGTGCCGTGCGCGCGCCAGTCGTAGAACGTCGTGCCCGAAACGCTGAACGACATCGCGGACACGTTGACAGTCGTGCTCCGCGTCGCGGTTCCCTCGGATAAGGCCGAAAGACCGGTCACCATCTTGAACGTCGAGCCTGCCGGGTACTGGTCCCCCACCGCTTTGTTGACGAGCGGGTGGCGATCGTCGGCGTTCAGCGCGGCGAGCTCGGACGTCGTGATTCCGCGGGCGAACATGTTGTTGTCGTAGCCGGGGATCGAGACCATCGCGAGGATCTCACCGTTCTGCGGGTTCATCGCGATGCCGACGGCCTGCGTGAAGCGATCCTCCTCGACCCCCTTGCGCAGCTCGGCGTCAATCAGCTTCTGCAGGCGGTCGTCGATGGTCAGCACGATGGTGTTCCCGACGACCGGCTGCCGCAGCGCCAGCGTCTTTATCTCGCGCTGCGCGGCGTCGCGCTCGATCTCGCGCCAGCCGTACGTTCCGCGAAGGTAGCGCTCGTAGATGCTCTCGATGCCGGTCCGACCGATGTCGTCGTCGCCGAGATAGCCCTGGTCGCGCAGCTTTCCGAGCTCGTCCTCGGTGATCGGACCGGTGTATCCGATGACCGGCGAATAGAGTGTCCCGTTGACGTAGAGCCGGATGCTTTCGGGATCGACGCGCACACCCGGAAAGAGCTCGGCCCGCTCGGTGATGGCGAACGCGATCTCCCGCGGAACCGGCGTCTTCGAGATGCGCACCGGCTCGTAGGGATTGCGCTGGCGCTGCGTCCGGACGGCATCTCCCACCGCGTCGCTGGGCAGGCCGAGGACGGCGCCGAGGCGCTGAAAGAGCTCGGTCTCCCGGGGCCGCGGCAGGTCGACGGGGATCACGCTTACCGCGAAGCCAGGAACGTTGCGGGCGAGGACATAACCGCGCCGGTCGGTGATGCCGCCGCGCTCGGCCGCTACGGGCAGCCGAAGGATGCGGTTTTGCTCCGAAAGGTCGTGGTAGTAGTCGCCACGCACGATCTCGAGGTCATACAGGCGTGCGGTGAGCGCCGAGAAGACCACCGCGATCACAACGCCGAAGGCGATGAAGCGCCGGGGGTGGACGAACGCGCGCGGCTCCTCTCTTCTCACCACACCCCTAACGCCCCCTGCCTCTCGGTGGCGCGGCGCAGGAGTCTCGCCACGGGATAGATCGCGAGCGCCAGGAGTCCGGTGTAGATCGCGCTCGCCACGGCGGTCCCCGCCGCGAGCGGCATGGAGGCGACGGGCTGGGCCGTCGCGAGGAGGATCCCTAGGTATCCCAGCGCCGCGACGAGCGCGGCGAGGCCCACGAGCAGCGCCGCGACAATGATTGGCGTCGGTCGGGTACTTCCCCGATCGCGGACCCCGATCGCCGCGACGGGTGGCAGCGAGGCGAGTGCGAACGCGCCAAGCGGCCCGCCCGAGAGGAGGTCAGACGCCAGACCACCCAGGAACGCCCACCAGACCGCTTCGCGAGCGCCGGCGGCGACCGCCCAGCAGCCAGCAACCAATATCGGTAGCGACGGACGGGCTGCACCGATCGCGATGAGCGGCGCGACCGTCCCTTGGAGCAGGGCGGCCGACAACGGGATCAGGACCGCCAGCGCCAGGCGCACGGTTCCCCCTTCGCGGGACCAAGCGGTCGTGGCCACCTTCCCTCCGTTCCGATCTTCCGATCAGGAATGCGCGCGACGACCGACCGCACGCGCGGTCGCGTGTGCGGGAGCTGGGTGCTGGACCTCGAGCTCTTCTTCGAGCTGCGGGAAGGGGTCCTCGTCGCGCAGCTTTGCGCCCACGTAGATGAGCACGAGACGCAAGGTCGCCGCGACAGGCACCGCGACCAGAACACCCAGCAGACCGAAGAGCGCGCCGCCTGTCAGCAAGGAGAAGATCACGACCGCCGGATGGAGTTTCACGATCCGCCCGATCACGAACGGGATCACGAAGTAGTCCTCTAGGTGACGCAGCACGGTGTACATGGCTGCGACGATCGCTACATACCAGATCTGCGATAGCCCCCACGGCGCGGGATGACCGAGCGCGACCAGGCACGCGATCGCGCCGGCCGTAATCGGGCCGACGATCGGGATCACCTCGAGCACGCCCGTCATGAGCGCGAGGAGCAGAGCGAATGGCACCTGCAGCACCGAAAGCCCGATCACCGTCACCGTCGCCATCACGCCGATGAGAAAGATCTGCCCCCGCACGTAGCGGCCGAGCAGCGTGTTGACCTGGGCGAAGAGCGGGATGATCTCGTTCCGCTGGCTTGGCGGCAGGAGACGTCGGAGCCACTGGAAGAGCCGGGGCGCGTCGCGCAGGAGGAAGAACGTCGCGATGAGGAAGACGAGGAGTTCGAGCAGGAAATGACCGAAGCCGACCACGAAGGGGACCGCTCCGCGGGCGATCATCTGGCTTAGGTCGGTGATGCCCGCGAAATTCACGAGCAGCGCGTCGAGATCTCCGAGGCCGAGCTGATCGGCCGTCTCCGCCAGGGTGTTCTGCGCGTTCGCGACGAGCGAAGGGAGCGACCGTTGCAGGTCACGCACCTGGTCGACGGCGAGTGGCACGAGAACCCGACCGCCACCTATTATGGTTGCGACCAGCGCCACGAAGACGATCAGCGCGGCGATGGTCCGAGGCATAGAGAAGCGCCGCTCGAGGAGGGCCACGACCGGCAGGAGGACGTACGCCAGGATTCCCGCCCAGACGAACGGTCGCACGATGTCACCCGCGCGATAGACGATGTACAAGGCGGCGAGTCCGAACAGGGCGACGACCACCCGCTTGGTCGTGCCACTCCAACGTGCTCCCATGGTCTGCACCGGATTATCAGCCCGATCGGGGAACCGACGACGTCGGAAGCGTTGCGACCTCGCTACCTGAAAAGGTAGCAAACCACGAGCCTCATTGGTACGGCGCGGCATCGCGCTCCGCGCGCGCGTCGGCTAGAATGGTAGGCACGAAAGCATCCCGGACTCTCCCTACTTTTACCCCATTTTCGTCACCTCATTCGCGACCCCTTCCGGCGGATGTTTCACGTGTGACAGGGGCTGATCGGTGACGGTCTTGGTGATCAGCAACCAGAAGGGTGGGGTGGGGAAGACAACCACCGCAATCAGCCTTGGAGCGGCCTTCGTTGCCCAGGGTCAGCGTGTGCTTGTGGTCGATCTCGACCCGCAAGCCAACGCGACGAGCGGTCTTGGCGTGAGCAAGGAGCTGCCGAATGCCATCTATGGAGTGTTGTTGAACGAGCGACCGCTAGGCGACTCGATCGTACCGACGGCTATGGAGGGCCTCGATCTCGTCCCCTCCGGGCCGGATATGGCTGGAGCCGAGGTCCAGCTCGTGCCGATCATGGCCAGGGAGTACCGCCTCCGGCAAGCTCTCCGTGACACCCACGGCTACGACACCGTGCTCGTCGACTGCCCGCCGTCTCTCGGCCTGCTGACCGTCAACGCTCTTGCGGCGGGCGACGCCGTGCTTATTCCAGTTCAGTGCGAGTACTACGCGCTCGAGGGCCTTGCCCAGCTGCTGAGCACGATCGAAGCGGTCCGGGAGCGCCTCAACGACCACCTCGTGCTGCTGGCGATCGTTCTCACGATGGAGGACCGCCGGAACCGACTGTCACTTCAGGTGATCGATGAAGTGCAGCGGCACTTTCCCGACCTTGTGGCTCGCTCGCGTATCCCGAGGACGGTGCGGCTCGCGGAGGCGCCGAGCCACGGCCTCCCGATCTCCATCTACGACCCCAAATCCCCCGCCACACAGGCCTACAACGACCTCGCGCGCGAGCTCTCCCAGCGCTTGAAGGCGCGCGCCCCCCTCGCCGTCCGCGGAGCGATCGCCTGATGGCGCGCAGCGGCCTCGGGCGCGGCCTCGACGTGCTCCTTGGTCAGAGCCCTGTCCCCGCCAGCGTCGCAATTCCGCCAACCGCGGCCGAGATCCCGCTCGAGCGAGTCAGCCCCAATCGCCAGCAACCGAGGACGTCGTTCGATCCTGAGGGCCTCTCGGAGCTCGCGGCCTCCATCCGGAGGCACGGGGTCTTGCAACCAATAGTGGTATCTCGGAGCGGAGACGGCTACGAGCTGGTTGCCGGTCACCGCCGGGTGCTCGCCGCACGCTTGGCGGGGAAGAGCACCATCCCGGCCGTCGTGCGCGACGAGGTTTCCGACCGCCTCGAACTCGCGCTCACCGAGAACCTCCAGCGAACCGACCTCAACGCGATCGAGGCCGCTCGCGCCTACAAGCTCCTGATGGAGACGTACGACCTCACCCAGGAGCAACTTGCCGAGCGCCTCGGAAAGTCGCGCTCCGCCGTGGCCAATACGCTGCGCACGCTCTCCGCGCCGCAGCCGCTCCAGGATGCGGTCCTCGAAGGAAAGATCGGGGAGGGACATCTGCGGGCGCTGCTCGCGCTACCTCTTTCGGATGCGCTTCACGCGCTGGCGACGGTTGTGGCGAAAGGTCTCTCGGTTCGCGAGGCCGAGGCCCTTGCGCGCAAGATGGTCCATCCGACGCGCCGTGGGCGGGCGCGCGCTCGACTGCGGGGAGGCGATCCGGATCTCGCCGAGGTCACGAGCGAGCTGCGCGCGGCGCTCGGTACGAAGGTCGAGATCCTTCGCGGTCGCCGCGGCGGACGGATCGCGATCCAGTTCTATTCGGACGAGGACTTCGAACGGCTCTATGAGCTCCTCGTCCGAGCGGGAAAGGCGTAAGCATGGCCGTCCGCAAAGAACCACCTAAGACAACGAAGCGCGGCTCGTATGGCGCGAGCGACATCCAGGTCCTCGAGGGCCTCGAGGCCGTGCGCCGCCGCCCCGGCATGTACATCGGAACGACCGATCTGCGTGGACTGCATCACCTCGTCCGCGAGGTCCTCGACAACTCGATCGACGAGGCCATGAACGGTACCTGCGATCGCATCGACGTGTGGATCGGCGAGTCGAACGAGATCACCGTCGCCGACAACGGCCGTGGCATCCCCGTCGGGCCCCATCCGACGCAAAAGGATCCGCGCGGTCGGCCGATGGATGCCCTCGAGGTCGTCATGACGATCTTGCACGCCGGCGGAAAGTTTGGCGGCACTGGCTACAAAGTCTCGGGCGGACTGCACGGCGTCGGTGTCTCCGTCGTAAACGCGCTCGCATCGAGCACCGTGGTCGAGGTCCACCGTGACGGGAAGATCTACACACAGTCGTTCGAACGGGGCAAGCCGGCATCGGCCGTGCGCACGATCCCGAAGCCACAACTCCCGATCCCGCCGGTCCTCCCCTGGAAGGAGTCCGGCCGGGCCACCGGCACGGTCACGCGCTTCGCGCCCGACAAGGAGATGTTCCCGGTCATCGAGTGGGATGCCGGGGTCATCACGCAGTGGTTACGCGAGACCGCGTATCTGAACAAGAGCCTCTGGCTCGCGCTCCACGACGAACGGACTGGGGCCGAGGAGAACTACTACTTCGATGGCGGGGTCATCAGCTTCGTGCGCCACCTGAATCGGTCGCACCAGACCCTGCATCCGAAGCCCGTGTACGTCGAGCGGACATTCGACAACGCGACCGTCGTCGAGGTCGCGTTGCAGTACAACGACAGCTTTGCCGAGAAGGTCTACACGTTCGCGAACAACATCAACACCATCGACGGCGGCGCGCATCTTACGGGCTTCCGTACCGCCCTGACGCGGACGATCAACGCGTACGCGCGCAAGAGCGGGGCGCTCAAGGAGTCCGACCCCAACCTCACCTCCGACGACGTTCGCGAAGGGCTCACCGCCGTGATCAGCGTGAAGATCCGCGAGCCGCAATTCGAGGGTCAGACCAAGACGCGCCTTGGGAACGCCGAGATCGCCGGGCAGGTCGCCGCAGCGGTCAACGATGCGCTCGGCGCGTACCTCGAGGAGAACCCGCCCGACGCCAAGCGCATCGTCGAGAAGTCCCTCACCGCGTTCCGCGCCCGCGAAGCGGCGCGGAAAGCGCGCGATGTTTTCCGCAAGGGGGCGCTCGACGGTTTCTCGCTGCCGGGGAAGCTCGCCGACTGCTCAGAGCGCGACCCCGAGAAGTGCGAGCTCTTCATCGTCGAGGGGCCGTCCGCCGGCGGGAGCGCCAAGGCCGGGCGCGATCGGCGGACGCAGGCGATCCTGCCGCTCAAAGGGAAGATCCTGAACGTCGAGAAGGCGCGCGCCGACAAGATGCTCGGCAACGAGGAGATCAAGGCGCTCATCACCGCCCTCGGCACGGGCATCGGGGATTACTTCGACGTCAAGAAGCTTCGGTACGGCCAGACGATCCTGCTGTGCGACGCCGACGTGGACGGGTCCCACATCCGCACGCTTCTCCTGACCCTGCTGTACCGCCACTTCCGTCCTCTGATCGAAGACGGCCGGATCTATATCGGACAGCCGCCGCTCTATCGCCTACAGCTCGGCAAGGAAGTGCGCTGGGCCTACTCGGATCACGAACGCGACAAGGCGATCAAGGAGCTGAAGAGCGTCGCGAAGACCAAGCGCGACGACCGCAAGAAAGCTGCGGGGGACAAGGCCGAAGCCGACGGCGACAAAGCGACCTCTCGCGCCCGCCGGCGCGCAGCGGAGGAGGCCGAAGATCAAGTGGAGACCGCGTCGACGAACACGGACGAGGGGACCGACGACGGCAAGGGCGGCCGCGAGCCGGCGATCGCGCGCTACAAGGGGCTGGGCGAGATGAACGCCGAGCAGCTCTGGGACACGACGCTGAACCCCGCGACCCGGACCCTGAAACGGGTCACGCTCGAGGACGCCGAGCTGGCCGACCTGGTATTCGACGAGCTCATGGGGAGTGAGGTCGAAGGCCGCAAGAAATGGATCATGGCCAACGCCGACAAGGCGGCCCTCGACATCTGATGGCAAGGCTTTCCGAGCTGGGCGTGGATTTCCAGCACTGGTGCTTCGCCTGCGGGCAGCTCAACAACGGCGGTATGCACCTCGACTTCGACGTGTCGCGCGATCGCGCCGAGGCCCGCTACACGGCGCTCCAGCGCCACCAGGGCTACGACGGCGTCCTGCATGGCGGTGTAGTGACGGCGCTCCTCGACGAGGCCATGGGCTGGGCGATCTTCCACCAGGGGATCTGGGGCGTCACCGCGCGCATCAACGTGAGCTTCCGACTGCCGGTCCCGGTGGGCGAGGAGATTCGGGTCGTCGGCGAAGTCACGCGCGATCGCGGCAGGCTCATCGAAACGCGTGGCGCCGTCACGCGCGCCCGCGACGGTGAGATGCTCGCGGAGGCGGACGCGATATTTTTGAGGATGCCGGAGGAACGACGGCGCGAGCTCGAGCGCCGCTATTCGAAGACCGACGAAGCCTTCGCCCGCGTTCGGGCGGCTGTCGAAGCCGAAGAATCCGCACCTCTAGTCGAGCACGGCCGCACGTGATCGGAGACCTACGGTGATCGACGAGCCACGCAACGAGCGCGTGATCCCGGTCGAGCTCGAGCACGAGATGCGCCAGGCATATCTCGACTACTCGATGAGCGTGATCGTCGCGCGCGCGCTCCCCGACGTGCGTGATGGGCTCAAACCGGTGCAGCGTCGCATCCTCTACACGATGCACGAGATGGGCCTGCGGAACGATCGGCCGTTTCGCAAGTCCGCCGCGATCGTCGGCGACGTGATGGGGAAATACCACCCGCACGGCGATGTGCCGATCTATGACGCGCTGGTCCGGCTCGCGCAGGATTTCGCCGCCCGGTACCCGCTCGTGCAGGGTCAGGGGAACTTCGGCTGCTTCACCGGCGACACGAAGGTCGAACTCTATAACGGCGAGCAGAAGACCTTCAGCGAGCTCGTGGAGATGGCCCACAAGGGCATGCGCGCCGAGATCTTCACGGTCGACGCGCACCGCAACGTCCGGATCAAGCCGCTCCGCGCCCCTCGACTTGTCCGCCGGAACGACCCTGTCGTCAAGCTGACCCTCGAGTCGGGAGCCGAGATCCTCTGCACGCCCGATCACCGCTACATGCTTCGCGACGGGACGTACCGAGAGGCCCAGCAACTCAAAGGCAAGGACCAGCTCATGCCGTTCTCGCGGACGGCGATCCCCGAGCGCCTCCACCGGACAGGAGCGTTCCCGATCCCGGCCAGCCTGACCGCAAAGGTCGCGAAGGTCGAGCCCGCAGGGCGCGCCGATGTCTATGACCTCACCGTCGACGTCACGCAGAACTTCGCGCTGGCCGCTGGGGTGTTCGCGCACAACTCGATCGACGATGACCCGCCCGCGCACATGCGCTACACGGAGGCGCGCCTCGCTGCGATCTCGAACGAGATGCTCGCGGACATCGAGAAGGCAACGGTCGACTGGATGCCGAACTACGACAACCGGCATCAGCAGCCAACGGTGCTCCCGGCGCCGCTCCCGAACCTCATCGTCAACGGGTCGGCGGGCATCGCCGTGGGCATGGCGACCAATATCCCGCCGCACAACCTGCGCGAGATCGTCGAGGCGACCAAGCGCCTCATCGACGATCCGGATCTGACCACGGACGACCTTTGCGACACCGTCATCGGTCCCGATTTTCCGGGCGGCGGCGTCATCTACCGCTTCGAAGAGCAACGGAATGTCGAGACCGGGGCGGCCGAGCGCGTGGACGCGATCCGGCGTGCGTACGCCCAGGGCCGCGGCCGCGTGATCGCGCGGGCCAAAGCACACAACGAGCAGCTCCGTGGCAACCGCGACGCGATCATCGTCACCGAGCTGCCCTACGCCGTGAACAAGGCCTCACTCATCGAGAAGATCGCGGAGCTCGTGCAGAACAAGCGCCTCGCCGGAATATCCGATATCCGCGATGAGAGCGACCGCGAGGGCATGCGCGTCGTCATCGAGATCAAGCGCGACGACGACCCAACCCTCGTGCTGAACAACCTCTACAAGCACACCGCGATGCAGTCCGCGTTCAACCTCAACATGCTGGCGCTCGTCCAGCAGCACCCGCGGACGCTCTCTCTGAAAGAGATCCTCCAGCACCACGTCGATCACCGCCGTGAAGTCATCCGGCGCCGCACCGAGCACGACCTTGGAAAGGCGAAGGAACGCGCGCACATCCTCGAGGGGCTCAAGATCGCCCACGACCACATCGACGAGATCATCAAGCTGATCCGCGCGCACAAGGGTCAGGAGGCTCTCCTCGTCGGCAAGCTGCGCGAGGGGTTCGGCCTTACGGAGGTGCAGGCCAAGGCCATTCTCGAGATGCAGCTCCGCCGGCTCTCCGGCCTCGAGCGCGCGAAGCTGGACGACGACTACCGCGAAACGATCCAGCTCATCTCGGAGCTCGAGTCGATCCTCGCGAATCCCCGCAAGATCCTCTTCCTGATCAAATCTGACCTTGATGAGCTCGCGACCAAGTACGGCGACGACCGACGCACCGAGATCGTCGACGACACCCCGCGCCAGCTCTCGGCCGAAGAGCTCGTGGCCGACGAGGACGTGGTCATCGCCATCTCGAGTCGCAACTACGTCAAGCGCATCCCTCTCTCGACCTACCGTGCACAGCACCGCGGCGGGCGCGGGGTCATCGGGATGGCGACGCGCGATGAGGACGACGTCGAGCATCTTGTCGTCGCTCGCACCCACGACCGCCTGTACGTCTTCACCGACCGCGGCCGCGTCTTCGCGGTCAAGGTGTTCGAGCTCCCGGACGCGAGTCGCACCGCGAAGGGCACGCCGATCCAGAACATCCTCGAGGCGATGCAGGCCGGCGAGCGCGTCTCGGCGCTCGTCGCGCTCCGAGACGGTACGACCGCCGAACACCTGGTGATGGCGACGCGCAAGGGGTTCGTAAAGAAGACGGCGCTTTCCGAGTACACGAACGTGCGTCGCGCCGGTCTCATCGCCATCGCTCTCCGGAAGGGCGACGAGCTCGCCTGGGTCGCGCAGTGCACGGCCAAGGACCGCATCGTCCTGGCGACACGAAAAGGAAAGGCGATCACATTCAAAGCCACCGACGCTCGCCCGATGGGTCGGCAGACCCAGGGCGTCACCGGCATCCGTCTCGCCAAAGGCGACGAGGTGGTCGGAATGGGCATCGGCCGACAACGAACTGAGGTCCTCTCCGTCACCGAAAACGGGTTTGGGAAGCGGACGGCGGTCGAGGACTTCCCGACCCAGGGCCGAGGCGGGCAGGGCGTCATCCTGGCCGCGCTCTCACCGAAGACGGGCAACGTCGCCTCGATCCAGGTGGTTGATGAAGGCACCGAGGAGATCCTCCTCATCACGTCGACCGGGGTCGTGATCCGCACACCGCTCGAGCAGGTCCGCGTGCTCGGCCGCGCGACCATGGGCGTCAAGGTCATGGCGGTCGGAGAGGCGAAAATCGCCTCGATCGCGACCTTCACACCGACTCGGCCGGCGCAAACTCAGCTCGCACTGCCCAAGTAACAGCGCCGTCGGAACGCCCAGCAGGCGCCCAGGCGGGTCGCAATCGGGGCGCATGCCTGGTCGGTTCACGTGCATTCCAGCGCCTGCCAGTACCTTTTTCGACCGAATTGACGTTGTCCTGAGCGAGCGCGCCCCGTTATGGTGGCGGCGCGCGCGAATGGGAGGGGCAACGAACTGATCACGCTCGACGACGTCAGCAAGCACTACCCCAACGGCACCGAGGCGCTGCGCGACGTCGATCTTCGGATCGAATCGGGTGACTTCGTCTTCCTCGTCGGCTCGTCCGGGGCGGGCAAGTCGACCCTCATCCGCCTTCTGATCCGCGATGAGCTTCCCTCGTCGGGCCGGGTCTGGGTCGATGGACAGGACGTCGTCCGAATGCGCCGCTCGGCGGTCCCCAAGCTGCGCCGCCGCGTCGGCGTGGTCTTCCAGGACTTCAAGCTCCTCCCGCGACGGACGGTCGCCGAGAACGTCGGTTTCGCGCTTTTGGTCACGGGTCATTCCGATGAAGAAGCACGTGAGGAGACCGAGCGAGCCCTTTCGCTGGTCGGGCTCGCAGAGCGGCGCGATCACTTCCCCGATCAGCTCTCGGGCGGAGAGCAGCAACGCGCCGCGATGGCGCGCGCGCTCGTGAGTCGCCCCAAGATCCTCATCGCCGACGAGCCGACCGGGAACCTCGACCCGGTGACGAGCTGGGAGATCATCAAGCTCCTCATTCGCGTGAACGAGCTTGGCACGACGCTGGTCATGGCGACGCACAACGCCGAGATCGTCAACGCTCTCCGCCGGCGCGTCGTGCACCTCGACCGCGGCATGGTCGTCCGCGACGAGCGCGAGGGGCTGTACGCGGCATGAAGCGGGTCTCCTACGTGCTCTCCGCGGCGTGGCAAGGCTTCTGGCGCAACCCGGTGATGAGCCTCGCGTCCACCTTCACCGTGGGCCTCATGCTTCTGCTCTTCGCGTTCTTCCTCGCGACCGACCGCGGGCTGCAGGCGACGGTGGGCGTCCTCGAGTCGAAGGTGGAGCTTGCGCTCTTCCTCGAGGACGACGCGAAGGTCTCGGACGTCCTGGCGCTTCGCGCACAAATCGAAGCCGACCCCGCCGTCTCGCACGTCGACTACATCACCAGAGATCAGGCGATGGCGCGTCTTGTGGACATCGCATCGCGTCAGCCAGACATCCAGATCGTCGACATCTCATCGAACCCGTTGCAGAACTCGCTCGAGATCAAGCTTCAGAACGCGCAGGACGCGCCGCGGATCGGCGCGACGCTCCGCCAGGAGGTCGGCAAGGGTGTGGTGTACGAGGTCGTTGACAACCCGTCGGTCGTCGACAAGCTCCTGACGATCACGCGTGTCCTTTCATTCGGCGGCGTCGCGGTGCTCGCGATGATGCTCGTCGTCGCGCTCTTCGTGATCGTGAACACCATCCGCATCGCCGTGCACGCGCGACGCGACGAGATCGAGATCATGAAGCTCGTCGGCGCCACCGACTGGTTCGTTCGCTGGCCCTTCATCCTCGAGGGAATGCTCGTGGGCGCGCTCGGCGCGATGGCCGCCCTCACGGTGGTCGTGCTGGCGGCGGGGCCGGTGTCGAACGCGCTCGTCGGCTTCCTCGAGATCGTCCCACTCTCGTTCGGCGCGGCGTTCCTGTGGCAGCTCGTCGGCAGCGTCTTCGCCCTGGCTCTCGCGGTCGGCGGCGGCGGCGCGATGCTCTCCGTACGAGCGCATCTGGCGAAGTGAGACCGAGACGCGCCTTGACCCGCGCCTCCTCGCGGTGCCACGATGGCCCGCACATGGGAACTCCCCGGCGGTCCGCTCGGGGAGGTGGGGTATGGAGGATGCGTGCCGGCCGCGCGATGACGATCGCGCTGGTGTTCGGCGCCCTCCTGGCTGGCACTCAGCCGGCTTCCGCCGACGACCCGCTCACCGAAGCGCTAAAGCGCAAGCAGGAGCTCGAGCGCGCCGTCCAGGTCTCGCGCGCCAACACCGCACGCTACCAGGCCGCGGCCAACCAGTTCCAGACGGTCATCAGCCAAACGAATGCGCGGATCGCGGAGCTCGCGGCGAAGGAGGACGCGGCGCAGTCCGAGGCCGACGAGCTCTTCTACGAGATCCAGATCGCCGAGGAGCAGCTCGCGCTCGTCACGTTCCAGCTCGATGAGACCCGCGCGCTCGCGGATTCGCTGAACGCGCAGGCCGCCGAAGAGACCAAGCAGCTCGCGACGCGCGAGGCCTTGTACGCGCGTCACTTAAGAACCACGTACCGGCAGGCTCTGATCAGTCCGCTCGAGATGCTTCTCTCGTCGTCGTCGCTCACCGAGTTCGCGAACCGTCTCCAGGCGATGATCTTCATCAACCGTCAGGACGTTCAGCTGGCGAGCGAGATCCGGGGACTTCGCGCGGACACACAGAGCAAGCAGAACGAGGCCTCGGCGAAAGAGAAGGAGATCCTCGGCCTCGGCGATCAGATCACGACCCAGCGGAGGCTCCTCGCCGCCGAGAAGGACCGCTACGACAAGCTCGTCGCCGAGGCGCAGGCGGCGATCGGCGAGCAGGCCGACACGCGAGCCGGCGCCGCCGCGAACAAGCAGAACGCTCAGGGCCAAGTCGTTCAGTCGAAGGGCCAGACCGTCGAGCTCCAGCGCCAGCTCAACGACGCCGAGGCGCGGTACGAGATGCTCGCCGCGGCCGCCGCCGGCGGATGCGGGTGCGGCGCCTTCACCGGGTCGAAGCTCGCGATGTGGCCCCTCAGTGGTCCGATCACCTCACCATTCGGTCCGCGGTGGGGCGGATTCCACAACGGCATCGACATCGCCGCACCCAAGTACACGGCCATCCGCGCCGCTTCGCTCGG
This sequence comes from Chloroflexota bacterium, assembly GCA_005881885.1. GTDB lineage: Bacteria > Chloroflexota > Limnocylindria > P2-11E > P2-11E > 3-1-20CM-2-70-9. The sequence continues at coordinate 53,830 of VBDX01000131.1, forward strand.
CAAGGTGGTCACGGTGGGGCGCCCGTATCTCGCGTACGGGGATACCGCGGTCGTCGTGATCATCGCGCACGGCTCGAACTTCTCGACGCTCCACGGCCACCTCGACGATTCCCGCTGGCCTATCGTGCGGGTCGGACAGGTGGTATCGGCAGGTCAGATCATCGCGTATGTGGGTATGACCGGATTCACCACCGGACCGCACCTGCACGGGCTCAGGGCTGGTGGATGCTCGCTCGGCGACGTGAAGTCGCCTCGCTCGCGTTCTCGCGCCCAACCATCCCCGTTTCCAGGCATCTCTTTATGCGACCGCGCTTACGTTGACGCGGTCGAGCCGCCGTGTGAGCATCAGGAGCGAAAGAAAGGAGGTGATGTGGAGTGGGCGATGCCAGTGGGAATCTAAAGACCCAGGCCGGCTCACTTCAGCCTTTCGGAATGCATCCAACTGAGGTGATCGCAAGCTAAAGCCTCGGGTCTTTGGTGACCCCGGCAACAAGGAGCGGCGGCAGCGATGCCGCCGCTCTTCGTTTCTTCACCCTAGTCTCCCGTCTCATGCCAGCCCGTAAGACCGAAGCGGCACCCCCGCAAGACCGCGAAACCCTTCTCGCCGATAACCGGAAGGCGCGCTTCGACTACGACATCGAGCGACGCCTCGAGGCGGGGATCGCCCTGCGCGGGACGGAGATCAAATCCCTCCGTGCCGGCCACGCGAACCTCCGCGACGGATACGCGCGTGTGGAGCGAGGCGAGGTCTGGCTACGGAACGTGCATATCGCCCCCTGGGCGAACTCCGCGTACACCAATCACGATCCGCTTCGGCCGCGGAAGCTCCTATTGCACAAGGACGAGATCGGGCAGCTCGTGGGCACGGTCGCCCAGAAGGGCTACACCCTAGTCCCGCTGCGGATGTACACGAAGAACGGCCGCGCCAAGGTCGAGCTCGGCGTCGCGCGCGGCCGCAAACGGTACGACAAGCGGCAGATCATCAAGGAGCGGGAGGCCGCGCGCGAGATGGATGTCGCCATCCGCCGGAGGGTGGGCCGGGGCTAGTCGCGGCGCTGGAAGGCGCGGACCGCCACGAGCAGCATCACCCCGCCGAACGCGAGCACGATCCCCGCTTCGACCGGGATCGCGAGCGTCCGGTCGAAGATGTTGATCGCGAACCGCTCGACGGGGAACCCCGATGAGCCGAGGAGCACGCGACGGATCGGATCGATCCCGTACGACGCCGGGTTGAGCCGGGTCAGGACGGTCATCCAGCCGGGAAGGCCGACGAGCGGGAACAGCGCTCCAGACAGAAAGAACATCGGCATCATCAGGAAGTTCATCACGACCTGAAATCCCTGCATCGAGCGCATGAACGACGCGAGCGCGACGCCCATCGCGGACAGGCCGAACGCGAGCACGAACGTCAGCACGACGACCTGAGCGATCACCAGAGGGGCGAGCGTCACGCCGACGAACGGCGCCAGCACCAGCAGGATGAGCCCCTGGACCATCGCCTGGGTAGCCCCGCCCAGAGTCTTGCCGACCGCGATCGCCGCTCGGTCGATCGGCGCGACGAGGAGCTCGCGCATGAAGCCGAACTCGCGGTCCCACACGATCGACATGGCGCCGAAGATCGCTGTGAACAGCACCGACATGCTGATCACACCCGGGTAGATGAACTGGGTGTAGCTGACGCCCGGGCCGCCCGCGGTGCCGGCGCCGAACCCGCCGCCGAGCGAGGACGCGAGACCTGTCCCGAAGATGACCAGATACAGCAGCGGCTGGGCCAGCGACGCCCCGACCCGCGCTCGATCCCGCCAGTAGCGGATGATGTCGCGCCACCACACGATGTAGACCGCGCCGAGGAAGCCGCCGCCCAGGCCGCGCAGCGGAGCGACCGCCGCCGTTGTGCGTTGTGCGGCCGTCGTCATCGGCGACCTCCGCGCCACATGCGGCCCATGTTCCGCAGCATGTCCTTTTCGCTCGCGCCCTCGGTACGGATCGCGTGGCCGGTGAGCTTGAGGAAAACATCGTCGAGGCTGGGCCGACTGAGCGCCACGGAGTCGATGCCCATCGGAAGATCGCGCACCAGTCGGGGCAAGAACGACGCGCCGTCGGGCACCTCGATCCGCAGGGTGCCGTTCGCCGCAAGTGGTGCGATCCCGAACCGCTCGGCGATCTCCTTCGCCGCGGCCGGCACATCCGCGACCGTCAGCGTGATCACGTCCCCACCGATACGAGACTTGAGCTCCGCCGGCGTGCCGAGCGCGACGATCTTGCCCCGGTCGATGATCGCGATGCGGTCGCAAAACTCGGCCTCGTCCATGTAGTGCGTCGTCATGAAGAGCGTGACGCCCTCGCGACGTCGCAGCTCCTGAAGATAGTCCCAGATGTGCTTGCGGGTCTGGGGATCAAGTCCCAGGGTGGGCTCGTCGAGGAAGAGCACCTTCGGGTGGTGAAGGACGCCACGCGCGATCTCGAGGCGCCGCTTCATGCCCCCGGAGAAGGTCTTGACGAGTGAAGCGGCGCGATCGGAGAGCTCAACGACGCGAAGCAGCTCATCGATGCGCTGGCGCCGCAGCGCGCCCGGCACGCCATAGATGCGGCCGTGCAGCTCGAGGTTCTCGCGTGCGGTCAGCTGGTCGTCGAGCGAGGGATCCTGGAAGACGAGGCCGATACGCGATCGAACGGCCCCCGGGTCATGCGCGACATCGATGCCCGCGACGCGTGCCTCACCGGCCGTCGGCCGCAGGAGCGTGCAGAGGATGCTGATCGTCGTCGTCTTGCCGGCGCCGTTCGGGCCGAGGAAGCCGAAGACCTCGCCTGGTTCGACTTCGAGATCGATGCCGCGGACCGCCTCGAGATCGCCGTACGTCTTGACAAGGCCGCGAACCTCGATGACGCCCACCGCTTAGTCCCCGAACGCCGGTACGGTCTCGGCCTCGGGCTGTGGCGCACGAGCGGTGCGGCCGCGGATCGGGACCTCCTGAAGGAATAGCGAGAGAACGACGGCCAGCCCGGCGACGCCGGCAGCTATGAGGAAGATGTCGTGCAGGGAGGAGGCGAGCGCGCTCCGGATCGCGACGAGCACCGGCGGCGGGATCCGCTGCATGACGGCGGGATCGAAGATCGCCTGCGCGTTACCGTTGGCCGGAATCGCGCCCGCAAACTGCGGCGGGATCGAAGCGACGATCTTCTGCGTGAGCTCATGGGAGAGCACCGCACCGAGGATGGCAACGCCCACGGTGCTTCCGATGTTCCGCCAGAACTGGATCTGGCTCGAGACGACGCCGAGGTACCGAGGGTCGACCGCGCTCTGCGTCGCGTTCAGATAGAGCGGCATGCCGACCCCAACGCCGAGCCCGACGAGCACGAGGTCGCGCACGACCTCGATCTCGGGACTACCGACCGTGACCTGCGAGAGCAGGTACAGACCGATCACCAGGAGCACTGCGCCGACCGTCCCGAGGTACCGGTAGCGACGCATGCGAACCATGAGCTGGCCGGTGATGAGGCTTGCGACGATGAGACCGACCATGAGCGGGGTGATCAGGAGACCCGAGTTCGTCGCGGGGATGCCGAGGACTCCCTGATAGACGAGCCCAACGAAGAGGATCGCGCCGAACATGGCGAATCCGAGGAGAAAACCGATCGCGGTGGAAACTGCGAACGTCGGGTTCTTCCAGAGGTCGAATGGGACGACCGGGTGCGGGTCACGCCGTTCGATGACGAAGAAGATCACGCCCATGACGGCCGCGATGAGAAGCAATCCGATCACCTCGGGAGAGGTGAAATCGTGGTCACGCGTGATCGAGAGCGCGATCAGAAGCGGCACGAGCGTCGCGGCGAGGGCGAACGCGCCGGCGAAGTCGATGTCGCGCCAAGAGGCCGCGTGGCGCACCGAGGGGAGCGTGAGGAACACGACGACGATGGCGAGGATGCCGACCGGGACGTTGACGTAGAAGACCCAGCGCCAGCTGAGATTGTCGGTGAGATAGCCACCGACGACGGGACCGACGACCGAGGCGATGCCGAAGATCCCGGCAAAGACGCCCTGCAGCCTGGCGCGCTGGGCCGGCGAGTAGAGATCGGCGATGGTAGCGAACACGCTCGCGAAGAGAACGCCGCCGAAGATTCCCTGAAGCGCGCGGAACGCGACGAGCTCGGCCATGTTTTGCGCTTGACCGCAGAGAGCCGATGCGATGACGAAGCCGATCATTCCGGCGAGAAGGAAGGGCTTCCGGCCGAAGAGGTCGCCGAGCTTTCCGGCGATCGGCGTCAGGATGGTCGAGGTCACCAGATACGCCGTGGCGACCCACGCGAAGTAGTCCAGCCCGTTTAGCTCGGCGACGATGCGGGGGAGGGCCGTGCCGACGATGGTCTGGTCGAGCGCGGCGAGGAAAAGCGCGAGCGCCACTCCGACCGTCGCCAGGATGCGGGCGCTGCGAGTCATTTCAGCGGGCATTGGCGGTCTCCTTGGTCATGGCATCGATCGATTCGTTCAGGTCCGTCAGGGCGGCACGCAGACGTGCGCGCTTGTCGGCGGGGACGCGTGCGAGTAGGGCGGCCACGCCCCGCTTCATGACCTCGCCGTACTTGTCCAGCTCACGGCGTCCCTGAGCGGTCAGCTCGACGAGCACGACCCGCCGATCTTCCGAGTCCTCGAGGCGACGGACGAAACCGTCGCGCGAGAGCGAATCGACGAGCTCGGTCAGCGCGGGGGCCGTCATCGCGCACCGTTGCGCGAGATCGCCGCTCCGCATGGCGCGCTCGCGAAGCTGCCACATGACACTGGCGCGATTCGCCGACACGTGGCTGTGCTCGCGGCTCGCGGCCGTGGCCATCTTCACAATGCGCAGGGTGTCCAGGAGAAGCCCCGCGAGCTCGAGGTCCTCGGCCTTCGCGGGGGGATGACGCTCGATCAACGCAGTCATTACGCTTCGGGCTCCAAATAGTTAGGTCGCCGAAATGTAAGGGACCCGTAGCAACAACGCAAGCTTTCTGGACTGCATCGTCTGACGCAGAAGCGCGCGAGCGTGCGGCTAGCCGGCGCCGGACTCCACGAAGGGCTGCTCGATGTCGGCCGCGAAGAACTTCGTGCCGCCGCACGTCGGGCACCGCGAGGGTGCATCGGTCCCGTGCACGACGGTCCCACAGGCCTCGCAGCGGAAATGCTTCTGGCCGCCCTTGGCGGGGATGACCGCCGGTGACTCCGCGAGCAGCTGGCGGATCTGCCCGAGCTCGCTCGCCACGTGCAAAGGCTCGATACCCGCGCCAGTCTGGTCCGCCTCGACGAGGCGGTTCATGAGCGCGTCCAGGCGCTCGAGAGCTTCCTTCACGACCGGCCTCCCCTGTGGACGACAGGATAAAGCGCTCCACATGCAGGCACGCGCACCGCTTGCGGCGCGCGTGGCCGATGAGCGCTTCGCGCTATGCGGCCGTGCTGGCCTTCGAGGCCTCGGCCGCGATCCGGCGCGACCCGATCAGGTACGCGACCACGCCGATCACGAGGACAACCGCGTATGCGCCGGCACCAAAGGTCGGTAGGCCGAGCGCCCGATCGAGCGAATACGGACCCGGATCAGCGACTCCGCTGATCGCGGCGATGGCGCCGAGCGTGAACGGGAACTCGATACCACCCTTGGAGTTCCAAAATCCCTTCGCCCAGTGAGCGCGCGCGATGGCCACGCCCATCTGGATCGTGAGCGCCGCGGCGACCAGAGGGACGAGGAAACCGAGCGCGAACGCGATGCCACCCGCGAGCTCCGCGAACGCGGAAACGTACGCCCAGAAGACCGGCGGCCGCATGCCCATACGGGTGATGCCTTGCGTCCAACCCGCGAGGCCAGGCCCGCCCCACACCCCGAGGACTTTCTGTGCGCCGTGAGCCGCCATCACAAGGCCGACGACGCCGCGGGCGAGGGCGAGAGCGAGATCGGTGGAGATGACGAATGTGCTGAAGGTCATCGGGATGATCCTCCTTCTTGGATTTTCCCGGCGGGATAACGCGCGCTACAACGAACGTATTCCCATTCAACGGCTCGCTCGCCCGTCCGCTCGAGCGCCGTATCGTGCGTCCCGGTGAAGCTCGACCACGTCGTGATCTCGGTGAGCGATTTCATCCGCGCGAACGCTTTCTATAGAGACGTGCTCGGTGTCGAGATCGTAGAGATCGATGAGCGCCTCGCCTACCGCATCGGCGAGCAGCAGCTCAATGTGCATGGCCCGGGCGTTCGTCCGGCGATGGTCGCGCGTGTGCCGGTGGCGCCTGGGAACAGCGACTTGTGCTTCGAATGGGACGGCCCGATCGCCGGCGCGGTCGAACACCTGCATAGGCACGGCGTTGCGATCGAGGCCGGACCGATGACCCGGGGTGGGCGACGGGGGCGCGGGACGAGCGTGTACTTCCGCGATCCCGACGGAAGCCTGCTCGAGTTCATTTCGTACGAGGGCACAACTCTGCGCTAGCCGGACGCGCCGGGTCCGATCCGCCGTGCGAACTCGACCACAGCACCCACGAGCTCCGGGAATCGCTCCGGTTCGAGGCCGTGCGTGCGACAGAGAATGTCGCCGCGCTGCACCTCCCACGTCAGCGGAAGGTGCGGCGCGAGATCGACCAGCCACGCCATGAGGTCGACGTCGAGGAGCGCGGTCGCGAAGCCCCGTTCCGGGGACGACACCCGGTATCTCGCGTTGAAGTCTCCCCACTCGAGCTGGACCCGCTCCGGCGCGACGTGCACGTCCGGCAGCATCGAGGCCGGCTCGATCACGACGTGCGGGCGATGCCCGCCGATGGCTCCGACCGCGCAGGCATAACGGACCGGCTCAGACCGTAGTGCGCGGTAGTCCGCAGTTCCATCAGGATGCTGGGTGCCGCTGTCCACCTGCTGGATGTATAGGAAATCGAGCGCGGTGACGGGAACTCCGCCGATCGTCCCCGTCATGACGTTCTCGCAGGTCTGCTCGATGCCGCGTGAGAAGAGCTCGAAAGGAAAGGCCTGTCCGATCGATCCCGGGTAGGCCGGGTCACCGCGCGAGAATTGCAGACCGAGCATGCGTGCGGCTCGCTCCATGCGATCTGCGCGGCTGAGCTCGCGGCGTACAAGACGCAGGTAGAGCGGGGCCACCGCCGCGAGGCCCGCGCCGAGCACGATGATCACGAGCGCGAGTAGCGGCATGACGGCGACTTTAGATGGCCCACGGTCGCGTTTAGCCGCTTCGCGGTCCCTTTGTAGGCGCTTCGCGCCTTCCAGAACATCGTCGGCCGGCCGGAGTGAGCTGCGGCTCCCTCCGCCGGCCTCCTCGTCCTGTGGAGATGGGGGAGGGTCGAACTCCCCGTCCAAGGCCTGCGCGCGGATCGCGTCTACGAGCGTAGTCGGCGATTTTTTTCTCGCGGAATGAGGCGCGCACCGACACGCTCCTCGTTCTCGCCAGGCCGTGGATCTTTGGCCCGCCTACCGGCCGCTCGGCGGGCCGCAGCTCCGCTGATGGCGCCCTTCCCGGCCCGCGGAGCGGGGACCGGGAGGACGTCTCACTGACTAGGCAGCGAGAGCGTAAGAAGTGTTGGCAGTTGTCTGCCTGCCGTTCGGATTAACGAGGAGGAACGGCGTTCCTCGGCTCGCGGCGGTCCGTTTGCGTGCCCTGTCGAAACCACGCATCCCCGTGTCCGCTATCGCGCCCGGTTTCCCGGGCAAGACAATTGTACGGCTAATGAAGTACTCGGGAAGCGTTTGGACCCTGGTGTGTGCCGTCTTCCTTGCGGCGTGTTCGTCCACGTCGACGCCCCCGCGATCGGCGAGCCCGGTGCTCGCGGCGGCGGCGAGCCCGACGACGCCCGTACCTTCGCCAGCCGCGTCATCTGCTGCGCCCGCGGTGCGGTACGTCGCGATCGGTGCATCCGACAGCGTCGGCGTCGGCGCGTCGGATCCGGTGAGGGGCTCGTGGCCGGCTCGGATCGCGGCGCGCCTGCCGGCGGGCTCCGCGTACGTGAACCTCGGGGTCTCAGGATCGATCGCACTGCAGGCGAGTCGCGAACAGCTACCCGGCGCGATCGCGCAGCGACCGACCGTGGTCACGATCTGGCTGGCCGTCAACGATCTCAACGCGACGATCGATCGGGCGTCGTACGCCGATGCGCTCGGCGGTATCGTCGACGCTCTCGTGCAGCGCAGCGACGCGGCGATCTTCGTCGGCAATGTTCCCGACCTCCGGACCGTCCCGGTCTACGCGAGCGTCGACAAGCTCGTCCTCCTGGTGCGCATCAACGCATACAACGACGCCATCGCCGAGATCGCCGCGCGCAGCCCGACACGCATCTTCGTGGTCGACCTGTTCACTGGGAGCGCCGATCTCGTGTCGACGGCGACCGTCGCGCAGGACGGATTCCATCCATCCGATGCGGGCTATCAGCTGATCGCGGACCGCTTCGCGAACGCGATGCGCGCGAAGGGCGTGCCCCTGCGGAGCTAGTCCGCGGGGCTTTCCAAAGCGACGCGCGGGGCCGGCAGCGCGGTCGGCACGATGAGGCGTACCGCCCCGGCCATGATCGCGCAGCCTGCCGTCATGAAGACCACGCCGATCAGCAGGACGACGCGCGGGTCCGCCACGCCGAGAAGCGCTGCCGCGATGAATGGTGCGGCGGTGCCACGAAGTCCCATGAGCAGTGACTGGGCCGTCGCGTACTCGCCGATCCTATCCCGCGGCGCGATCTGCACGATGTTGGTGAAGAACGTGATCTCGCCGCCCGCGTTCACGATCCCAGCGACGATCGCGACGGGAATGAGGAGCCAGACGTCACCCGCGGCGATATAGCCGATCGGAACGAGCAGCGCCACCACGGTGTTTACGAGCGTCAGGCGGATCGATGAGCCACGGTCGATCATCCGGCCCCAAATGATGTACGCCACGACCATCGTCAACGACGACACCGCCATCATCCCGCCGATGAACGAGTTCGACGCATTGAAGTGATCGACGAGCAGGATCGGGTACACCGCGACGTTCATGAGATTGCCCATGCCGAACACGGTGAACGACAAGAGCAGTCGCCGATATTTGTGATCGGCCCACACGCCGCGCGCGATGTCCGGAAGAGGTCGCCGCGTCGCGGCCTTCGCCGACCCGTCGTACCGAACCCAGAAGAAGGCTATCGCGCCCGGCAGGCCGATGAGCGCCGCGGCGGCGAAGACCCACGACGCAGGGATGACATCGATGAACGTACCCGCGACCGCCGCGGACGCGATTCCGGCGATCGCGGCGCCGATGCGCACGTTCGCCATGGCTTGAGCCCGCTCCCGGTCGGGGTAGATACCCTGCATGAGCGCGGTGTACGCGCCGATGTTCGCGACGCTGATCGCGAAGAACGCGACCGTGGTCACGGCGAGCATCAGCGGCGTCGCCGCGACGAGGACGCCCGCGAGGAACGTGGCACGCGCCAGCGTGACCGTTCCCGCAACCACCCTGACAAGAGGGAACCCGGAAAGCAGATAGGCCGAGATCGGCGACAGGAGATGCCCGACGAACGGGGCCGCGATGACGATGGCGACGTCGGTGGTGGATCCACCAAGCCGCCGCACCACGATCGGCATGAAGGTGATGAGCACGGCGATGTACACGCCACCGCAGATGGCGCTGAAGGTGTCGATCCGAAAATTACGGCGGACGCGCGCGGGTGCCCAGTTGCCTTCCATCCGAGGAGCAGAACGTTAGCGCGCGAGCGGTGTTTTCCGGAAGACCTGGTTAGGGGCGATCTCGTGGCGGACCGAGGTCAGTCCGCGGCCGGTATCCACCCGGTCTCGGTCCGAAGCCGCGCCGCGGTCCATAGCGGCCTGGCGGCTCCCCCCGCAACCCGCCACCACTGCGTGGGCGGAAGGGGGCCGGCCCGCGAGCGCCGGGTGCGGTCGAGCTGATCACGACACGCCGGTTCGGATCGATGCCTACGGATTCGGTCTTCACTCCGGGCGTGTCCTGCACGGCGAGATGCACGATCCGCCGCTCGTAGGCGAGCATCGGCTCGAGCGTCACCGCCTGCCCGGTCGCGCGCACGCGCGACGCGACGCGTTGGGCGATCTCGCGGAGCTGATCCTCCCGCCGGCGCCGGTATCCCTCGATGTCGACGGGGATGTGCACCGTGCGACCGACGCGGCGCGATGTGATGGCCGAAGTGATCTGCTGAAGGGCGACGAGGTTCTCGCCACCACGGCCGATCAATGCCCCCAGGTCCGGGCCGAGGACCTCGACGCCCTCGTGCCGCGGCCGGTCATCGAGAGCGACCTCCGCTTCGACCCCCATCAGGGCGAGCAGGTCCTTGAGCACCCCGGCCCCCGCCGCGAGCTCTTCAGCGAGCGCGGGTGACGCCGCGTCCTCAGACTCTTCGTCGCGCTCGCGAAGCGCATCCGGCCGACGCGGTACCTCCGCCTCGTCGACGACCGGCTCGGGCTCCTGGACGGACTCCTCCTCCTGGAATGTGAGGAGCACGCGGGCGTCCTCGCCCCCGATGCCCAGTACGTTCGCGGGCTTGCCTTTTTCGAGGATCTCGATATCCACGTCGGTCCGTTTTTTCCCAAGTGACCGCAGTCCGCGTTCGATCGCCTCTTCCACCGAACGACCAGTGAACTCCTCCCCACGAAGCGGGCTCATCGCTTCCTCCTCCTTCCGCGCCGCCGACCGCCGGTCGCGTCACGCTTCTGCGCCCCGACCCCGTCCGCGAGCTTCATGTCCGCCTCAGCCTCCTTGATAGCGGCTTGCTCGCGCTCGCGCATCGCGCGATCAGCCGGCGTCGGGATCTGGTTCAAAGCTGGGACCCAGCGTGGCAGCTGGCCCCAGCCCATTACGAAGTACTGCTGCACGATCTGGAAGATCGTCGTGGTGATGTAGTAAATGAAGACGCCCGACGCGAGATCCTTGAAGAAGACAACCGTGATCAGCGGCAGGTAGTAGGTCATCGACTGCATCGTTCGCTGCGTAGGGTCATCGGTCTGCGGTGGGTTACGCGGCAGTGCCTGGACCGAGGCGATGAGCTGCAGGATCGCCGAGATGATCGGCAGCGGACCGATGAAGTCGAAGAACAGGTGATCGGGGTGGGCCAGGCTGCCGACCCACGGAAGCCAGTGGGCGGTCAGATCGATCGTATCGGCATCGCCCAGACCGGCGGGCGGAGGAATGAACGGCCACAGCACATGATCCCGGAGCTCCTGGACGCTGAGCGCGTGACTCCCGCTGAGGCCGCCGACCTGCTGGAACGCGGCGTACATGGCGAACAGCACCGGGAAGAACACCACCATCGGCAGGCACCCAGCCGCGGGATTGATGCCGCGCTCCTGGTAGAGCTTCATCTGCTCCTGCTGGACGCGCGCGCGATCGTTGCCGTATTTCTTCTTGATGTCGTTCAGCGCGGGCGCGAGCTCCTGCATCTTCCGGGAGGACATGACCTGCGCGCGGAAGAGCGGATAGAGCGCGAGGCGGATCGCCACCGTCACGATCACGACGGCGAGGCCGAAGTCATGGACCACGTCATAGGCGAGGACGAGCAGGTTGATCAGCGGGTGGACGAGGACGGCATTCCAGATATCGGTGATGACGAGCGGCATCAGCTCGCCCTGCGCTCTGGCACGGGGTCGTATCCACCCTGGCTCCAGGGATGGCAGGAGGCCAGGCGCTTCAGCGCGAGCCAGCCGCCCCGCGTGACACCGTGGCGCTCGACCGCCCCCATGGCGTATTCCGAGCAGGTCGGCGTGTACCGGCAGGCTGCCGGGAGCATCGGACTCACGGCGCTCTTGTAGAAGCGAAGGGCCGCCAGGACCAAGGTCTTCATCGCTCGGACGATCGCGCCGCGACCGTGGCAAGCGCCGCCGCGGCGGCCTCGCGGAGCTTCGCATGTGGCGCGGACCCGACCGGCGGCCGCGCGACGATGATCAGGTCACAGCCGGCCCGTTGCTCGAGATCCCGGATCACAGTGCGGAATGCCTCGCGCACGCGGCGGCGCGCGCGATTCCGCGCGACACCGCGGCCGATGGAACGGGGAGCGGAAACGGCAAGGCGCATCGTCGTCAACCCGTTCGGTCGAGCGCGTACGGCAAAGAGCGAATGCTGGAGCTTCATTCCTTCGCTCCACACCGCGGCGATCTCCGCGTTCCGCCGCAGACGAGCGGCGTCCATGAACGCGGCCGCGTTAGACGACGGTGAGGCGCTTGCGGCCACGCGCGCGGCGCGCGGCGAGCACACGACGTCCGCCTGTGGTACGCATGCGCGCACGAAAACCGTGCACGCGCGAACGACGGCGGGTCTTCGGCTGATAAGTGCGCTTCACGGTCGAGTCCCTTCTCCCGCTGGGAACAAAGCGATCACGCTGATCAGAGGGTGTCTGTTTGTGTAAGTGAGCATAGCGCAGCGCGACGTCATCTTCCCTGGGGTATAGTTCGCGGGCTTCCAAGAGAGCGCGGTCTCTAGAGGTCTTTCCCTTCGGTGTGGCGATCCGCGGGTGCGTGCGGCATCACGTGCGTGTGGGGAGCGGTAGTGCACGAGCAGAGAGAAGGGGAACCGTTGAACCTCAAGCAGCTGTGGACCGCCGCTCTCGGCGAGCTGCAGGTGGGACTCTCGCGTGCGCAGTACGACACCTGGTTCAAGGAGACGCAGGTCATCTCCGAGGAGGACGACGTCTTCCTCATCGGAGTACCGAACGCATTCGCGCGTGAGTGGCTCGAGAGCAAGTTCCGTCCTCAAGTAAGGTCGACGCTCCAGCATCTTCTGGGGAAGACCGTCGACGTACGTTTCGTGACGTCCGCGGCGAACGCGCCGATGGCCGGTCGGATGGGCGGCACGAGCGTCGCGGCCCACCCCGGCGTCGGCGGATCCCAGCAGGCAGGCACACAGGACCGGCGGGAGGTGTCCGGCGCCCTTCTCAATCAGCGCTATACGTTCTCGACCTTCGTCGTCGGCTCCAATAACCGTCTGGCGCACGCGGCCGCGCTTTCGGTCGCCGAGCGGCCAGGGCATAGCTACAACCCGCTCTTCGTGTACGGCGGATCCGGCCTCGGAAAGACACACCTCATGCACGCGATCGGTCACGCGGTGATCGCGCGCCATCCAAAGAAGCGCGTCGTGTATGCCACGAGCGAGAAGTTCACCAACGAGTTCATCAATTCGATCCGCGCGCAGAAGGGCGAGGAATTCCGCGAGCGCTACCGACGCATCGATGTCCTGCTCATCGACGATATCCAGTTCATCGCCGGCAAAGAGGGAACGCAGGAAGAGTTCTTCCACACATTCAACGCGATCCACGAGGAGGGCAAGCAGATCGTTCTCTCGAGCGACCGGCCGCCGAAAGCGATCACGCAGCTGGAAGACCGGCTGCGCTCGCGGTTCGAGTGGGGTCTGATCGCGGACATCTCGGCGCCGGACCTCGAGACGCGGATCGCGATCCTCCGTGCGAAGGCCGAGGCGCAGAACATCGCGATCCCGCCGGCGGTCGTCGATTTCCTCGCACAACGGATCGTCTCGAACATTCGCGAGCTCGAGGGCGCACTGACGCGAATCGTCGCGCACGCGTCGCTCAACGCCGTGCCCGTCACCACCCAGCTCGCGCAGGAGATGCTCCAGAACATCCTCTACAACCCGCAGCGCAAGAGCCTCTCTCCCGAGCGCATCGTCGAAACCGTCGCCCGCTACTACGGCGTCCCACTCGACCAGATCAAGGGAAAGGCCCGCGACAAGCAGGTCGTCCTCCCTCGTCAGATCGCGATGTATCTGATGCGTGAGGAGACCGAGGCGCCCTTGATGCGGATTGGAGAAGCTGTGGGTGGCCGGGACCACTCGACGGTGTTGCATGGCTGCGAAAAGATCGAGCGGGAGATGGCCGAGAACGACGACTTCCGCCGCGATGTCGGGGCCCTTCGCGAGATGCTCTACACCGATTCTTCCTGATGGCGTCCGTGAGGGGGTGTGGGGGCCAGCCCCCACGATTGGACGGTGGCCTGCTCGGTCGCTGAAAACGCGCGTCAGTAGGGGGTACGGAGGCCCGCTCCCGCGATGAGCCAGGTGTGGATAAGGCGTGCGGACCTGTGGATAAGAAGCCCTATTTGTGGACAGATGATCGATTCCGGTGTTTGTTTATGCTACGTGTGTTGTATCGCGCGACGTTGAGGCCGGAGTCGTCCACGCTCTTTCCCGGCGCATGCACAGACGGTCCAGCGCCTTCGCCGCACGGGCCGAGCGGCAAGCCCCATAGTCCACACCACGACTAGCGACACTACTGGTTGTATCTATCTTCAAGTAAGGACGGCGGGGAGGGTCGCGTGAAGGTCACTTGTCTACAAGAGAACCTCGCTCACGGCCTCGGGGTCGTGGGGCGTGGAGTCTCGAGCCGCGGAAGCCTCCCGATTCTGGGCAACGTGCTCTTGCGGACAGATTCTGGTCGCCTTCGCCTGACCGCCACAAATCTTGAAGTGGGCATCAATTGCTGGGTACCCGCAAAGGTCGAGGACGAGGGTGCCATAACTGTGCCGGCGAAGCTGTTCATCGACTTCGTGAACTCGCTGCCGCCGGGGAACGTCGAGCTCTCACTAAACGTGCGCACAAAGACCGTGCATATCAAGGCCGGCCCGTATGAGGCGAACATCAAGGGCCTGGATGCGGAAGAGTTCCCGATCATTCCGCAGATCCCGGACAAGCCAACCACACGCATGGCGCAGGGAACGCTGCGGCGCATGATCAGCGAGGTCGCGTTCGTCGCGGCGACCGACGACAGCCGGCCGGTGCTCACCGGTGTGCTGACGACCTTCGCCGGCGAGATGATAACGATGGCGGCGGCGGACCCCTATCGGCTCTCGGTGCGTCATGCACGGCTCCTCGATCGGGTCGATCCGCCGATAGAGGTCATCGTCCCGGCGAAAAGCCTCTTCGAAGTCGCGCGCATCGTCGGCGACAGTGACGATGCAACGGTCGATATCTTGGTCACGCCAAATAAGAGTCAGGTCATCTTCCACACCGACGAAGCCGACCTGGTGTCTCGCATCATCGAAGGTCAATTCCCGAATTACCGGCAGGTCATCCCCACGACCAGCAACACGAAGATCGTCGCGCAGCGCGAAGAGCTTCTGAAGGCGACGCGGCTCGCTTCGTACTTCGCGCGCGATGCCGCGAACATGCTGCGGTTCCAAGTCGATCCCTCGAGCGACCCGCCTCTTGTGATCTCGGCGAACGCCGCCGAGGTAGGCGACAACACCGGCCGCGTCGACGCGACGGTCGAGGGCCAGCCGACGACGATCGCCTTCAATTCGCGGTTCGTCGCCGACGCGCTCTCCAGCCTTTCGGCGCCGGAGATCGCGCTCGAGCTCGGCGGCCCGCTCGCGCCGGGTGTGGTCCGCATTGTCGGCGACGACAGTTATCTTCACGTGGTGATGCCGCTCCGCATCCCGGCCTGATCTCGCGTGCGCGTCGCGTCGCTTTCCCTCGAGGACTTCCGCAGCTACGAACGCGAGGACTGCCTGTTCGTTCCGGGCGTCACCGCGTTCGTCGGCCCGAACGGCGCGGGCAAGACCAACCTGCTCGAGGCCGTGCACCTCGTGGCGCGCGGAGAGTCATCGCGTGCCGGCGACGACGCCGAGATGGTCCGCTGGGGTGCATCTTTCGCCCGAGTCGTTGTCGAGGCGTGCCACGGGAAGGACGAGCGTGCCCGTCTGGAGGTCACGCTGTTCGCCCCTGAGGTCGCCGCCCGCAAGCGGCCGCGGCGGTACACCTCGGACGGCGCGCCCCGGAGGGCGGACGACATCATCGGCGCGTTCGCGGTCGTGGCGTTCTTTCCCGAGGATGTCGAGCTCCTGGCGTCGGCGCCCTCGGCCCGCCGCCGCTACCTCGACGCGATGGTGTCTCAGATCGACCGTGGTCATCGGGCGGACACGCGTGCCTACGCGCGGGTGCTCGTGCAGCGGAACGCGCTGCTGCGTGCGGGCCGGGAGGAGGAGCCGATCCCCGAAAGCGAGCTCGCGTTCTGGGACAGCGAGCTCATCCGACTGGCGACAACGATCTCGCTCCGGCGAGAGACCGCGGTCGAGGAGTTCCGACCGGCCTTCCGCGCGGCGGCCGCGGCGCTGGGCGCGGACCCGGTCC
This sequence comes from Chloroflexota bacterium, assembly GCA_005881885.1. Classification (GTDB taxonomy): domain Bacteria; phylum Chloroflexota; class Limnocylindria; order P2-11E; family P2-11E; genus 3-1-20CM-2-70-9. Next base: position 69,919 of record VBDX01000131.1, read on the forward strand.
CGGACGTCGCGTACGCCTGCCAAACGACAGGGACGACCCCTGAGGATCGCGCCGAGGGCTATCGCCGACTGCTCATCGAGAAGCGTGACCGCGAACGCTGGCAGGGGACGACGCTCGTGGGTCCGCATCGTGAGGATCTCGCCGTGGCGGTCGGCGAGCGGCCACTGCCGACCTTCGCCTCGCGAGGAGAACAGCGGTCCGCCGTCCTCGCGCTCAAGCTTGCGGAGGGGACGTGGCTGCGCGCGCGCACCGGGGAGACGCCGGTCTTCCTTCTTGACGACGTGCTTTCCGAGCTCGACGCCGCGCGGCGCGACGCCTTCTGTCGCGCCCTTCCCGTCGAGGCCCAGGCTATGTTGACGGCTGCCGTGCTCGCGAGCATCCCGGAGGCCCTCCGCGAGCGCGCCACGATCGTTCCCGTTGGGCGTGGAGACGTCGGCTGAGGCCTCTGTCGGCGGTGCTCGCGCGAGCCCTTCGGACACTGGGGCTCGATAGCGACGTCGCCAGGGCTGATGCGGTACGCGAGTGGAGGACGGTCGCCTCGGCGGTGATCGGCGCGGATGCCGCGCGGACCACCGCGCTGCGGATGGACGGGGGCACCCTGGTCGTGGCCGTGCCGACCGCGCAGTGGGCGGCGGAGATCCGTCTTCGGGAACACGAGCTCGTCTCGCAGCTCGCAACACGCGCGCCGCGCAGCGGCATCGCCAAGATCCGGTCCGTCCCGGCGTCGCACAACTAGCGTGTCCCTAAACTCGCCTGCGGTGCGACAGGCGAGCTTCGTCACGAAGACCGGATCGACCAGCGAGCTTCGTCCGGGAGCGCCCGATGTCATCCTCGTGAGCGAGCCGACGCTTGGCGCGACGCTTCGCACGAAGGGTCGCTTCTATTTCCTCTGCGAGGTCTCACGTCAGCACGGCACGAACGCCGGCGCCGACGTCGCCAAGGAGGTCGCGGATCTCGCGCGCCAGGAGTACTACTACGATCTCTCGGCCGGGATCGAGGTCTCGCTGCGCAAAGCGCTGCGCCAGGCGAACCGCCGCGCGGCGCAGCGGCTTCGGGATCACCGGGGGCGCGTCACGCTCCATTGCGCTTGCGCGGTCGTCGTGAACAACGAGCTGTACGCGGCGCGCATCGGCGCCGCACAGGTCTTCCTCGTTCGCCGCGCGCGGCTCTTCCTCCCCGGCGACGAGCCTGGCGAGCTCGCCGACTTCGTTCATCGCACGACGACGCGCGAGGCGGCCTCGCTCGGTGGTGAGGCCGATGTCCTGCCAGACGTGTGGCGGCAGAGCGTCGAACCGGGAGACACGCTCATCCTCGCTTCCGGGGCGCTGACCGATGGCCTCGGTGCCGAAACGCTCAAGAACGCGGCGGTGACCCTGCATCCGCGCGCTGCGGCGGAACACGTGCATAACCGCGCGGTCGCGGACGGAGTGGTCGGGAGCGCGGCCGCGCTCTTCATCGAGATCAGCGCCGCGAGCGCCGGAGCAGCGCGCGTCCTCTCCGAGCCCGTCCGTGCCGCTCAGCCGAGCGAGGTGGAGATCGCGGACAACATCCGCTCGCGCGTCGATGCGCTCTGGCGCAAACGCCCACGGATCGGCGAGGCGATCGGCGCGGCGGCGGCACCGGCGACCCGCGCCGTCGGCAAGACGGTCGCGGTCGGATTCGAGCTGATGCCGAAGCGTGCGCCGCCTCTGCCGCGCAGGCCGGACACCGCACGCGCCCGCTCACGGCGGCAGCGACGTGCCGCGTCGATCCTCGCGGCGCTCCTCCTCGTGGTGGCCGGCGGGATCGGTCTCCTCGCCTACCGCGACTACAGCGGCAATCAGGTCTCGGGTGACTACCAGCTCGCGATCATCTCCGTCGAGTCCGACATCTCGTCCGCGCAGCGCTTCGCCGACCGCAAGCCACCGGACAACGACTCCGCGCGCGAGAGGGTCAACCACGCGCGCAGGTCGCTCGATGAGGCCGCCCGCTCGCCAGCGGCCGACCCTGTCCGCGTGGCGGCGCTGCGCGCGCAGCTCGACGCGCTGGACGACAAGATCAACGGGGTCGTCATAGATCTTGCGCGCATCGCGCCCGGTGCGAAGCCGGCGACGCTCCTGGGAAACGTGAACGGCCTGTACGCGGCGGATCCCGGATCGGGCAGGCTTTGGCGGATCTTTGGGGATCCGACCGAGGTCGGGGCGGTGCTCACCAAAGGGACGCAGGACGTGGGCTCCCCACGCCTGGTCGCGGCGCAGGGCGAGACCCTCTATTCCGTCGATGATGCCAAGCACCTCTGGCGGGCAGAAGGCAACGCCATCGAAGATGTGACGCCCGATGAGTCGACCAAATGGAAGAGCGTCGAGGCCTTCGCGGTATTCGTCTTCAACCTGTACGTCCTCGATGCGACGAGCGGTCAGGTGTGGAAGCACGCGTCGAGGGATGGTGCCAACTTCGAGCGCGGGCAGGGGTATCTGGCCGAGCCGCTCGCCGCGGGGACAGGCCGGTCTCTGGCGATCGATCAGGACATCTGGATCGTGACGACGCAGGGCGAGATCCTGCGGTTCCGGCGGCTCACCCAATCGTTCACGGCGACACGGGTCGACTTCGTCCCGCGATGGAAGGGCGATCCGGTGAAGCCGACCGCGGTCCAGGCGATCGACGTGCAGCGCTCCATCTACTTCCTCGATGCGCCAGGGAAGCGTGTGATCCAGATGACCCGCGATGGCGGGGAGCTCGCGCGCTTCGCGCTGCCGGCAAATCTGCCCGCGCCCACAGGCTTTTACGTGTCCGAGGGCTCCCGCACGATATTCACGATCCACGACTCGAAGGTGGTGGCGACGGAGCTTCGCGCGTGATCCCTCTTCGCGATCAGAACCCCACGTCGCGCACGCCGATCGCCAACCGCCTCCTCCTTGCTATCAACATCGCGGTCTGGATCTACACCCTGTCGATCGCGCGCGACGCCGCGGCGATCGCGGCCTTCTACGACCGCTATTCGTTCGACTGGCGCGAGTTCGCAGGAGCGATCGCGCAAGGGAACCTCGGCGCCCAAACGTTCATCCCGCTCCTCACGCACATGTTCATGCACGGTGGTTGGCTACACGTCATCGGCAACATGCTGTACCTCTGGATCTTCGGCGACAACATCGAGGACCGGCTCGGTAGCGGACCGTATCTCGTCTTCTATCTGCTTTGTGGGGTGGTGGCCGCTGTCGGGCAGGGCCTCGTGCAGCCCGAGCCGATGGTCGGGGCCTCGGGGGCGATCGCCGGGGTCCTGGGCGCGTACCTGGTGCTCTATCCGACCGCGCGTGTGTCAACGCTCATCTTCCTCGGACTCTTCATCTCGATCGTTCAGCTGCCCGCACTCATCGTCATCGGATTTTTCATCGTGCTTCAGATGATCGATGCGCTCGCCGAGTTGCGCTTCACCGCGCATCAGGCGACGTCCAACATCGCGTACTTCGCGCACATCTTCGGCTTCGCGGCCGGCATCCTGCTTCTGCTCCTCTTCAACCGGCGTCGCGAGGTCGGTCGAATTCGTTTCGGCTAGCTGTCAACCGTCCGCATGACGGTTGACGCGGCCTTTGACCGGGTAGGCTTGTGACGATGCTCGTGCCGTGCACGGTCGAATCGGTTCGGGTCCACGTGCTCACGAATCAACACGTCGTGCTGCTCCAGGCGGAGGGCGTGCGACGGCTCCTCCCGATCTGGATCGGTCCCGATCAGGCGTACAGCATCGCGACGAAGATCGCCGGGATCACCAGCGAGCGTCCGCTCACCCACGATCTGATGGTCGACATGCTGACGAAGATGGGCGCCGAGATCACGCGCGTCGTCGTCAAGGACCTCGTCGCCGACGACGCCGGCGGCGGAGTCTTTCATGGCAGCGTCTTCCTGCAGGTCGCCGACCGCGAGATCGAGGTGGACTGCCGCCCGTCGGACGCGATCGCGCTCGCCGTCCGCTGCACCGCGCGCATCCTCGTGAGCGAGACCGTTCTGGATCGCTCGGCGATCACCGCCGAGTCGAACGACGATCACGAGCTCGCCGTGTTCAAGGAGTTCATCGAATCTCTTCCGGACGAGCCGCCGCAAAGCTCATAGAGATCGATCGCGCGATCTGGCCGCTCCGAACGGCCGTCAGCCGCGATGGCCGCCTTACGGTCGCGGGAGCGGATGTCGTCGAGCTCGCGGACCGCTACGGGACGCCGCTCTACGTCTACGACGCCGAGACGATACGCACGAGCGTCCGCGGATATGTCGATGCGTTCTTTCCGTACCGGCCCGTGCGCGTCGCGTATTCGGTCAAGGCTTGTCCGCTCATCGGCGTCGGCGCGGTCATAGCGCGCGCGGGGCTGGACGCCAGCGTCGCATCGTTTGGGGAGCTGCTCGCCGCGCGCCGCTCCGGGTTTCCGGCCTCCCGCATGGAGCTGCACGGGAACGCGAAGCCCGACGAGGAGCTCGCTGGTGCGCTGCGCTCTCGCGTCGGACGCGTCGTGATCGACGGTGCGCACGACATCGAGCGCCTGGGTCCGCTTGTCCGAAAACGTGTCCAGCCGCAGCCGGTATGGCTGCGCGTCTCGCCCGGCATCGCGGTGGACACGCACCCGCACCTTCGGACCGGAGGGCTGGACAGCAAGTTCGGCGTGCCGATCTCGACGGGCGACGCGCTGGCGTACGCGCGCGAGATCGTCCGCACGAAAGGCCTCGCGCTCGTCGGGCTACACGCTCATCTTGGGGCGGAGGTCCGTGACGCGCGCCCGTACCGCGAGCTTGCGCGTGCGCTCGTCGCCTTCGCGAACGAAGTGCGCGCGGCGACGAAGGCTCCGATCGCGGAGATCGCGATGGGCGGAGGGCTCGCCGTTCCACTGCGCTCCGGAGAGGAAGTCGTGGGTCTCGCCGACTACGCGCGTGCGCTCGCGGAGCCGGTGCGGAAGGAGGGCGGCGCTCTGCGAGGCGCGACGATCTACGTCGAGCCGGGCCGAGGCATCGTCGGTCGCGCCGCGGTCGCGCTGTACCGCGTGATCGGCACGAAGCGGGTCGAAGGCCTCCGCGCCTTCGTGGCCGTCGATGGCGGGATGGGCGACAACATCCGGCCCGCGCTCTATGGCGCGGAATACACCGCGGCGATCGCGGGCCGCGCGAACGCGCCCGCGACCGAAGAGGTCGCGGTGGCCGGCAAGTTCTGCGAGAGCGGGGACGTCCTCATCCGTTCGGTGAAGCTGCCGTCAGCGCGGGCGGGGGATGTGCTCGCGATGCCCAGCGTCGGCGCGTACAGCCTCGCGATGGCCTCGAACTACAACCAGGCGCCCCGTCCGGCGGTCGTCTTGCTGGATGGAGGACGCGCGCGTGTCATCCGGCGGCGCGAGCGACCCGAGGACATCTGGAGGCTCGAGCGCCGCTAGTCGTTCGGGCGAAGCCAGAGTCGCGCGCGCAAGACGAAGAGGTCGCGGATGGCCCGGAGGATCACCCGCGGCGATGCACCCTTTTCCTCGCCTGCCGTGCGCGGGAAGTGGCGCACGCCAACCTGCCTGATGCGGATGCCCGCCCGGCGCAACGTGATCAGAAGCTCGGGTGAGAAGAAGGCGCCGTTCGCGCGAACGCGCTCGAGCGGCACGCGTGCGAAGACGTCGCGGCGGAAAAGCTTGAAGGCGCAGTCCACGTCGCGCCACCCACCGCCGAAGAGCAGGCGGATCAAGCGGTTGTAGACCCACGCAACGAACAGTCGGCGTGGCGGGTCCGCCCGCTTCTCGCGATAGCCGACGACCGCGTCGAAGCCGTCGCTGGCGTTGACGAGTCGCTCCAGGTCCGCGAGATCGAACTGCCGGTCCCCATCCGTGTAGAAGACCCACGGCTTCGTTGCCGCGCGCAGACCCGATCGCACCGCTCCGCCATATCCCCGCCGCGTGCCGTGGTGGATGACGCGGACGCGCGGGTCCCTCCCGGCAAGGTCGTCCGCGATAGTGCCCGTGCGATCGGTGCTGCCGTCGTCGACGACCGTGACGTCGACGTCGTCCGCGAAACGGGGAAGGATTGTGAGCGCGTCGTTCACGACCGCCCCGACGTGATCCTCTTCGTTCAGCGCCGGAAAGAAGAAGGAAAGGCCGTCGAGCCGTGCGGGCACAGGCAGCCAAGGTTAGCGTGTTCGTGTCGGATGAGCGTGTCGGACCGCATGGCCGCGATCTGGATCGGAGCGATCGCGGCGGGGATCTATCTCGCCGCCGGCATCGGCCTGACGACCGACTATGACTATTTCGGACGCCTCGCCGCCGCCGTGCTCGACGGCCGCTGGTGGCTGGATGAGGCGCCGACCTGGCTGAACGAGCTCCTCTCCTGCGGTGGCGGGCGCTTCTGCGTCGTCTATCCGCCGCTCCCGGCGATCATGGCGCTCCCGCTCGTCCCGTTCCTCCCGACCGCGTCCGCGCAGGTCATCGCTTCGCGCGTCGCCGGCGGCGCGTCGGGCGGGATCCTCTACTACGCCCTGCGGGGGTACGGCGCACCGCGCCTCTACGCGCTCGCCGGCGCCATCCTTTCGACGTTCGGCACGACGCTGTTCTTTTCCAGCGTCGACGGGCGCGCCTGGTACGCCGCGCACGCGGCCTCCATGCTTTTTCTCGCGGCGTCATTCGCGATCGCAGCGCGGGGCGGCGCACCGACCCTGGTCGGCGCGCTTCTTGGCATCTCGGCGCTGGCACGGCTGCCGGTCGCAGTCGCCGCGCCGGCGCTCGCGCTGCTCACCGCGCGACGGAGTGGAACGCCATATCGCGCGGCGCTCGTCCGGGTCGTCGCCGGCGGGCTGCCCTTCGCGCTCCTGTATGTCGGGTACAGCGTGCTCCGCTGGGGAACGCCGTTCGACTCGGGTTACGCCCGCCTCACGGAGGGCGACTTCTTCTTTCAGCAGGGCCTCTTCTCGCCGATCTACCTGGTTCGGCAGCTGTATGCGATCTTCCTCGAGCCACCTGACTTCGTCGAAGGGACACCGTTCTTCTTGCGTCCTCGTTTCGTGGGCATGAGCCTTTTCCTCACGACCCCGGCCTTTCTCTGGGTGTTCATCGCGCTCCGTGAGGTCCGGCGGGACGTCGTGGTCGGCGCGACCGCCCTGGCCGCGCTGCTCGCGCTGCTGCCGGATCTCTTCCACGGCACCGTCGGGTTCCAACAGTTCGGGTACCGCTTCAGCATCGATGCGCAGCCTTTCCTCGTCGCCCTCGCGCTCACCGGCGATGGACTCGTTCGCGGGGTGTGGCGGCGCCGGCCCACAATCCTCTTCCTCGCCGTCATCCTGCTGTCAGTGCTCGTCAACGTGTATGCCACGATCGCGATCACGCGGTTCGACTATTGGCAATGAGCACCCACGAGGCGCGCGACGAGCGGCGGGCACGCCTGCTGCTCGCGGGCGTGATCGCCATCGGCGTGCTCATCAGGCTCGTCGCGGTGCGCGCCCAAGGCTTCACCACCGACGTGGGTACCTTCCAGGCGTGGGCCGAGCGGCTCGCAGAGATCGGGCCGGGCCGTTTCTACGAGCCTGGTTACTTCAGCGACTACCCGCCGGCGTTCCTCTACGTGCTCTGGCTGCTCGGCGCGATGTTCGACGGCGAGTTTCTGCGCCTCGCGGTGAAGGCGATCAGCATCCCGGCGGATATCGCGATCGCGATCCTCGCGGCGAGGGTGCTCTGGCGCACCGCGGGCCACGCCACGGGGATCGCCGCGGCGGCGATCTGGTCCCTTCAGCCCGGACCGATCTTCGCGGGCCCGTACTGGGGCCAAGTCGACGCCGTCGGCACGCTGCCCCTCTTCGCTTCGGTCCTTGCAGCCGGATCGCGGCGCTGGTGGCTTGCGGGCGCGCTCGGCGCGGTCGCGGCCCTCGTGAAACCGCAGTTCGGGATCGGAGCTCTGGTCATCGTCGTCGCCGCGGCGATCGAGTTCATCCGGGACGCGCGCTGGCGTCCGGCCCTGGCGGTCGTCGTCGGGGGAGCGGCGACCGCGTATGCGCTATCGGTCCCGTTCTGGGGCCCGGATCCGTTCCGGATCGCGACCGAGCTCGTGGCCCTCGTGCGCAGCGCGTCGGCGACGTATCCGTATACCTCGCTCTACGCGTTCAATGGGTGGTCGATCTTCTTCGACTTCTGGAAACCGGACGAGGGCCTGGTCGTCTACGGCGCGCTGCTCCTCGCCGCGGGCTTCCTTCTCTCGGTACTCCCGCTCTGGTGGCGCCGGGATACGGCGATGCTGCTGGCCTGCGCCGTGTTCACCGGCCTCGCGTTCTACTTCCTGCCGACGCGCGCGCACGAGCGCTACCTCTTCCCGATCTTCGCCCTGGCGCTCCCGTTCGCGGCGGCGCGCTCGCGGGTCTTCGCGCCGTACGCCGCGCTCGCGATTGCCTTCGCTGTATCGGTGTATTTCGCGTTCACCAGATACGAGCAGTACGTCGATCTCCGCGTGCCACAGATCATCGAGGCGACGTTCTTCGGACGCGCGGGTCAGATCGCCATCGCCGTCGTCATGATTGCCACGTCGGCCTATCTGGTCTGGCGGCTCGCCCGTGGCGATGCGCGTCTTGAGACCGACAGCGGGTGGGAACTGCCCCAGGTCACGCCGGGGGAGGTCACGTGGCGGCTCCCCGCGGGTCTGGGGCCTGGGCGCATTCCCACGCGCCGCGACATCGCGGTCGCGACGCTCATCGCGCTCGCGGTGCTCGTAACGCGCGGCTACCGCCTCGACTGGCCGCGCGACATGTATTTCGACGAGGTGTATCACGCACGCACCGCGTTCGAGCTGCTCGCGGAGCGAGAGCCCTACGAGTGGACCCACCCGCATCTCGCGAAAGAGATCATGGCCCTCGGGGTCCTGGCCTTCGGTGACGATCGCGTCGTCGGGCACGAAGGCGTCCCGCACGATGGCCCCGTCGCCTTCGCGGTGTCGAACGAGGGCACGCGCGCTTACGTTTCCCGCGATGGCACCGTGTCGATCGCATCGCGCGACGGGCCGCTTCGGGATCGCGCGAAGCTAGGCGACGCAGCCGCGATAGCGATCGCCATCCAGGGCGATCACATGATCGTGCTGACCACGACGTCGCTGATCGTCGTGCCGGTCACGGAACCGCCGAGCAACACAGCGCTCCAGACGGTGACCTTGCCGTTCGGCGACGCGAGGTCGCTGGTGCTCGCCGGAGACAACGTGGCCGTTGGCGGAGTGAAGGCGCTTGCGATCTATCCGACGCTTGATACCGCCCCGCTGACGGTCCCGCTGGACACGGTCGCGCTCACCGCGAAGACCGACGGCAGCGAGCTGTACGTCCTCGACACGCTCGGCAGCGTCCACGTGATCGCGCCGGGCACCGCGCAGGAGACCAAGATGCTGACCGGCGGCAAGCCTGGGACCGCGATGGCCTATGCGCAGGGCCCCAACCGGCTGTTCGCGGCGCGCGCCGACGGGCCGGTACTCGACGCGTATGACCTCGAGACCGGATCCCACGACACCGTCTCCCTCACCAACGCGCGCACGGGGGCGTTCGCGGCAGGCGCGACCGCGCTCGCAGTCGTGCCGCGCACCGACTTCCTCTATGCGCTCGACGGCGGACGGGTCGTCGTCATCGAGACGCACGGCGCGTCGCCGTTCACAGCCATTCCAGTGGACGGAACGTTCCTGGGCGTCGACGGCGCACACGACAAGCTCCTCGTCGCCGGCGCGACCGGCGCCGACCTGATCGAGACCGGGCGTCATGCGCTGGCCTGGCGCATCCCCGGTGTGGTCTTCGCCGCGCTCCTCGCGTTCATGCTCGTGCTTCTCACGCGGCGGCTCTTCACATCGCCGGTGGTCGCGACCATCGCGGGGCTCGCGGTGCTCCTTGACGGCTCGATGTTCGCGCAGGCGCGGATCGGTATGAACGACGTGTACGTGGGGGCCCTCATCGTCGCGGGGTGGTACTTCGTCGTCGCGGCTCATCGGCCGCGGCGATCCGCGGTGATCGACATCCTGATCGCGGGAGTCCTGCTCGGCCTCGCCGCAGCGGCGAAGTGGGCGGCGTTTTACGCGCTCGCCGGCCTGCTGATCGCGACCATCGCAGTTACCGTGCGCGCCTACGACCGCGGCCGGCCCGGGACGGGCGGGCCGCTCGACCTCCTCGCCGGGCGCGGACGCAACGCGGCCTTGCTGTTCGCGGCATTCGCGGTGATCCCGGTCGCGATCTATCTCGCGAGCTACGTCCACTGGTTCGGCGGACCAACGATCCCGTTCGGCTGGAACCTCGTCGAGTTGACGCAGCAGATGTATTGGTACCACTCGAGCCTCACCGCGCCTCATCCCGCCGGGTCGCCGTGGTGGAGCTGGCCGCTCGTACTCAAGCCCGTGTACTGGTACTTCGGACAGTCTGCGGACGGCGATAACGCCTACATCTACGACGCCGGGAACATCGTGCTCTTCTGGGCGGGTCTCGTGGCCTTTGGCTGGTGCGCGGTCGCGGCCGTACGCGCTCGCTCAGCGGGCCTCGGCTTTGTCGTCTTCGCGGGACTGGCGCAGTATGTGGCCTGGATCCCGATCGGCCGCGTTCTGTTCTTCTATCACTTCTTCACCGTGCTGCCGTTCTACCTGCTCGCGCTCGCCGCCGGCCTCGCGTATTTCTGGGGCACCGGGCGAGCACGCTGGGTCGTCGCCTACCTCGCCACCGCCGCCGCGGCGTTCGCCTACTTCTATCCGTTCGTTTCCGCGCAGCCGTTCCCCGGCGCGCAGGCGGGGATGTTCTTCATCCTTCCGACCTGGACCTACGACTGCCAGTTCTATCCGACGTTCGTGTGCAACCCGACCATCGGATCGAGCTTCTCTGCGGGGGCGCTCTTGGGACGGCTCGCACTCGCGTTCGCGGTCGCCGGCGGCGTCGCGCTGCTCCTCATGGCCGGGAGCTCGCCTCGCTTCTCGCGCCTGCTGGCTACGGCGCGGTCTGGTACGCGCCGCTAGCGAAGAGGACCGCCGCGATCGCCACGGCGATGACCACCACGACGAGAAGAGCGAGGATCGCGTCGGTCAGCCCGAGGTTCGCGTCCGCGAAGAGGCGCCGCGGGCGTGCGGCGTAGAGGACGACGGTGATGTTGTCCTCCCCGCCGCGCTCTTTCGCGAGATCGACGAGGGAATTCACGGCGTGCTCGATGTCCTGCGACCGCACTTCTGCGGCGATCTCTTCGTCGGGCACATGCCTCGTGAGGCCATCCGAGCACAGCAAGAGCCGATCCCCAGGCACGAGCGTCTCCACGAATACGTCGGGCTGCACGCCGTTCGGATCGCCGACGAAGCGGGTGATCGAGCTCGGGAACACCCCGGAGTGATCGGCGGTGATCCTCTGGATCGTGCTATCACGCACGAGGTAGGCGCGGCTATCGCCGAGGTTTCCGACGACCGCGTCGTCCCCGCTCACCGCCGCGGCGACGAGCGTCGACGCGGCGCCCTTCTGTCCGCTCTCGCCGGCGGCGCCGAGCACCGCGTCGTTGGCGTCGCGCATCGCGGCGGCGAGCGCGTCGGCGCGCGAGAGCTCGGCGCTCGCGCCGAAGAAACGTGTCGAGAGCGCTTCGATGGCGGCGCTGCTCGCCAGCTCGCCGCCGGGCTCACCCCCGACGCCGTCCGCGACGGCGAGCAACGTCCCGCTCGGCTCGACGCGCACCAGATAGCGATCCTCGTTCATCTCCCGCACGCGACCGACGTCCGTCCGTGCGGCGGTCCGCTTCCCCAGAGCTAGTCCCCCTTCTTCGTGCAGTCCTTCCCGGCGACGTAATACAACGTCGCGGTCTGGTTCGGGGTGATGGCTGTTCCGGCCGGAGGGTCCTGGCGGACCACGGCACACGAACCGCCTGATCCCTGACCGACATCCCACGCCACCGTGGCGTACCCGGCGCCGCGCAGCGTCTCGACCGCGTCGGCGAGCTTCTTGCCCACGACGTTCGGTGAGACCCTGCCGGCGGCGGTGGCTGTCGGATTCGCCGGCGAGGAGAGGCCGGCTCGCGAGAAGGACGCGAAGAACAGGGCCGTCGCGAGGAGCACGGCGAGCACGGCGAGGACCGCGACGGCGCTGTCGAAGCGCGGAAACGACCAACGCCCGGGAGCGCGCGTCGCCGGGAGCCGGCCAAGAAGCGTGGTGTCGTCTCCCGCGCCTTCGGCCACGTCGGTGAACGCGTCCGCGAACGCGCCGGCGCTCGCGTACCGGCGCTGCGGATCAACCGCAAGCGCGCGGGCGAGTACGGCATCGACGCGCCCGTCCACGCCGATGCGCCGATTGCGGAGCGACGGCGGTGGTCCGAGGAGACGCTTGCGCACGAGCTCTTCGCTCGACCGGCCCTCGAACACCGGCTGGCCGGCGAGGAGCTCGTACGCGAGAAGACCAAGGCCGTACACATCCGTCTGGGCCGTCACCTCGCCGCCCTCGACTCGCTCGGGAGCGATGTAGCGCGCGGTGCCGAGAAGCTCCTGCTCGTCCTTGTCGCGTGCGGCGCGGGCGATGCCAAAGTCGGTGAGCTTCGCGATGCCCCTTGGATCGACGATGACGTTCGCGGGCTTCACATCGCAGTGCACGACGCCGGCGGCGTGCGCCGCGTCGAGGGCGGCCGCGACCTGGCTCACGATTCGAGAGACCTCGTGCGGCGGCAAGGGACCACGCTCTGCGACGAGGTCGCGCAGGGTCTTGCCGGGCACGAGCTCCATGACCATGAATGTGTCCGCGCCGTCACGACCCTCGTCGAATACCGTGACCACGTTCGGGTGGACGACAGCGGCGGCGCGCCGCGCCTCATCCGCGAACCGCGCGCGGAACGCATCGTCCGCGCCCGGGCCGAGCACCTTGACCGCGACGTCGCGGTCGAGCTTGGAGTCTCGCGCGCGCCACACCTCGCCCGCACCGCCTTCGTCGATGCGTTCGAGCAGGCGGTAACGTCCTGCGAGGACGCGGCGAGCGGCACGCGGCCGGGGTTCGAGCGCCATGCCCTCGCTCGCCCGCAAGAGCCGAGCCAGAGGCTCCGCTCAGGACAGGCGGACGAGCGCGGCCAGGGCTTCCTCGTACGTCCGGTCGCTGCCAAGGATCGCGAGCTCCTCACCGATGAGCTCCACGATCGCGGGAGACGGAAGCGGAACCGTGCGCTCCCAGCGCGTGCGTCCATCGATGAGGACGGTCGAGGTCTGATGCCGTTCGTCAGGCTGCCGCTTCACGACGAACTCGGCCCGTTGCCCGTCACGCTCTGCCTGCACGCGGATGCCTGACACATCGCCCTCCTCCAAGCCGCGCTCGAAACGAGGCCGCACACGAACCATGACCCGCGCACCATCCGCGCGCGCGATCGCGAAGAGCAGACCGCCGGCCTCGGATGGCGCGAGCTCATCGACGCGCCGCCACCCGAGTCGGGACGCGAGCCAGCCGATGAAGAGCAGGGCCTGCGATGGATGGATGTCTCGTCCGTCCATGTCGACCGCGAAGCCGACGCGGACCCCGGTCGTCGTTTCGAGGAATGGCCGCCACGCCGGGACATCGAAGAACGATGTGACCATCTCGCGCCACGGCGTAAGGCGCGTCCAGTTGAGGTCGGTCAGTCCGAACAGGCCCCGCGCCTGAGAGCAGATCCGGGCGATCGACGGAAGGGCGAGGTCGGGCCGCGCGAAGTCCGACGAATCGACGATCAGGCGATCGGCGACCCCGAGGAGATCACCGAACGGCGGACCGCCCACCGGCGGTGCCCCCGTCCACCAGAGGAACACCGGCAGGTCAGGCACGAGAAGGGGGATGACCGCGGACGCGACCCGCTGGCGCGAATCGCCTCGCGCACGCACGAGGATCTGCTCGTAGCTGACCTGTGTCGCGTTGTCGGCGGCCGGCAGATGGCAATGCATTTCGATCCGCGCCTCGACATCCTCGCGCGCGCCGCGATCGGCCAGCACCACGATCGCCCGCGACGGGTGACGCAGCGCGAGCTCGGAGATGCTCTTCGCGGCGCGGCGCGCGTGCACCTCACGCTCCGCGTACACGATGAGGTTGAGGACCGACGCGCGCGCCGCCACAAGTCGCTGCTCCAGCGCATGCGCGATGACGGCGCGTCGAAGGCGCGTCAGCTCGCGCTCGACCGCGGCGACCCCGAGGACGCGCGCGCCCCAGAAGGTCGTGTCGATAGCTATGCTTTGCGCCACTCCCGCCCGTCCCGTTCGATCAGCACGTGCGCCTCGATAGGCCCCCAGGTCCCCGCTTCGTAGATCGGAGGATCAGTGGGCGACGCGCCCCACGCCTCCATGATCGGATCGACGAACGCCCACTGCTGGTCGACCTCGTCTCGGCGGGTGAAGAGCGTCGCATCGCCGCGAAGCGCGTCGAGGATGAGGGTCTCATAGGCATCCGGGGCTTCGACCATGAACGAAGCGCCGTAGTCGAAGTCCATGTTGACCGAACGAATGCGTATGCCCTGGACCGGCACCTTCGCGCCGAATTTCAGCGAGATCCCCTCATTCGGCTGGATGCGTAGCACGAGCGCGTTCGGCTCGAGTCCTTCCGACGCCTCGCGCGAGAAGAGCTGGTGTGGTGCGGCGCGGAACTGGATCGCGATCTCGGTCGAACGCTTGGGGAGCCGCTTCCCGGTACGCATGTAGAACGGCGTTCCCTCCCAGCGCCAGTTGTCGACCCAGCACTTGAGTGCGACGTAGGTCTCGGTACGCGAATCCCGCGCAACTCCCGGCTCTTCGCGGTAGGCGTTGACCGCGACGCCTTCGATGAACCCGCGACCGTACTGTCCGCGGACCGCGTTCATCCTGACATCGTCCCCGGTGATCGGGCGCAGCACGCGCAGCACCTTCACCTTTTCGTCGCGGACCGCCTTGTCGTCGAACGCCGCCGGCGGTTCCATCGCGACCAGGGCGAGGAGCTGTAACAGATGGTTCTGGACGACATCGCGCATCGCGCCCGCCTGCTCGTAGTAACCGGCGCGTTCTTCGACGCCGATCGTTTCGGCGACCGTGATCTGCACGTGGTCGACGTACTGCCGGTTCCAGATCGGCTCGAAGATCCCGTTCGCGAACCGCATGACGAGGATGTTCTGAACGGTCTCTTTGCCGAGGTAGTGATCGATGCGGAAGACCTCGTCCTCGCGGAAGACGGTGTGGAGGATCTCGGTGAGCTCCCGTGCGGACTCGCGGTCATGTCCGAACGGCTTCTCGATGACGACCCGGGCCCAGCCCGTGTCGCCCCGCAGGCGGTGCTCGCCGATCGCTCGGACGATGCTCGCGTACGCAGGCGGCGGCGTGGCGAGATAGAACAGCCGATTCGCGTGGGTGCCGAGCTCGTGGTCGAGGCGATCGAGCGTTTCGCGGAGCTTCCCGTAACCACGGTCGTCGGATGTGGCGACGAAATGCAGATTCTCCGCGAAGCTTCGCCACACCTCCTCATTCAGCGGTTTGGTCCGGCTGTGCTGAGAGACCGCGAGGCGCAGCTCCTCGCGGTACGCAGCGTCGCTTAGGGGTCGGCGAGCGGTGCCGACGACACAGAACGCCGCCGGAAGCAGCCGTTGCAACGCGAGGTTGTAGAGGGCCGGCATGAGCTTGCGCATAGCGAGGTCACCCGATCCTCCGAAGATCACGATGGTCGAAGGCTCCGGGATGCGTTGGAGGCGGAGGCCCTCCCGTAACGGGTTCTGGACGGTGGTGGTCGCCAGCGCCTACTCCTTCTCAATCTCGGCGCTTCGCGCCGCAGACGCGCTCAGGGCTGACCGTCTTGCTCCTCGTGGCTGAACCACTCGTCGCTCGGCTCTCATTCTTTCTTGAGCGCGTGGCCGCCGAACTGGTTGCGAAGCGCGGCCGCGACCTTCATCGCGTAGCTCGAGTCCTGCCGCGAGGCGAAGCGCGCGAAGAGCGAGTGCGCGAGCGCGGTCATCGGGACGTCGTGGTTCATGGCTTCGATGATCGTCCACCGGCCCTCGCCGGAATCGGCGACCCAGCCCTTGATGCCCTCTAGATCCGTGCCCTCCTGCTCGAACGCGCGCTCGGCGAGCTCGAGCAGCCACGAGCGCACCACGCTTCCCTGAAGCCACACGGACGAGACCTTTTTGAGGTCGAGCTCGAACTCGCTCGCATGAAGGAGTTCGAAGCCTTCGCCGTAGGCCTGCATCATCCCGTACTCGATCCCGTTGTGGACCATCTTCACGAAGTGGCCGGCGCCGGCCTTGCCGAAGTGCGCCCAGCCATTCGGCGGCGCGAGCGCGTCGAGGATCGGCTTCGCAATGGCCACGGCGTCGGCGGGACCGCCGACCATCATGCAGTAGCCGTTCTCGAGTCCCCAGATCCCTCCCGAGACGCCGATGTCGAGGAAGCGCAGACCTTTGGCCGCGTATTTTTCGGCACGCTTCATCGAATCGCGGAAGTTGCTGTTCCCGCCATCCACCAGCACGTCGCCAGGGGAGGCGTAGCGCGCGAACTCGTCCAGGGCATGATCGGTCGCCTCGCCCGCCGGGACCATCGACCAGAGCACGCGCGGTGGCTTGAGCTTTTTCACCATGTCCTCGATCGAGCTCGCGCCCACCGCGCCGTGCCCGACCGCTTCCTGCACCGGCTCGGGGCTACGGTTGCCCGCGATGACGCGATGACCACCGCGCGCGAGCCTCGTGACCATGTTCCCGCCCATGCGCCCTAAGCCGTATAGACCTATGTCCACGCGCGCCTCTTTTATCGCCCTTCGGGCGAGATTTTGGTCCGTGTTCGCCGTGCGCTTTACGGTCTGCATTGTGCGGTAGGGTTAGAACGTGGCTACGGCCGCCCAAACCGGCACGAAGATCGACCTTTATCGCGAACTGGCACGGCAGCTTCGCATAGACAGCATTCGCTGCTCCACCGCGGCGGGCTCCGGACATCCCACCTCGTCGCTCTCCGCGGCCGACCTCATGGCGGTGCTCCTCGCCGGACATCTCCGCTACGACTTCGCGCACCCGGACGATCCGGCGAACGATCACCTCATCTTCTCCAAGGGGCACGCGTCGCCGCTCGTGTACGCGGTGTTCAAGGCGGCGGGCGCGATCAGCGACGACGAGCTCATGACCTTCCGCAAGTTCGGCAGCAAGCTCGAGGGCCATCCGACGCCCGTCCTGCCGTGGGTCGACGTCGCCACCGGCTCGCTCGGTCAGGGGCTGCCGATCGGCGTCGGCATCGCGCTCGCGGGGAAACGTCCGCTGGACGCGCCATATCGGGTCTGGGTCCTGGTCGGTGACAGCGAGACCGCGGAGGGCTCGATCTGGGAGGCCTTCGATCACGCCGGGCACGAGGGACTTTCCAATCTCACCGCGATCCTCGACGTGAACCGGCTTGGGCAGCGCGGGCCGACCGAGCTCGAGTGGGACATGGGCGCATACGCCGCGCGCGTCCGAGCGTTCGGCATCGACCCGATCGTCATCGACGGCCACGACCTCGCCGAGATCGACGATGCGTACGCGCGTGCCCGAAGCGCGGAGCGCCCGACCGCAGTGCTCGCGCGGACGATCAAGGGCAAGGGCGTGTCCTTCCTCGAGAACAAGGAAGGCTGGCATGGCAAGGCGCTCGATCCCGATCAGGCGAAGGAGGCCATCGCCGAGCTCGGCGGCGAGACCCGCTCGCGCACGTTCCCGGTCACGAAGCCCGAACGCTGGGAGCCGCGGCCTCTGCAGCGCACCGGGTCGGTTTCGCTCAAGAGTTACAGCGAGTCCGTCGCCACGCGGAAGGCCTACGGCGAGGCGCTCGCGGCGCTCGGCGCGGCGCGCAAGGACGTCGTCGTCCTGGACGCGGAGGTCTCGAACTCGACGCATGCCGAGGACTTCAAGAAGACCGCAGCCGACCGCTTCTTCGAGATGTACATCGCGGAGCAGCAGATGATCGCGGCCGCCGTGGGGATGCAGGTCGTCGGTCTCGTTCCGTTCGCCTCGACGTTCGCCGCGTTCTTCACGCGCGGGTACGACTTCATCCGGATGGCCGCGGTCTCACGCGCGGACATTCGCCTGGCCGGCTCGCACGCCGGCGTCTCGATCGGTGAAGACGGCCCGTCGCAAATGGGGCTCGAGGACCTCGCGATGATGCGAGCCGTCCACGGCAGCACGGTCCTCTATCCCTGCGATGGCAATCAGACCGCAAGGCTCGTCGCGCAGATGGCCGATCGCAAAGGCATCACCTATCTCCGCACGACACGCGAGAAGACGCCGGTGATCTACGGCCCAACCGAGGAATTTCCGATCGGCTGGTGCAAGGTGGTGCGCGGGACGGAGAAAGACCGCGTCACGATCGTGGCGGCGGGCATCACGCTGCACGAGGCCCTCAAGGCGTACGACGTCCTTGGGAGTCAGGACATCGCGGTACGGGTCATCGATCTCTACACGGTGAAGCCGGTCGACGCCGATGCCTTGGCGGACGCGGCCAAAGTGACCGGCGGACGGTTCGTCGTCGTGGAGGACCACTGGCCCGAGGGCGGCCTCGGCGACGCGGTCCTTGCCGCGCTCGCCGAGAAGGGCATCCGCGAGATCCGGTACCGCCACCTCGCCGTCCGCAAGATGCCCGGGTCCGGCAAGCCGGCGGAGCTCCTCGACGATGCGGGCCTTAGCACGGTCCACATCGTTCGCGCGGTGAAAGGGCTGCTCTAACTAGCGCGCGCTCATACTCCGCCGCCATGAGGACGGCGGCGCAGGCACGCGAGCCGCTCACGGTCCCGCTGCGCGAAGCGAAAGCCCCGCTCGTTATCGCGATCGACATCGGCACATCCGGCCTGCGCTCGTTCCTCTTCGACGCGCGCGGCCATCCTGTCGCGAACGCCATCGCGCATCGCGACCGGCCCCTCCGCACAGCGGCCGACGGCGAGGCCACCGTCGATCCCGACGAACGCGTACGCGCCGCGGCGGACGCGATCGACGAGACGCTCGCGAGCGCGAGGCGCAGGGCCACCGACATCGTCGCGGTCGCGACCTCGACGTTCTGGCACAGCCTCATGGGCGTCGACGCGCGCGGGCGGCCGACGACGCGGGTGCTGACCTGGGCGGACACCCGGGCGCGTGGCGCGGCGGCGGCGCTCCGCGAGGAGCTCGACCCGGTGACCACGCACGCGCGGACCGGCTGCACGTTCCACGCGTCGTACCTTCCGGCGAAGCTGCGCTACTTGCGTGACGCCGATCCGACCGCGTTCGCGCACACCGCCAAATGGATGTCCCTCGGCGAGTACCTCTACTTCCGGCTCTTTCCGGGAGTGCGCGCGGCGCACGGCATGGCGTCGGCGACCGGTCTCTACGATCAACGCCGGCGCGCCTGGGACGATCCGTTGCTCGCGCATCTTCGGATCCGTGCGGGCACGCTCTCGGCGATCTCCGACGAGCCGGTCGTCGGTCTCCGGCCGCAGTTCGCGAAACGCTGGCCTGCACTCGCGAACGTCCCATGGGTCCCGGCGATCGGTGACGGCGCGTGTTCGAATGTCGGTGCGGGTGCGCTCGGCCGCCACAACGCGGCGCTCTTCTTGGGCACCTCCGGCGCGATCCGGCTCCTCTACGCGACCGACGATCCACCGGTCGTTCGTGGCGGCTGGACGTATCACCTCGACGCGCGGCGTGTCGTGGCGGGTGGCGCGCTCTCCAATGGGGGCAACGTGATCGCCTGGCTGCGGTGGGCGTTTCCATCGGTCGACCCAGGCACGCTCTGGAGGGCGGACGTCGACGCCGACGGCCTGGTCGCGCTTCCGTTCCTCGCCGGCGACCGGAGTCCGACGTGGAACGACGGGGCGCGCGCGGCGATCGCCGGGATCGGGCTTGCAACCGGACCGGAAGCTATCGCGCGGGCGATGCTCGAAGGAGTCGCCTATCGCTTCGCGCGGGTCTGGCAGGTCGTCGACCAGGCGGTGCCGGGGCCAAAGCGGCTGATCGCCACCGGCGGGACGCTGCTGCAGTTCCCGTGGCTTATGCAGCTCCTCGCCGACGCGCTCGATCGGCCGTTGGTGATGAGCGGCGCCGGCGAGGGGTCCGCGCGCGGGGCCGCGATGGCCGCCCTCGAACGCGTCGGGATCATCAGCGACATCTCCGCGGTGCGCTCGCCGCTCGGGCGCATCTTCCGGCCGCGCGCGGCGGCGCACGCGCGGCTCGCCGATGGCATGGAACGTCAACGCAGGCTCGAGGAGGCGCTGGCCCCGCTCTAGAACGACCCGAGCTAGCGCTCGGCCTGTACGCGAAGCCTCGCTGACGCGAGCCTTCTGGTAGCCTCGCAGCGCAGTCGAGGGAGGGCTTCGTGGAGATCGTCGTCGTTGCCGTCATCATCGCCGCGCTCGCGCTGTTCTTCATCGGCACGTACAACCGCCTCATCACGCTGCGTCAGCGCGTGAAGGAGGCGTGGGCCGACATCGATGTCCAGCTCAAGCGGCGCCACGACCTGATCCCGAACCTCGTCGAGACCGTCAAGGGTTACGCCACGCACGAGTCGACGGTCTTCCAGAACGTGACCCAGGCGCGGGCCGCCGCCGTCGCCGCAGGCGCGTCGGCGTCGCCGCAGGAGCGGGCGCAGGCCGAGAACATGCTCACGACGGCACTCCGCTCGGTCTTCGCCGTCGCGGAGAACTACCCGCAGCTCCAGGCGGTGCAGGAGTTCAAGGATCTGTCCGAGAACCTGACCGCGACCGAGGACAAGATCGCTTTCGCGCGTCGCTTCTACAACGGGAACGTGCGCGATTTCAACACCGCGCTGCAAACCTTCCCGACGAACGTCTTCGCGGGAATGCTCGGCTTCAAGCCGGAGGAATACTTCGAGCTCGCGGAGGCCGGCGAGCGCGAGGTGCCACAGGTGAAGTTCTAGCGAAGCACTAGCCTTTTCATCCGGATGGCGATAGAGCCCTCACCCGCGCGCCTATCGATCTACGACGCCGCCGCGGCGAACCGGTGGCGGACGATCGCGCTCATCGCCGCCTTCACCGCGCTCATCGTTGTCCTCGGCTACTTCGTGGGCGAGTACTTCGCGCCCGGCGGCGGTCCGGCCGTGCTGCCCTTCGCGTTCGCGCTCTCGATCGGGGGCGCGCTCGCGTCGTACTTCGCCGGGGACCGGCTCATCCTCGCGCAGAGCCAGGCACGCGAGCTCCGACCCGACGAGGAGCAGCAGCTGCACAACATCGTCGAGACGCTCGCGATCGGCCTGGGCATCCCCACGCCGCGGCTCTACGTGATCGAGGACTCCGCGCCGAATGCATTCGCGACCGGCCGCGACCCACAGCACGCGTCGGTCGTCGTGACGCGCGGCCTTCTCGACAAGCTTGATCGCACGGAGCTCGAGGGCGTGATCGCGCACGAGCTGTCGCACGTCGGGAACCGCGACATTCGAGTCATGGTCCTCGTCACCGTCCTCGTCGGAACGGTGGCACTCCTCGCGGACTGGATGTGGCGGTCGATGTTCTGGGGCCGCGGCCGCGACCGCGACCGCGGCGGCGGCGGCGCGATCATCGCGGTCATCGCGATAGCGCTCGCCGTGCTCACGCCGATCATCGCGACCCTCATCCAGCTCGCCGTCTCGCGTCAGCGCGAATATCTGGCCGACGCGTCGGGCGCGCTTCTGACGCGTTACCCGCCCGGCCTGGTATCGGCCCTGCGCAAGATCGCGGCAGACAAAGAGGCGCTGGAGGTCGCGAACAAGGCGACGGCGTCCCTGTACTTTGCAAACCCGTTAAAGGACGCGCCGGCCTTCTTTGACCATCTATTCGACACCCATCCGCCCATCCAGGAGCGCATAAAGAGACTCGAGGCGATGTGACACCTTTCATCCAGCGGTATCTACGACCCAGCACGGCGGTGGCCGCCGCGGCGGTCATGCTCGTTATCGCGATCGGCGCGGGTGCCGCGGCCGGGATCGTCACGCGCCCCACGCCGACCCCGATCCCGACTCCGGTGCCAACGTCCGCACCGACCGCGACACCCGAGCCAGATACCGGGCCGCTCGTCTTCCAGCAGCCGCTCACGGCGGGTTGCGCCAGCGACGACGCGACGTGGGTCGTGTCCGACGGCGGCGGGATCGGCCGCTTCGACGGACACCGGTGGCAGCTCATCGATTCAACGCTTCGCTCGTTGGTCGCGGCGGCCTGCTCACCCGACTCGGTCGTCGCGATCGGGGCGTTCGGGCGCGTCGTGACGATCGACGACGTCGCGAAGACGATCCGCTCCGACGACCTGGGCTTTTTCGACGCGTATGGCATATCGCTTATCCCCGATGGCGCGATCATCGTGGGCTCTGGAGGCAGCGTGCAGCGGCAGACCTTCGCCGGATGGCAGCCGTTCGCGCGCGGGATCGAGGAAGATCTCTTCGGCGTCGCAGCGTTCGCTGGCAGCTCGGCGTGGGCGGTCGGCGCCGGTGGCGTGTCCTATCGACTGGAGAACGCCGGATGGCGGCCGTTCGACACAGGCACGACCGCGACGCTCCGCACCGTCGCCGGCGCTTCGCCGACGGACGCCGTCGCCGCCGGAGACGGCGGCGTGCTTTTGCGATTCGACGGTCGCTGGCGACCCCTCGAGAGCGGAGTCGAGAGCGCGCTTCGCGCGTCTGTCCGCGCCGGCCCGGTGACCTATGTCGTCGGGGATCACGGCGTGGCGCTCGCAGTGCAAGGCGCGACCGTCAGTCGCGTCGATATCGGCACGACGTGCGCGCTCCGCGGCGTCTTCGCGCGCGGCAACGACGTCTGGTTCGTGGGATCCGAAGGCACGCGCGCGGGCGTGTGGCGCAAGACCGGTGACAAACTAGACCGGTGGGGAACCTGCTAGGAGCAACGGGGGCTGAGCCCCCCTCGAACCCCCCGCCACTGACGGGGGTCCGGGTCATCGAGGTCGGCAATTACATGGCGGGTCCCTTCTGCGGCATGCAGCTCGCCGATCTTGGCGCGGACATCGTGAAAGTCGAGAGCCCTCGAGGCGGCGACTTCGCCCGACTCCTCGAGCCGCTCGCGAACGGCGAAAGTGGGAACTTCGCTCGGCTCAATCGGGACAAGCGCAGCCTCGCGATAGATCTGAAGCACGCGGAGGGCCGCGAGGTCTTTCGGCGACTCGCCCGCCACGCCGACGTCATCGTCGAGAATCTGCGGCCCGGCACGATGGATGAGCTCGGACTCTCTCCCCGGTCGCTGCTGGCCGCAAACCCCCGTCTGGTCTACGTCGCTCTGACAGGATTTGGCCTCGATGGTCCGTACGCGGACCGGCCCGCGCTCGACATCATCGTGCAAGGCCTGAGCGGCCTCATGAGCGTCACCGGCGAAGAGGGCGGCGCGCCGGTGAAGGTCGGCGTCTCGATCGCCGACCTGACCGCTGCGCTCTACGCCACGGTGGCGACGCTCGCGGCGCTACGGGCGCGCGACCGCGACGGTGCCGGCCAGCTCGTGGACGTCTCGATGTTCGAGTCCGCGGTTTCGCTCGCCGTGTGGGAGGCGGGGATCCACTTCACGACCGGAGAGGTCCCGCACGCCGCTGGTTCGGCGCACAAGCTCGTCGCGCCATACCAGGCCGTGGCCGCGTCGGACCGGCCATTCACCCTCGGAGCGACGACGCCGGCCAACTGGGCCGCGTTCTGTCGCACGCTAGGGATCGAATCGCTCGAGCACGACCCGCGCTACGCCGACGCCAACGCCCGACTCCGGCATCGCGCGGAGCTCATCGCCGCGATCGAAGCGGTTACCCGGACGCGGCCGGCGGCGCACTGGCTTGCGCTGCTCCGAGCGGCCGGCGTGCCCTGCGGCGAGATCGCCGACTACCGCGACGTCTTCGTCGACCCGCATCTTCGCGCGCGCGGTTTCTTCGTCGACCTACCACATCCGGTGCTCGGCACGCTGCGCGGTCTCGGCTCGCCGCTCCGCCTCGAACGCACGCCGGTGCGGCACCGTCGCGCCGGCCCACGCCTGGGCGAGCACAATGCCGACGTCCTTCGTGAGCTCGGCTGTACCGACGCCGACGTCGCCCGCCTCGAGCACGACGGTGTGATCTCCGGCGCATGACGGAAGAGATCCGGCCCGAACGCCGCGGCGACGCGCTCTGGATCACGGTGGACCGCCCCATCGCGCGCAACGCCATGACGTTCGCCATGTACGAGCGCATCGCGGCGATCTGCCGGGACGCGAACGCGGACGCGTCGGTCCGGGCGGTGGTGATCACGGGCGCAGGTGAGGCGTTCGTGGCCGGTACGGATATCGCGCAATTCCGTGACTTCGCCACAGCCGAGCAGGCCCTCGAGTACGAGCGCCGCATGGACGACTGGCTCGGTGCGATCGAAGGCGTCCGGGTGCCCACGATCGCCGCGCTCAGCGGCCCCGTTATCGGTGGCGGGCTGGCGATGGCCGCCGCATGCGATCTGCGCGTCGCGACGCCGTCGGCGAAGTTCGGTGTCCCTGTCGCGCGCACACTTGGCAACTGCTTTTCGGCTGCCAACCTCGTGCGGCTCTCAGCCCTCGTTGGCATAGGCCGCGTGAAGGAGCTCGTGCTGACGGCGCGCCTCATCGATGCGCAGGAGGCGCGCGCGATCGGACTGGTGAGTGAGGTCGTCGCTGGGGAAGACGCCCTGGTCAAGCGCGTGGACGAGCTCGTCGAGACGCTCGCATCCTTCGCCCCGCTCACGCTGCACGCGACGAAAGAGACGCTCCGCCGCATCCGCCGGCGAATGCTGCCGTACGAGGCCAGCGACTTGGTCGCGCTCTGCTACACGAGCGACGACTTCCGCGAAGGTGTGGCCGCCTTCATCGAGCGGCGAAAGCCGGTGTGGAAAGGCCAGTGACGCGCTTCCATGAGGAGCAGCACTTTCACGGTGCGCTCATGGGATTGCTGCTCGTGGCCATGATCTTCGTCGTTGTCGTCACGGTGATGGCCGTGGTGTTCGCGCGGCCGGACGACGCGCTCCTCCTCGCGATCGCGCCGGTCGTGATCGTGCTCGTCGCTTCACTCTTCTCGCTCTCGCATCTCGATGTCGACGTCACCGACAGAGGCGTGCGCATCGCGTTCCGCTACTTGTGGCCGACGCGTCTCATTCGATTCGAGGACATCCTCGGTCTGGAAGTGAGGCGATACCGTCCGCTGCTCGAGTACGGTGGTTGGGGAGTGCGCCTCGGGCCCGCGGGCTGGGCATACACGACCGGCGGCAACGAGGGCGTCCAGCTGCGACTCCGCACAGGGATCCCGGTTCTCATCGGCTCGAAGCACCCGCGGGAGCTCGAGGCGGCTGTCCGTGTGGGGATCGAGGGTGCCGCCAGGACGTGACGAGGATTCTCCGGATGGGTGGGATCGCACTCGCCTTCTGGATCGTGGTCGTAGGGATCTGGGCTTTGGTTGATTCGTTCAACGAACCGCTCCCGGAGCTTCAGCCTGTCGCCGGGATCATGTTGGTCGTCCTCGGGACCGGCCTGGTTCTCGCGGCTGTGGGTGGAGTCCGCACTCCGAGGGTCGCGGCCGCGCCTACGGCGACGATGACGACTAACGGTCGGTCTAGGCCGTCCGCAACCTCGGATCCAAGGCGTCGCGCAGCGAATCCCCGAACAGATTGAATCCGAACACCGCCAGGCTGATCGCGACGCCGGGCGCGATGGCGATCCAGGGGGCTTGCTCGAGGAATTGCATGCCCGCCCCCCGCAGCATCAGGCCCCATGACGGGGTGGGCTCGAAGACGCCGAGACCAAGGAACGAGAGCGACGCTTCGAGCAGGATGGCCTGGCCGAGGAACGCGGTGAGCATGATCAGGTAGGGCGCGAACACGTTCGGGGCGACGTGACGGAACATGATCCGCACCGCGCCCGAGCCCACCGCTCGCGTCGCCTCGATGTAGGGCATGTTCACGACGCTGAGGGCGCTCGAGCGCACCACACGCGCCACGCGGGGGATGATCGGCACGGTGATCGCGGCGATGACGTTGGCGATCTTGTCCTCGCCGGTGCCGAGCGCCGCGACGACCGCGATGGCGATGACGATGAGCGGGAAGCTCAGCAGCACATCCATGAACCGCTGGATCAACTGATCGACGCGCCCGCCGAAGTACGCGCCGACCACACCCAGCACGAGCCCGAGCGTGCACCCGACGAAGGATGCGGAGAAGCCCACCGCCAGCGCGGTCCGCGACCCGAACACGATCCGTGAGAACACATCCCGTCCGAATGGGTCGGTGCCGAGCAGGTGCTCGAACGAGGGTGGCTGAAGTAGATCCGCGAAGCGGATCTCGACCGGGTCGTACGGCGCGATGCGGTCGGCGAACGCCGCCGTGAAAAGCATGAGGACGATGAGGACGGCTCCTGCCGTCCCGAGCGGACGCCGCCGGATGAAGTCGCGCCAGAAGCGGACGAAGCGCCGAGACCCGGTCGACTCGAGGTAGCGGCGCCTCGCGACCTCGTCCGACTCGGGGAGGGCGGCACGCGCGAGCCCTGTCATGAGTACCGGATCCGCGGGTCGAGGAACACGTACACCATGTCGACGACGAAGTTGATGAGGACGAACACCGAGGCCAGCAGGAGGACGAGGGCTTGGATCAGCGTGTAGTCGCGGTGCGCGACGGCATCGACGAGCAGCTTGCCGACGCCGTTCAGGTTGAAGACCTGCTCCGTCACGACGAGGCCGCCGATGAGGAACGCGAACTCCAGGCTGATCACGGTGATCACCGGAAGGAGCGCGTTGCGGAGCGCGTGTCTGGCCACGACGAGGCTCTCGCGCACGCCCTTCGCGCGCGCCGTGCGCACGTAGTCCTCGCGGAGGACCTCGAGCACGCTCGAGCGCGTCATGCGCATCGAGACGGCGGAGTAGCGGTAGCCCACCGAAAGCGCCGGCAGGATCATCTGCGCCAGGTTCGCGAAGGGGTCCACGGTGAGCGGGGTGAAGACGAACGGCGGCGCCCACCCGAAGAGCGTGATCGTCGTGAGGACCATGAGAAGGCCGATCCAGAAGCTCGGCATCGCGAGCCCGCCGATCGAGAAGATGCGGATCGCGTAGTCGGTCCAGGTGTCCTGCCGCACGGCCGCGAGGACCCCGAGGGGGATCGCGATGGCGATCGCGAGCAGCGTTGCGATGATCGCGAGCTCGAGGGAGAGCGGGAAACGGATCTCGATCTCCTCGACGACCGAGTGGCCGGTCCAGAGCGACGTTCCGAGATCGAAGCGCGCGATCTCTCCCATCCAGTCGGTGAATTGCTGCCACATCGGTTTGTCCAGGCCGAGCTGGTGCCGCTCCTCGTCGATGACCGACTGCGGAACCGGGGACCCCGCGTATTTGAGTGCGACGATGTCGCCCGGGACCGCGCGCATGATCACGAACGTCAGGATCGCCACGCCGATGAGCGTCGGGACCATGAGCAGGAGCCGCCCGGCGACGTACCGGCGCATCCGGTAAGTCTCCGGCGGCTCCCGCTAGTTCGCTAGTTCGCTCTTATTTCGCCAGCCAGACGGTCTCGAGGTCCTGGTTCGTGTAGTGGTTCGATCCGACGCGCCAGCCACGCACGGCGTTCAGGTACGGGATGATCCGGTACCACCAGAGCACCGGGTACTGGTAGGCCTTGGTGTCCATCGCGTACTTCTCGATGTCGGCGACAAGCTGCTTGCGCTTGGCCGGATCGGTCTCGCGGCTCTGGCCGTCGATCATCTTGTCGAGGTTCGCGTCGTCGTAGTAGGCGAAGTTGAGGCCCTTGCCGAGCCCCGACGCCGACCAGAACTTGGCGAGCTGGAGGTCGGGCTCATCGAGGAAGTCGCAGTTGAAGTCGAGCGCGACCTCGAAGTTGCCCGCACGCAGATCCGCCTGGTACGCGGAGGTCTCTTTCACGTCGTGCGTCGCGGTGATGCCGACCTGCTTCCACTGGTCGAGCACGAAGAGCGCCACGGGCTCGTACGGAGTCGTGATGTTGCGGTTGAGGAACTTGAACGTCAGGCTCGGCTGACCCGCGTCCGCGAGCAGCTGCTTGGCCTTCGCCTTGTTGGCGGCGGCGTCCGTGCCGAAGCCCGCGATCTTCTGGAGGTCCGCGTCGGTCTGGGCGAATGGGCCCTTCGGGCGCATGAGCCCGCCGACGTCCTTCACGATCGTGATCTTCTGTAACGCGGTGCTCCCGGCGTAGCGGTCGATGGCGAGGGTGAGCGCCTGGCGCACGCGGACGTCGTCGAATGGCGGCTTCTTGGTATTCGGGACGACGTAGTTCACGCAGATCCACGGCGCTTCCTGGATGGCGAGTGAGGTACCGAGCGCGCCCGAGAGGGTGTCGCGCTGCTGCGGCGTGAAGCCACGGAATTCGATCGAGGCCTGCTTGCTGCGGATCGCGTTCACCTCCGCGTTCGCGTCGGTGATGATCAGGGCCTTGTAGCCGTCGAGGTAGGGGAGTTGAACGCCGTTCTTGTCCTTCGCGAAGTAGTCGGGGAACTTCTTCCCTACCCAGTCCTGCCCCTTGGTGTTGGAGACGTACGTGAAGGGACCGGTCCCCATGATGTTTTTCTCATACCAGTGGATGTCCGTCTTGAGCTTCGCCGCGCTGTAGATGAAATTCCACGGCGACGCGAGGTTCGTGGCGAATGAGGCGGACGGGTACTTGAGCTTGAATACGACGCTGTCAGGCGCTGGCGTGGCGATGCTGTCGACGGCGGCGTACGCGCCCGCGCGCGGCGAGAGCACTCCCGACGGCGGGAAGATGATCTTGTTGTAGGTCGCGAGGATGTCGTCACTCGTCATCTTCGACCCGTCGTGGAACTTCACGTCGGTCCGGACCTTGATCGTGTAGGTCAGCTTGTCCGCAGAAACCTCGGGCGTCGCCGCCGCGACGTCCGGGATCACTTTCGTGAGGTCGTTCGGGTCGAACTTGTAGAGCGTGCTGTAGTGCGGCGCGATCGGGTGGAGGAGCGCGAAGGTCGTCTCCCGGTGCCCGTCGAACGACGGCGGCTCGGCGTTCACGATGAATGTGAGGGTTCCGCCCGGTTGCGGCTGCTCTGCGGCGAATCCAGAAGGCGTCGGTGCAGCACCCTTCGGTGCCGGCGTGCAGCCCGCGAGCAGAAGGGCGAGCGCGACAGAGAACGCGGCGATCTGTCGGTTGAACACGAGGACCACCCCCTCGGAGCGAGACTCTAACGCACGCCTCTCTTACGAATAACCTCTTCGTAGAGTTCAACGAGCTGCTCCGTGACGTGCGACCAGTCGAATTCGGGGGCCCTTCGCGCTCCCGCCTGGCCCAGCCGCTCCCGGAGAGCCGGGTCGCACGCGAGCCGTTCGAGGGCATCGGCGATGGCGTCGGAATCGCGTGGCTCCACGAGGAGCCCGCTCACGTTTCGCTGTACGACACGCTTGTAGCCGTGGATGTCGCTGGCGACGACCGGCAGCCCGGCGGCCATCGCCTCGAGCAGCACGATCCCGAACGACTCCTGCCCGGTCGATGGCGCACAGAAGATGTGCGCCGTCTTGTAGAAGCGCGCCTTGTCTGCGTCCGAAACGCGTCCGGCGAAGAGGACGTCGTCGAGCCGGTTCGAACGCACGAAACGCCGTAGTCGGCCTAGCAGTGGTCCGACGCTGCAGAGGATGAGGCGCAGCTCGGGATGCTTGAGCTTGAGCTTGGCGTAGGCCTCCATGAGGTACATCGCGCCTTTGCGCGGCTCGAGGCGACCGACGAAGAGGATGTTGATCTTGCCGTCGTGGTACTCCGGGAACGGCTTCGCGCTGGCGTAGAAGTGCACGTCGACGCCATTCGGGATGATCCGGTAGTCGCCGGGGAAGTAGCTCGATATGAAGTGTCGCGCCGCGCTCGATACGGCGATGCGCGCGTCCAGCTTGTTCAGGTAGCGGTTGCCGATGACCCGGCCGGCCCAGTAGGAGAACGAGAAGCCGCCGAAGGCGTGGAAGGTCGCGACGTTGGGGCACCTCGCCGAGTCGAGGATCTGCATCGAGAGGAACGGGACGAGCGGCTCGTGGTGGTGAATGATGTCGAACCGCTCGCGCTCGAGCATGTGCGACACGAGCCACTCGAGCCGGAGCGAGAGCGTGACTCGGCCGATCGCGCCGTTGTACGGGACGGCGATCGCCTGGCCGATCTGGATCACGTCCTGTGCCGGCGGGTCGTCGCCCCAGGGCGCAGTGATGATCCGGACACTGTGGCCGAGCCGCCGGAGCTCTTCGTAGCTCTCGCGGATGTACGAGTTCGCACCGCCTGGGCGCGGGTACGCGTACGGCGAGACGATCCCGATCTTCATCGTGGCAAGTCCGACCCAGCAGTGTCGATCATTCCTCCCAGCCCGACATTTCCAAGCATGCCGCTCTCTCCTGCCTATCGCTCGATCGCGGCGAGCCGTTGCTCCCCGATACGAATGGAGCGTTTGTATCCGGTCGGGTCGCTCTGTGCTTCGGGACCGATCGCGGCAATAACAAAGGTCTCACCGAGCCGTCGGTAAAGGGGGCGAACACGGCTTCTGCCGGCACGAGGGCGAAGCTCCTGAGGTTGTCAGCGCCGACCACCTTGCTGCTATGTGGAAAACCGAGTTTGATGCCGAGCGCCGACAGCTTCTCGATCACATGATCGACGGCCACGCGCTCGCGAGGAGCGAGTGCGCGTCGTTCCGCTTCGGCGTCGGGGTGGAACCGGACGTCCACGCGGCCCATTATAACAAGATTGTTATGAGCACGCAGACATTTTTATTCCGATGCTGGCGTAATCAGCTTGACACTCTATAACATACTTGTAATGTCACCCGCGAACGGCTAATAAGGATGGTAGTTGGATGCGTACTCAGACAAGAAGCGTAAGAAAAAAGGTTAGGCTGTCCGATCTCAAAAGCCATCGAACCCTCGTAGCCAATGATCTCAGGACGAATCCGCTCTTTCGGCGCGAATGGAAGCGGACAACGTTTGCGCGTGCCGTGGCGATCAAGGTCCTTCAGCACCGTTCGCTGGCGCGCTTGACCCAGGAGCAACTTGCTCAGAAGTTGGATATGAAGCAGTCCGCTATTTCGCGACTGGAGCTCGGCGAGGTCACTCCTTCGTTTGCGACACTCGTCAAGTTGGCGGAGGGCTTGAAAATCGAGTTTGTCGTGGATATCAGCCCTAGGAAGAAGTTTCGCCTCGTGACTTCTGCCGCGGAAAAGCAGGGCGTCAAATCGACGACGCCCGAAGGTAGCCGGGTCCTCGTAGCCGCTGGTTAGTACTCGCGGAAAGACTATGGCGTTGCGGCGCAGCACGGACTTAGCCGTTTGAGATGTCAGGAGGAAGCGAGAACGGCGGTCCCGGCCCACCCGCCAGCGAGGTCGTCATCTCCGTTTCGGCGCCAATCAGACTCCTCGACGGTCTAAGTACGCCGATTCGCTTGTTCTTCCACGCCGCCTCTATCCAACATTCGACTCGCGGCGCGCCAAACAACCCGCGTCGACTCCGCAGGTGGATGGGCCGCACCAGCTCCGCGGCCAAAGCTTCGCCGAGCCGCCTACGCCAGTCATCCTCATACCGAATACGCGCGACCACGACGCCCAGGTCGAGGTCGTCATGCGTTGACAGATCGCCCACATTCGCCCACAGAAGTCGCGCGTCGTACTGGTCTGTCCACGCAACCAACGAGATTCCGCCGAGATCGCGGTGAGGCACGATAACGATCTCTACCTCGGGGCCCTCGCCCGTCAGGGTGGTGCCAGCCGGATCCACATTCTCTGGCTGTTCTTGCTCGAGCGCTCTGCCAACGAGCTGAGTCAGGATCGCGCTCAGAGGTTCGTTGCTCACGGCAAAAAGAAGCGGACCACATGGGCCGCCGCGAGGTAACGCACCAGACTCATGCCCGTGAGGAGCGCTTCCGTATCCGGCGGACACGCTTGATCGGGTCGCGGACCATCGACCGCCACTGCTGACGCGCCGCTCCGTCGAGGTGCTCTCGCAGCGACCAGCGCCGGCCGTCCGCGCGGGTGGTCCGCTCGACGATGGCGCGACGAAGGTCATCCGCGGTACGGCCTTCGAAGTCCGTCCAGCACGTTCCGACCAGGGCGGCGTGATGCGCGTCGCTCGATCCCGTCTCGGCGGCGCGCACGACGTTCGCGTTCAGCCAGGCTGCTCGGCGCGCGCGCACGCGGCCCGCGTATGAAGGATTGCGCAGCTCGATCGCGTCGACCATCTCCTCCCGGTCGTGCGACCGTGCGAGCTGGCGCAGAGCGCCCTCGCCTATCGAGAACGTGAGGTAGGAAAGGGGGTGCGGGACGACGGCCAGCCCGCCCGCATGGTGCACGCGCGCGATCGCCTCGGTGAGCGAGCAGAGCATCGGGATCTCATCCTCGATCCAGAGCGCGAGCAGGTGTCCCGATCGCGTGGTCACCTCGACGCCGGTGATGACCTGCACCGGGCTGGAGCGGCGCGCGGCGAGGTCGCGCAGGGCGAAGGCGCCGTGGATGTCGTCGTGGTCGGTGAGCGCGATCACGTCGAGCCCGACCTGCTCTGCGGAATCGAGGATCGCGTCGAGCGAGGAAAGGCCGTCGCCGAGATCGCTGTGCAGCTGCAGGTCGGCTCGGCCCATCACGCCGCTTCCCAGACCGGCTCGAATACGTTCCACTGCTCGGGGTGGGCGCGAACGTAGTGCTCGAGGAGCGCGGCGAAACGGCGGACACCCTCGCGCACGTCGGCTTCGCGGTCGCCGGTCCGTGGGATGTCGAGTGGCTCCAGAAGATGCGCGAAGAGCATCCCGTTCTGGCGCCACGTGAACGCGGGTACCAATGCGGCACCGGTCCGGTGGGCGAGCGCGACGTGCGCCGAGGGCAAGAGCGTCTGGCGTCCGAAGAACTCGACGCGCTCGCCGACGCCGGTTATTGCTCGGTCCGCGAGGAAGCCGAGCACACCGCCCCGCCGAAGGACGCGGTGGATGCCGAAAGCCGAATCCATTGGAACAAGACGCAGACCCTGTGCGCTCCGCGCGCGGTTCACAGCGCGCATGAACTCGGACGAGGTGCGTTCGACCGGCAGCGTCAGCTCGAAGCCGCGCGCCATCAGGATCTGGCCCACCAATGCGACGGGTCCCAGGTGCGCGCTCCCGAAGATGACGCCCTTTCCGAGCGCGTGGGCGCAGGTGAAGTTCTCCCAGCCTTCCATCCGCATGGACGCGAGGAAGTGCCGGCGGTCGAGGCGCGCGATGTGGAAGATCTCGAGGTACTGAATGACGGAATTGACGAAAACGCGTCGCACGCTCGGCGGATGCTCCGGCGCGATCACGGCGAGGTTCGAACGCACCGCAGCCCTGGCCCGCGGGGCCGCGAGGTAGGCGACGGTACCGGCGACCTCCGCGATGGGTCCCTGCCAGGCGGGCGGCACCCGCGGGAGAACCGCCTCGGCTAGCCGCGCGAGCGCGTCGACGGCGCTCACGTCGTCACGAGGCGCCTTCGGGACCTGCCCACATCGGACGGAAGATGTACCACTGGTCGGGCTTGCCTCGAACGAAGGTCTCGAGCCCGTGGACGATCGCTTGCGTCGCACGCTCGATGTCGTGCGCAGCCTGCTTCGTACGCTCGACGAAAATCGGCGGGAGCGCGACGCCGCGGAAGGTGTTGTCCCGCTCGCGCATGACCGCGGCGACGACGATCGGCGCGCCCGACACGCGCGCGAGGTTCGCGGCGATCGTGGGGAAGGCCGCGCGCACCCCGAAGAAAAGAAGGTCGACGTGGTCAAGCTCGTGCGCGCGCGGGCCGAGATCCATCATCAGCCCGACCATCTCGTTGCGGCGGAGCGCCTGGAGCACCTGGCGGACCGCGCCCTCCGGCGGGACGATGTTCACGTTCTTGTGAGCTCTGTTCGCCACGAGAAGATCCATCAGCCGCTGGTTTTCGAGCTCGTCGGCGATGACATTGAGTGGCATCTCGTCGGCGATGCGCGCTCCGCCGAGCTCGAAGTTTCCGAAGTGCATCGAAACGAAGATGCAGCCCCGGCCGTGGTCGCGTGCCGCACGGACGTGGGACAAGGAGCGCGGGTCGACGGCTACCAGTCGCTCGAAGTCCGCCACGTTGAGTCGTGGGAACCGCATGATCTCGACGAGGTATTTCGCGAAATTCCTGAACGACCGTCGCGCCACGCGGGCAACGTCGCGGTGATCCACGGGTTTATCAAGGACGACCGCGAAGTTCTGCTTGGCGATCCGCCGCCGGCTCACCCAGACCAGGTACGCGATCTCTCCGCCGAGCACCGCGGCGGGATAGGTCACCCACGACGGCAGGCGCTGCGCGAGCGCCGCGCTCAGGCGCCAAGCCCAGAAGGCCGAGCCGTGGAGCAGACGGTCGCGCACTACGATTTCCCGGTAAGCGTCTGGACGTTGGTGCCCTTGATGTAGTCCTCCACGCCCTCGCGCGCGCGATCGTCCGGGATCTGTCGTGGCGGCGACTTCATGAAGTACGCGGACGGCGCCACGATCGTCCCGCCAAGGCCGCGGTCGAGGGCCAGCTTGCAGCAACGGATCGCGTCGATGACGACGCCGGCGCTGTTGGGCGAGTCCCAGACCTCAAGCTTCAGCTCGGCGTTGAGCGGTACGTCGCCGAAGGTCGTTCCTTCCATGCGGATGTAGCACCACTTCCGGTCGAGAAGCCACGGAACGTAGTCCGATGGGCCAACGTGGACGTCGGTCTCAGCGAGAGGGTAGTCGAGCATGCTCGTCACGGCGTTCGTCTTGCTGATCTTCTTCGACTCGAGCCGCTCGCGCTCGAGCATGTTGAGGAAATCGGTGTTCCCGCCGAAGTTGAGCTGATAGGTACGGTCGAGCCGCACGCCCCGATCCATGAAGAGGCGCGTGAGCACGCGGTGAGTGATGGTGGCACCAACCTGCGATTTGATGTCGTCGCCGATGATCGGCAGGCCTTTCTGCGCGAAGCGCTTCTGCCAGTACGGCTCGCGCGCGATGAAGACCGGGATGCAGTTGATGAACGCGCATCCCGCCTCGAGCGCTTGTTCGACGTACCACTTCGTGGCCTCTTCGCTTCCCACCGGCAGGTACGAGACCACGACGTCGACCTCGCGCTCCTTCAGGATCCCGACGATGTCGTCGGTCGCGCCGGGTGCCTTCTGCACTATCGCCGATAGGTATTTCCCGATCCCGTCGTGGGTCATGCCGCGCGACACCTTCACGCCGGCGCGGGGCACGTCGGCGAAGCGATAGGTGTTGTTCGGCGGGGCGTAGATCGCTTCGGCCAGGTCTTTTCCGACTTTGTTGCGGTCGACGTCGAACGCCGCGACGAAGTCGACGTCGCGGATGTGATACCCGCCGAGGTCGACGTGCATGATCCCCGGGATCCGGTCGCCAGGCTTTGCGGTGCGGTAGTAATGGACACCTTGCACGAGCGAGCTCGCGCAGTTACCCACGCCGATGATCGCTGCGCGGATCCTGCCCTTGCCGATACGCCGCACAGCCGTTCTCTTTCTTTTGGTGGTCGGCATCGTCGAGCTATCTACCTTCCTTTGGTCGAGAGTTGGCGGCCCACGTGGACCACCCTGATGACGAGCGTGACGGTGGCGAGCAGCGCGACCACGAGGACCGCGGCCACGAATGCCAGGAAGAGACCGAAGAACGCCCAAGCTGCGAGGCCAAGCAGGAAGATGACGATCCGCCCCTCGCGCGGCGCCGGCCCGACGGTCGCACTGGCTCCCAACGATTCGGCTTTCGCGCGGACATACGGGACGAGGAGCGAGACGACCAGCGCGACGAGCGCCCACCAAAGGAGCGCGGCCTGCGCGGTGGTCACCGCGAGGAGGGCCGTCCCGACGAAGAGCGCCGAATCTGAGACGCGGTCGATCGTGGAGTCCAGGAACGCCCCGAAGGTCGTGCCTCCACCCGCCGCTTTCGCGATCTGCCCATCGAGCGTGTCCGCGAGCGTGCCGAGCGCGAGGACCACGAGCGCCCCGAGCGGCATCCCCGCCGCGAGCAGCCCCGCGCCGATGATGGTGAGCCCGCCGCCGGCCAGCGTCACCACGTTGGCCGAGATGCCCAGCCGCGCGGCGCGGCGCGCGATCGGCGCCAGGCCGAGACGAGTCCGTCGCGCCACCTGCGTTGGGACCACTCCGTGACTCACAACTGCACCTCGACGCGATTCATCAGGACCCGATGACCGCGCGCATTGAGCTCGGCGAACTTCTCGCGATCGAAGGAGCAGCGAACTTCACGGCCGAGCCGCTCCATCCGGATGATCCCGGCGCGCCGCAGACGCCTGAGATGCCAGGACATGAGCGGCTGGCTGATGCGCAGGCGCCGCGCCAGCTCCGACACGGGTTGCTCGCCCTCGGTCGCCAGGATCTGGACGATCCGCAAGCGGTTGACATCGCCGAGCGCGCGGTAATAGCTCCGGAGCTCCCGCAGCGCGGACTGGGTCAGCACGGCGCCTTTTCCACGACCGGCAGCATATCAAAGAAAGTTTATATGAGGACCGAAGGTCCGATGGCTACTTGCGGGCGGTGGAGAAGATCTCGGCCAGCTCTTTCACGGTCCTGTCGGAGCGTCCTTGACGGAACGAATCGGCGACGCAGGTGGCGAGATGCTCTTCGAGGATGACCGTGTCGATCCGCTCGAGGGCCTTTTCGATCGCCATCGTCTGCTTCATGACGTCGACGCAGTACTTGTCTTCCTCGACCATGCGCTCGACGGCTTTGAGGTGCCCGGCGACCGAGCGGAGGCGGCTCACCACATCGTGGCGGATCTCGGATCGCACGGGCGTCATCCTACCCCCTGGGGGAGGGGGTGGGGTGCGAGAATCGGCGGATGGCCAAGGATCAGCCGCTGGCGGCGCGGATGCGGCCCCGCGACCTCGATGAGTTCGTCGGGCAGGGGCATCTCGTCGGCGCGGGTCGCGTGCTCCGCAAAGCGATCGACGCAGGGCAGCTTCCGTCGATGATCCTGTGGGGTCCACCCGGGACCGGGAAGACGACCCTCGCGGCCATCGGCGCGAAGCGCGCGAACGCGCGCTTCGTCGCCATCTCGGCGGTCGCCTCGGGGGTCGCCGAGCTCCGGAAGCTGATCCAGGAATCGCGGAAGCTGCGTGAGCTCACGGATCAGCGGACCGTGCTTTTCATCGACGAGATCCACCGCTTCAACAAGGCGCAGCAGGACGTGGTCCTGCCATACGCCGAGAACGGCGACGTGATTCTGCTCGGAGCGACGACCGAGAACCCGTCGTTCGAGGTGAACTCCGCGCTCCTCTCGCGGTCGCGCGTCTTCACCTTGAAGCCGCTCACCGAGGACGAGGTCCGGACGATCGTCCGCCGGGCGCTCGCCGACGAGCGCGGCCTCGCGGGGACCGTTGCCCTGGCCACGGATGCCGAGGATGCGCTCGTCGCGGTCAGCAACGGCGACGCGCGCGTCGCGCTGAACGCGCTCGAGCTGGCCGCTGACGCTGCCGCCGTTGGCGCCGACGGTAAGAAACCGGTCGGCCTCGCCGAGGTCCGTGAAGCGCTCCAGCGTCGCTCGCTCCTCTACGACCGCGCAGGCGACCAGCATTACGACACGATCTCGGCCTTCATCAAGAGCGTCCGGGGCTCGGATCCCGACGCCGCACTCTACTGGCTCATGCGGATGATCGACGCGGGCGAGGATCCGATGTTCATCGCACGGCGCATCGTCATCCTGGCCGGTGAAGACGTCGGGCTCGCCGACCCGCAGGCGCTGGTCATCGCAAGCGCGGCACAGCAGGCCACGCACCTCATCGGATTGCCCGAGGCGTACTACCCCCTGGCGGAGGCTGCGGTGTATTGCGCACTAGCGCCGAAATCGGACTCGCTCAAGCGCGGGCTCGGCGAGCTGCAGCACGACCTCGCCGAGACGCGCGCGGACCCGGTCCCGCTGCATCTGCGGAACGCACCGACGCGCCTGATGGCCGAGCTGGGCTACGGCCAGGGCTACAAGTACGCGCACGACTTCGAAGGGCACGTCGCGCCCGA
This sequence comes from Chloroflexota bacterium, assembly GCA_005881885.1. Classification (GTDB taxonomy): domain Bacteria; phylum Chloroflexota; class Limnocylindria; order P2-11E; family P2-11E; genus 3-1-20CM-2-70-9. The sequence continues at coordinate 107,712 of VBDX01000131.1, forward strand.
GGAGACCTACCTGCCGGATTCGCTCGGCGGGCGCCGGTACTACGTGCCGACGGACCTCGGCGCGGAAGCGGACCTCAAGATGCGGCTCGAGGCGCTCCGGCGAAACGTGCAAAGAACAGACCGAGCTCGAAAAGCAGATACATCGGGATCGCGACCAGCGTCTGGTTGAACGGATCCGGGGTCGGCGTGATGAAGGCACCGATCACGAAGACCAGTAGGAACACGTACCGGCGCTGCTTGGTGAGCCAGTCCCGGCTGACCACGTTTATCCGGACGAGTGCGTAGATGATGACGGGCACCTCAAAAACGACGCCCAGGCCAAGGATGAAGATCGTCACGAACGATAGGTAGTCCGAGGCTCGGAGCTGATTCTCGATGACCTCGCTCCCGAAATTGATCAGGAACTTGATCGCGTTGGGCAGCAGCATGAAATAGCAGAACGACATTCCCAGCACGAAGAGGAAGATCACCGGTAGCCCCATGAAACGGACGAAGCGGCGCTCGCTCGGTAGCAGCGCGGGGTCGATGTAGGCATAGATCTCGTAGAGGATCACCGGCATGGCGAGCGCGATTCCAGCGAAGAGCGCGACCCGGAAGTAGGTCGTGAAGTTCTCCGTCGGGCTGAACGCGACGAGGTGCGTCG